>JBAQND010000147.1:0-20686 GCA_049303455.1 Thiobacillus sp.
GCAAACTTCACACTCCAGGGACCGAATCCATGAGCGAACTCATTATTGAAGACCTCGTCGCCGGCAGCGGCGACACCGCCACCGCAGGTCAAACCGTGACCGTGCATTACACCGGCTGGCTCACCGACGGCAAGAAGTTCGACTCCAGCGTCGACCGCAACGACCCGTTCGAATTCCGCCTCGGCGCAGGCCAGGTGATTTCCGGCTGGGACCAGGGCGTGGCCGGCATGCAGATCGGCGGCAAGCGCAAGCTCACCATCCCGCCGGACCTGGGCTATGGTTCCCGCGGTGCCGGCGGCGTGATCCCGCCGAACGCGACGCTGGTGTTCGAAGTGGAACTGCTGGGGCTTCGCTAAGTCTACCTTTCAGATTCCAATCAGGAGGGAACGGGATTGGCCATGCCGGCTGCCCCGTTCCCTCTTGTGCTTTTACAGACGGGTAAAATCCCCCCATGACACACGCCCTGTTTTCCCACCGCAAGCACTGGGCGGCCCGCCTCGGCACCGCCCCCTTCCTGCCGATGACGCGCGCCGAAATGACCGCGCTCGGCTGGGACGCGTGCGACATCATCCTGGTCACGGGTGACGCCTACATCGACCATCCCAGCTTCGGCATGGCGCTGGTGGGGCGGCTGCTGGAAGCGCAGGGCTATCGCGTCGGCATCATCAGCCAGCCCGACTGGCACTCGGCCGACGCCTTCCGCGCGCTCGGCCAGCCGACGCTGTATTTCGGCATCACCGCCGGCAACATGGATTCGATGGTCAACCGCTACACCTCCGAGCGCAAGACCCGCTCCGACGACGCCTACACGGCCAACGCCGAGCCCAACAAACGGCCCGACCGCGCGGTGACCGTCTACGCGCAGCGCTGCCGCGAGGCCTTCCCCGGCACCCCGGTGATCATCGGCTCGATCGAGGCCAGTCTTCGCCGCATCGCGCATTACGACTACTGGTCGGACACGGTGCGCCGCTCGGTGCTGCCGGACTCCAAGGCCGACCTCTTGATCTTCGGCAACGCCGAACGCGCGCTGCTGGACGTTACCCACCGCCTCGCCCGCGGCGAAAAGATCGGCGACATCCGCGACGTGCGCGGCACCGGCTTTATGGTGGCGCGCGACTGGGTGCCGCCGACGCCGGAGGCGGGCGTTGAAGGTGGATCAAGCTGGATCGAAGTGCTGTCGACCGAGCTCGACACCCCCGGCGCCATCGACGCCCACGTCGACCCCTACGCGATGACGCCGGACGCGCAAGCGGCCGGCGGTGCCGCCGCCGCCGTGCCCGAGGGTACCGACACGATCAAGGCTGACACAATCAAGGCTGACACAATCAAGACAGCGCCGATCAGGATCATGTCCAAAACCGAGCGGCTGGCCGCCCGCCAGGACATGCGCGCGCGCACCGTGATCCGCCTGCCGGACTACGACCAGGTGAAGAACAACCCGTCGCTGTATGCCCACGCTTCGCGCGTGTTCCACCTCGAATCCAACCCCGGCAACGCCCGCGCGCTGCGGCAGGCGCACGGCGAGCGCGACGTCTGGCTCAATCCGCCGCCGATCCCGCTTTCCACCCCGGAGATGGACGCGGTGTACGACCTGCCCTATGCACGCGCGCCGCACCCGAGCTATGGCGACGCCAAGATTCCGGCGTGGGAGATGATCCGCTTTTCGGTCAACATCATGCGCGGCTGCTTCGGCGGCTGCACCTTCTGCTCGATTACCGAGCACGAGGGCCGCATCATCCAGAGCCGCAGTGAAGACTCGGTGATCCGCGAGATCGAGGCGATCCGCGACAGGACGCCCGGCTTCACCGGCGTGATTTCCGACCTCGGCGGGCCGACCGCCAACATGTACCGCATGGCGTGCAAGTCGGAAAAAATCGAGAAGGCCTGCCGGCGGCTGTCCTGCGTGTTCCCCGACATCTGCGACAACCTCAACACCGACCACACGCCGCTGATCCACATGTACCGCCGCGCGCGCGCGCTGCCCGGCGTCAAGAAGATCCTGATCAGTTCGGGCCTGCGCTACGACCTCGCGGTGCGTTCGCCGGAATACGTGAAGGAACTGGTGCAGCACCACGTCGGCGGCTATCTGAAGATCGCGCCCGAGCACACCGAGTCCGGCCCGCTGTCGAAGATGATGAAACCCGGCATGGGTGCCTACGACCGCTTCAAGGACATGTTCGAAGCCGCGTCCAAGGCGGTCGGCAAGAAGCAGTACCTGATCCCCTACTTCATCGCCGCACACCCCGGCACCACCGACGAGGACATGCTGAACCTCGCCATCTGGCTAAAGAAAAACGACTTCCGCCTCGACCAGGTACAGACTTTCCTGCCGACACCGATGGCGCTGGCGACGACCATGTACCACACCGAGAAGAACCCGCTGAAGAAGGTCCTCGGCGGCAAGGCGGAGACGGTGTCCGTCGTCAAGCAGGGCCGCACGCGGCGTCTGCACAAGGCCTTCCTGCGCTACCACGATGCGGAAAACTGGCCGCTGCTGCGCGAAGCGCTGAAGGAAATGGGCCGCGACGACCTGATCGGAAACAGCAAGAAGCACCTGATCCCGCTGTTCCAGCCCGCCGGCACCGGCAGGCAGCCGGAAGGCACGCGCAGCCCGCGCGCCGAAGACGGCCGCGCCAAGCCCGGTGCAGCCAGGACAGGTGCAGGCAAGCCCGCGCACACCAAAGCGGGCTCGGCCAAACCCGGCGCCACAAAATCCAGTGCCAAACCCACCGAAGGCAAGCCCGCCCCTGCCAGCCGTGGCCGCCCGCCGCAAGTGCCCAAGCATCCACTCAGCCAGCGCGGCGGTGGCAAGTCCCGGTAAGACCCGGTAAGACCCGGTAAAACTTATGGGAGGGGCGCCCTCGCCCCGAATTTCGTACCGTTTCAATCACCAACCCATCGGGGCGAGGCGCCCCGCCCACACATGACCACGCCCAGCGACCTCCTCCGCGCCAAGCTCAACCTCGAAACCGCCCAGCTCGCCTGGCCCGAACTCGAACGCCACTTCGCGCGCGGCGACGTCATCAAGGTCGCCATTGGCGTGGACCTGATCGACGCCGCGCTACACATGGCCGAGAACGATGCGGCGACGGTGCAGGCATGGCTGGCCGACGGCCGCATCGCGCGCGCCGAACTGAGCGATGCCGAGGACTGGCACGCGCGCCAGCCGCTGTTCTGGGCGGTGGTGGTGGCCCCCTGGGTGCTGGTGCAGGAAGTGGTGAAGGAACTGACGGCGTGATTCGCCTGAATGGCGCCCACAAAAAATCCCGCAGAAGCGGGCTTTTTTGTGGGCGCAAACCGCTCAGGCGGCCAGGCTGTCCTTCACCCGCATCAGGCGCGCGCGCGCCTCGGTCGCCACGCCATGCACGGCCGGGTTGCTTACCAGCTTCTGCATGATGCCGGGGTCGAGGAAGGACACCGTCACCTTGCCGTCTTCCTCTTCGCGCACGACGACGTTGCACGGCAGCAGCATGCCGACGTCGGGCTCGGCGCTGATGGCCTGATGCGCCAGCGGCGGGTTGCAGGCACCGAGAATGCGGTAGGGACGGAGGTTGACGTCGAGCTTGGCCTTCATGGTGGCCTTGACGTCGATGTCGGTCAGCACGCCGAAGCCTTCGGCCTTCAGGGCGGCGGTGACCTTTTCTACCGCGTCGTCGAAGGGGCCGCTGATTTGGGTGTCGAATCCGTATTCACTCATGTTGTTGCTCCTGGTTTGGATGATTGCAATGGTGTCATTTTACCCGCCCCTGCCCGGCAGGCGGAAGAAAAGCGTTCAGTCTTCCAGCGATTGCCGCTCCATTTTCCACCACAGATGGTACACCGGGTCCGACCATAGCGTCTTGATGTAGGCCACCACGTCCCGCATGGCCTGCTCGGAGAGCGTGCCGTTCCAGGCCGGCATGTTGCCCTGCCCGCCGGGGCTGCCGTCGCGGACCGTTTCGAGCAGGGCCGCCGTGGGGTGATGCCAGGCGTGGGCACTGTCGTCGAGCGGCGGTGGCGGAAAGCGGCCGTCGGCGTCGCGGATGCGCCAGTCGCCGGGCGGCCCCTTGCCCTCGGTGCCATGGCACGCCATGCAGTGCTGCGTATAGACGGTCTGCCCGCGCGCGATCTGCTGTGCGTCCTGGTAGCGGTCAGGAGGGCCGGCGCCGGAAGGCGTGCGTTCGCAGGCGGTCAGCGTCGCCAGTACAGCCAGCAAGGCCCCCGCAAGATGCGTCTTCATTCATTATTGATCGGCTTTCGTGACAGGCAATGACCCGCGCGGGGTTCATTCGGTTCCGCCTGCGTCTTCGATGGGCAGCACCCCATCCAGCAGGCGTCGCATGTTGCGCCAGTGCGAGCCCTCCCAGTACACCCGCCCGCACGCATCGCATGTGCTGAAATGCGCGTAGAGCACCTGCACCCGGGGCGGCAGCCGATCCAGCACGCTGGCCTTGTCGACCGGGCGCAGCGGCGTATTGCAGTGCAGGCACAGGGTGAACGGCCGCGCGCTGCGCGCCAGATCCAGCCGTTCGACGATCTCGCGCAGCTGCTGCTCGGACTTCAGGGCATGCACATAGCAGCCATGCGTGATCGGGCGGCGCTTCAGCAACTCGCGGTCGCGCGTCAGCACGATGCGGCCGTCGTGCGCGCAGATGTCCACGATGGCGTCGTCGTGATAGTGGTTGTCGTACAGCGTGTCGAACCCCAGCATGCGCAGCATGCGGGCGAGCCCGCCGAGGTGCGCGTCGGCCACGAAGCGCGGCTCGCGCAAGGGACGCTCGCGCAGCCGCAGCAGCGGCGTGACGTCCATCGCCTCGAAGCGGGGATACACCGCCACCCGGTCGCCGTCCTCGAGCTGCCGGCTGAAGTCCACCGACTCGCCGTTGACCAGGATCAGCTCGACCTCGGTGTGCGGCACGCCGAGCGCCTCGATCATGTGCTTGGTGGTCGCCGCGCGCGCGCACGGCACGACGAATTCCTGCTTGCGCCGGGCGGGCGCGAGGAAATCATTCAATTCTTCATAGAAGCGGAAGGTGGCGGTGACCATATGCCCGCTATTGTCGCCATTTGAAGTCATGCGGAAAACCCGTCGGAGCGACACGGGTTCTGCAAAAGCAAACGCCACCTCGACGGTGGCGTTTGCCTGGGATGCCGCAAAAAATCAGTGTTGGCCTTTGGTCGGCTTATCTGCTTTGGGCGGGGTGATGAACGATCCGACCGGAGCAACGACCTGCTTCGGCTTCTTGGGTTTCTTTACTTCCTTGTTTCCACGTACCTGGCCTTTAGCCATGGGGATTCTCCTTGCAACGACTTCATGAATACGGCTGGGTTTGCAGCGGCAAACACAACACAAAAGAATCATAGACCCTTACGCGAGAATGCGTGACTTTATATTCACCCGCGATGGTGAACGAAAACCCCGCCGGGCGGTCGCCACATCGCTCTGTCCCGACAGGTTCCGTAACGGGATTCCGTCACGCCGATCAGCCCTGCACGCGCGCCGCCGGCGCCGGCGGAAAATCCGCCGCCACGGCCTCGCGCGCCAGATGGCCGAGGGCGAACTCGGTAAACAGGGCCACCTCATGCGCCTGCCAGGCGGCATCACGACCCAACGCGCCGGCCAGCAAGGCGGCCACCCCGCGCGCGGCTTCGATGCTGGCACGCGCGTCGAGCAGCAGCGCGCGGGTGCGCCGCGCGAGCACGTCCTGCACGCTGCGCGCCATTTCGTGCTGCGCCGCCCACACCACTTCGGCGCCGATGTAGGGCAGCCGCGGATGCAGGCGCGCGGCCCACGCCGGCCGGTCCTGCGCCAGCGCCAGCAAGGCCGTGGCGTCCGATCCGTAGGATCGCAGCGGGGCCGGCAGGGCGTCGGTGGTGGCGCCGTGCAGCGGCAGGTCCGCGGTGCGGCAGGGGCGAACGGGCAGTTGCGCTGCGCGTGCTGCAAGGTCGGTGGTCTGCTCGGCCATTTCGCGGTAGGTCGTCCACTTGCCGCCGGTGATGCTGACCAGCCCCGACTCCTCGCGCAGCAGGTGGTCGCGCGCCAGCGCCGAGGTGGCGTGTCCGCTGCCGGCGCGCACCAGCGGGCGCAGCCCGGCGAACACGCTCAGCACGTCCTGCCGGCGCGGCGCGTCCTGCAGGTAGCGCCCGGCGTGTTCGAGCAGGAAATCGATCTCCGCCGGCTGCGCGCGCGGTTCGGCCTCGGCGTCTTCGACCGGCGTGTCGGTGGTGCCGACCAGCAGCCGGTCCTGCCAGGGAATGATGAACAGCACCCGTCCGTCGTCGGTTTTCGGCACCATGATCGCGTTGCGGCCGGGCAGGAAGCGCCGGTCGAGCACGATGTGCGCGCCCTGGCTCGGCGCCACCAGCGCGGCGGCGCCCGGTTCGGCCATGCGCCGGATCGAATCGCAGAACACCCCGGTGGCGTTGATCACCACGCGCGCGGGGATCTCGTGCTCGGCACCGGTTTCGCGGTCGCGCGCCACCACGCCGGCGACCGGTGTGCCGGCGCCGCCCGTGCGCAGCAAGCCTGTCACCTGGCAGTAGTTGATCAGGGTGGCGCCATGATCCCAGGCGCTGGCCGCCAGGCAGACCGCAAGGCGGGCGTCGTCGAACTGGCCGTCGTGATAGAGCACGCCGCCGCGCAGATTCTCGCTGCGCAAGCCCGGCAGTTCGCGACGCGTTTCCGCCTCGTCGAGCCGCCGCGAGCGACCCAGGCTGGCGCGTCCGGCGAGGCGTTCGTAGACCCCGAGGCCGAAGCCGTAGTACAGGCTTTCGCCGCGCTTGTAGGTCGGGATGATGAAGGCCTGTTCGCTCGACAGGTGCGGCGCATTGGCCAGCACGCGCCCACGCTCGCGCAGCGCGCCCATCACCAGCTTCAGGTTGCCCTGGCGCAGGTAGCGCACGCCGCCGTGCAGCAGCTTGGTGCTGCGGCTGGAGGTCGCCTGGGCGAAGTCGTCGCGTTCCAGCAGCAGGGTTTCGTAGCCGCGCGTGGCGGCGTCGAGCGCAATGCCAAGGCCGGTGGCGCCGCCGCCGATCACGACCATGTCCCAGGGCGTGCGGCGGGCGGCGAGGCGAGCAATGGCTTCGTCGCGGTTCATGCGGAGCCCGCTTCCGGCTGTGCCCAGCCCTTGGCGCGCCCCACCGCGCGATCCCAGCCGCCGCGCAGCGCGTCGACCTGCTCGCGCGCCATCGAGGGCTCGAACACGCGCTCGACCTGCCATTGCGCGGCGATCTCGTCGAGCCCGCTCCAGTAGCCCACTGCCAGGCCGGCCAGGTAGGCGGCACCCAGCGCGGTGGTCTCGGTGACCTTGGGGCGCAGCACCGGCACCCCCAGCAGATCGGCCTGAAACTGCATCAGGGTGTCGTTGGCGGTGGCGCCGCCGTCCACGCGCAACTCGCTGAGCGTGAGGCCGGCGTCGGCCTGCATCGCGGTGATGAGGTCGGTCACCTGGTAGGCGATGGATTCCAGCGCGGCGCGCGCCAGATGACCCGCGGTGGTGCCGCGTGTGATGCCGAGGATGGCGCCGCGCGCGTACGGGTCCCAGTGCGGCGCGCCGAGGCCGACGAAGGCCGGCACCAGATAGACGCCACCGTTGTCGGGCACGCTCGCCGCCAGGCTTTCCACTTCGGACGCGCTGCGGATGATGCCGAGGCCGTCGCGCAGCCATTGCACCACCGCGCCGGCGATGAAGATGCTGCCTTCCAGCGCATAGCTCGGCCGCCCGGCGATGCGCCACGCCGTGGTGGTGATCAGGCGGTTGTGCGACGGAATCGGCGTCTCGCCGGTGTTCATCAGCATGAAGCAGCCGGTGCCGTAGGTGTTCTTCACCATGCCGCGCCGGGTGCAGGCCTGCCCGAGCAGGGCGGCGTGCTGGTCGCCCGCCACGCCCGCGATCGGAATGCGCCCGCCACCCAGCAGGTCGGTGTCGCCGTAGATGCTGCTGGAGTCGCGCACCTCGGGCAGCATCGCGCGCGGCACCCGCATGATCTCCAGCAGTTCGTCGTCCCATGCCTGCCGCGTGATGTCGAACAGCAGCGTGCGCGACGCGTTGGTCGCGTCGGTGACGTGCAGCGCGCCGTCGCTTAGCTTCCACAGCAGCCAGCTGTCGATGGTGCCGAACGCCAGCTCGCCCGCCTCGGCGCGGCGCCGCGCATCGGGCACGTTATCGAGGATCCAGCGCAGCTTGGTCCCGGCGAGATACGCATCGAGCACGAGACCCGTCTTGCGCTGGAACAGTTCTTCATGGCCCGCCGCGCGCAGTTCGTCGCACAGGCCCGCGGTTCGCCGATCCTGCCACACGATGGCGTTGTAGACCGGCCGCCCGCTGCTCCGGTCCCACACCACCGTGGTCTCGCGTTGGTTGGTGATGCCGATGGCGGCGATGTCGCGCCCCGACAGCCCGGCGCTCGTGATCGCCTCGGCGGCGACGCCGATCTGCGACGACCAGATCTCGTTGGGGTCGTGTTCGACCCAGCCCGGCTGCGGAAATATCTGCCGGAATTCCTTTTGCGCGATGGATTTGACCTGGCCCGCGTGATCAAAAACGATCGCGCGGGAACTGGTGGTGCCCTGGTCGAGAGCGAGCACGTATTGCATGTTCATCTCCGGTTGTGAGCCATGAACCGACCCTCGTTGCAGTCAAGCGGCCCGCGCGGTGCGCTTGCCATGATGCCGCGAGGCATCGATGCCATGCTAGCACGCAGGATTTCGCTGCCGCCCCGGCGGCGGCGCCCGAATGCCCGGTTTGCCCGGTTAATAATCAGTTAATCTGCATCGACGAGACTGGCTTCCACCCCTTCAATTGCGAAACCCGAATGGAAGCTGGAAGCAGATATAGTCACGATGCATTGGCCCGGATCGGCCTCGATCCGGCGCTGACCCTGCGCGCGCTCGCCAGGAGCCGGGGCGCCGCGGGCAGCGCGGCCGTCGAGGCTTTCATCCGCGAGCGTTTCGCTGCCCGCTACGGCGCCCGGGTGCGGCATTTCATGCCGACCCTGCTGCAGCTCGAGGATGACACCGGGGTGCGTCACGGCGCGGTGGGCGTGCGCAGCGCGGGCCGCGAATCCCTGTTCCTGGAGCGTTACCTCGATCGCCCGGTCGAGGCGGAGATCGCCCGCCGGTCCGGTTTTTCCCCCGCCCGCGAGCGCATCGTCGAAGTCGGCAATCTGGCCGCACAAGGGGCCGGACATGCGCGTCTGCTGATCGTCGCCCTGACCTCCCTGCTGGTGGCGCAGGGTTTCGACTGGGTGGTGTTTACCGGCACCCCCGAGGTGCTGAACAGCTTCAGCCGCCTCGATCTCGGCCCGCTCCCCCTCGGCGAGGCGGATCCGTCACGCATGGGAGACGAACTCGCCGACTGGGGCAGCTACTACGACAGCCACCCCAAGGTGATGGCCGGCAATATCCGACTGGGCCACGAGCGTCTGGTGAGCACGGGCGTGTATCGCCAGCTGGCGCACCGGCCGCTCTATTCGGTGACGGAAGGGCAAGACTTTGCTGTCGCCTGAGGCGCTGTTTGCGGGGATGCGCGCGCACGACGCGCGCCCTGCCCTGCAGGAAAGCGGACGCAAGCTGAACTACCGCGAAGTGTTGCTGGAAGTCGCGCTGCGCGCCGAACGCCTGCGCAGTTCGGGCTGCCGGCGCGTTGCCATTGCGCTCGACAATGGCCTGGACTGGGCGCTGTGGGACCTCGCGGTGCTTGAGGCCGGCCTGGTCTGCGTGCCGCTGCCGGCCTTCTTCTCGCCCGCCCAGCTGGCCCACGTGCTGCGCAGCGCGGGGATCGACACCCTGATTGCCGACGACAGCCGCGCGTTCCAGAACGCCGGCTTCGGTCCTGCCGCCGGCCAGTTGGCGCAGCGCGTCGTCGAATGCCCGGCTGCCCTGCCTCCCGGCACCGTCAAGATCACCTACACCTCCGGCACCACGGGCCAGCCCAAGGGCGTCTGCCTGGATGCAACAGCCATGTTGGCAGTGGCGGACAGCCTCTGGCAGGCCACCCAGCCGTGCTCGATTGAGCGCCACCTGTGCGTGCTGCCACTGGCCACGCTGCTGGAGAACATCGGCGGCCTGTACGCCCCGATGCGGGCCGGCGCCGTCATCGACCTGATGCCGATGGCCGAAATCGGCTTGACCGGCGCCAGCCAGTTCGACGTGCAGCGCTTCCTCGCGGCGCTGCAGCGCAGCCAGCCGAACAGCCTGATCCTGGTGCCGCAACTGCTGCTGATGCTGGTCAGTGCGGCCGAGAACGGCGCGCCACTGCCGGCGTCGCTACGCTTCATCGCGGTCGGCGGCGGGCGGGTTTCGACCGGGCTGCTGCAGCGGGCCGAAGCGCTCGGACTGCCTGTCTTCGAAGGCTACGGGCTGTCCGAATGCGCCTCGGTGGTCTGCCTCAACACCCCCGCCCAGCGGCGGATCGGCACCGTCGGCCGGCCGCTGCCGCATGTCGAGGTGCGCCTCGGGGCGGCCGGCCAGGTCTTGGTGCGCGGCCCGCGCATGCTCGGCTACCTGGGCGACGCGGCGCCCGCGGACGAATTTCTGGACACCGGCGACCTTGGTCACATCGAGGACGGCTTTCTCGTCCTGCACGGGCGCAGCAAGCATCAGTTCGTGACCGCCTACGGGCGCAACGTCAACCCGGAATGGGTCGAGGCGGAGCTTGTCCAGCAGGCGCCGATCGCCCAGGCCTGGCTGCACGGCGAGGCCCTCCCCGCCAACGTCGCGGTGCTGGTACCGCGGCGCGACGGCCTCCCCGATGGCGCGCTGCAAGCCGCCGTCGACGCGGTGAACGCGGACCTGCCCGACTACGCCCGAGTCCACCACTGGCTGCGCGCCGACACCGCCTTCACGCCAGTCAACGGCCTCGCCACCGCGAACGGCCGGCTGCGGCGGGCGGCGCTGCTGGAGCGGTACCGCAGCGCCATCGAACACACAATCACCATCGAAACCCTGTCAGGAGAATACTGATGCAGTTTTACGAGTCCCTGCTCGAGCAAACCGTCGACGCGCGCGCGCACCTGCTGAGTACGCCGATCATCCAGCAGGCGCTGGACGGCACGGTGACGCTGGAGAGTTACGTGGCCTTTCTCGGCCAGGCCTACCATCACGTCAAGCACACCGTTCCCCTGCTGATGGCCTGCGGTTCACGTTTGCCGGAGCGGCTGGAATGGCTGCGCTCGGCGACCGCCGAATACATCCAGGAAGAAATCGGCCACGAGATGTGGATCCTCGACGACATCCGCGCCTGCGGCGGCGATGCCGAACGCGTGCGCGCCAGCGCCCCCAGCCTGCCCACCGAACTGATGGTCAGCTATGTCTACGATCGCATCGCGCGCGCCAATCCGGTGAGCTTCTTCGGCATGGTCAACGTCCTCGAAGGGACCAGCATCGCGCTGGCGACCCGCGCCGCCGGCGCCATCCAGGCCAGGCTCGGCCTGCCGACCGAGGCCTTCAGCTACCTCAACTCCCACGGCACCCTGGATATCGAGCACATCGAGCTGTTCAAGGGCCTGATGAATCGCCTGGACGACCCGACCGACCAGGCCGCCGTGATCCATACCGCACGCGTTGTCTATCGCCTGTACGGCGACATGTTCCGCAGCCTGCCGCTGCCTTCCTGAGGAAATCGAGATGAATATCAAAGAATGTCGCGCGCTGATTACAGGCGCCAGTGGCGGAATCGGCCAGGCCGTGGCGGACGCGCTGTGCCAGCAAGGCGCCCACCTGCTGGTGGCGGGACGCAACGTCGATCAGCTGCACGACCTGGCGCGGCGCTTTCCCGGCCAGATCGAGGTCGTGCAGGCCGATATCGGCCAGGCGGCCGGACGCGACGCCGTGTTTGCCGCCGCCATGCGCTTCGGCGGCCTGAATTGCCTGATCAATGCCGCCGGGGTGAATCGCTTCGGCCTGCTCGAACAGCACGACGAGGATGCCATCGCCGAAATCATCGGGATCAACGTCACCAGCACGCTGCAACTCACGCGCCGCCTGCTGCCCGAACTTCTGCACCAGGACCCGTCGCTCATCGTCAATCTTGGCTCCACTTTCGGGTCGATCGGTTACCCCGGATTCACCGCCTACTGCGCCAGCAAGTTTGCCTTGCGCGGATTCTCCGAGGCCCTGCGCCGGGAACTGGCCGACACCCGGGTCAACGTGCTTTACATCGCCCCGCGCGCCGCCCGCACCCCGATGAACGAAGCCCACGTCGTCGCCATGAACAAGGAACTGAAGGTCGCCATGGACGATCCGGAAGTGGTGGCGACCGCCGTGGTAAAGGCCCTGCGCAACGAACGCAGGGAGCTCTTCCTCGGCTGGCCGGAAAAGCTTTTCGTGCGCTTGAACAGCCTGCTGCCTCGACTGGTGGACCAGGCGCTGCGCAAGCAGCTGCCGGTGATCAAGCGCTTTGCCCGTAACCGTAGATGAAAGGAGAAACTTATGAACCCCTTGCGCACTCTTTTGCTGGCCGCCGCCTGTCTGTGCAGCCTGCCGGCACTCGCCCTCACCGAAGACGGCCAGCAGCGCCTGCAGCAGTTGCAGACGCGCTGGGCCGAAATCAACTACCAGTTGCCGAAGGATCAGCGCGAGACCGCCTTTGTCAAGCTGGGCGCCGCCGCGGAAGCGGCCGTGAAGGCTGAACCGAAGGCGGCGGAATTGCTGATCTGGCGCGGCGTCATCCTCAGCACCTGGGCCGGCGCCAAGGGCGGGCTGGGCGCGCTGGACCTGGTCAAGCAGGCCAAAACCAGCCTCGAAGCCGCGCTGGCGATCGACCCGCAGGCGCTGAGCGGCTCGGCCTACACCAGCTTGGGCTCGCTTTACTATCAAGTGCCCGGCTGGCCGCTGGGCTTCGGCGACGACAAGCAGGCCGAGGCGATGCTGAAGAAGGCGCTGCAAATCAATCCGGACGGCATCGACCCCAACTACTTCTACGGTGATTACCTGTTCCGCCAGAAGCGCTATGCTAGTGCTCGCACGGCACTGCTGCGCGCCCAGGCGGCGGGCGACCGCCCCGGCCGCGCACTGGCGGACGAAGGCCGGCGGGGAGAAATTCGCGCGTTGCTGGCCAAGGTCGAGGCCGCGCCCGACTAGAGCGCTGCGCCGGGCAAAATACAAAACGAGAACAGAAGCATGCGGATTTTGCTGGTGGAAGACGATACGAGCCTGGCCGAGGGCATCCGCACCGCGCTCAAGCCTGAGGGGTACACGGTCGACTGGGTCGAGGACGGCCACAGCGCGCTGCATGCGCTGACGCACGAGAGCTTCGAACTCGTGGTGCTTGATCTCGGGCTGCCGCGGCTGGATGGCATCGGGGTACTCAGGCAGCTTCGCGCGGCGGGCAATCCGGTCCCGGTCCTCATGCTGACCGCGCGCGATGCCATGGCCGACCGCGTCGCCGGACTCGATGCCGGCGCCGACGACTATCTGGTCAAGCCTTTCGACGTCGACGAACTCAAGGCGCGCCTGCGTGCGCTGCTGCGGCGCAGCTTCAACCGCCCGCAACCCGCGCTCGAATACGACGGCATCACGCTGGATCCCGCCAACCAGACGGTGACCTGGCAGGGGCAGCCGGTGAACCTGCAGCGCAAGGAATTCATCCTGCTGCACGAACTGATCGCCCAGCCGGGGCGGGTGCTGACCCGCGACAAGCTGCAGCAGGTTCTCTATGGCTGGGGCGAGGAAGTCGAAAGCAACGCGATCGAGGTTCACATCCATCACCTGCGCAAGAAATTCGCGCCCGAACTGATCCGCACCGTGCGCGGCGTCGGCTACCTGGTGGACAAGCGTTGATGCACTCCATCCGCTCGCGCGCCCTGGTGCTGGTGCTGGGCTTGCTCGGCGTGGCGCTGGCGGTGATTTCGTGGATGAGCTACCGCGACGCCCAGCACGAGATCAAGGAGCTGTTCGACGCCCAGCTGGCGCAGACGGCGCGCCTGCTCGAGGGGATGGTCAGTCGCGACATGACCGCCGCCGCGCGCGAATCCCTGCAGCAGGCGCTGAGCCGGGCGGCCAGGGAACGTGGCGAGACGATGCCGGGCCACCGTTACGAGAGCAAGCTGGCATTCCAGGTATTCGACGGCAACGCTGAAGTCGTTCTGCAGTCGGCAAGCGCGCCCGCCAGACTGCTCGAAAGGCTTGTGGCAACGCGGCGACCCGAGCTGTCCGCAGACACCGCGGGTAGCGCCGCTGCGCTGCCGGCGGGCTTGAGCGACGCGCTGGTCGGCTACCACGAGGTCCCGGTCGACGCTCATCGCTGGCGGATGTTTGTCCTGCACGATGTCGCGGACGAATTCTGGGTCGTGGTGGGCGAACGCGAGGACGTGCGCGGCGAACTGGTCGACAACATCGCCCTGCGCGGCCTTGCCCCCGACCTCGTCGGGCTGCCGCTGCTCGCACTGCTGGTGTGGCTGGCGATCGGCTGGAGCCTGGAGCCGCTCAAGCAGATGGCGCGACTGATCAAGACGCGCAATCCGGACACGCTAGCCCCTTTGGTGATCGCGGGGCTGCCGCAGGAACTCGAGCCGATGGCGGCCGCGCTGAATCGCCTGCTGCAGCAACTGAACACGCTGCTCAAGCGCGAGAAGCGTTTCCTGGCCGATGCTGCCCACGAGCTGCGCACGCCGCTGGCGGTGCTGCGGATTCATGCTCAGAACGCACTCGATGCGCCCGACCCGTCCGACCGCGCACAAGCCCTGCATCAAATGGTGCACGGCGTCGATCGGGCAACCCGCCTGGTCACGCAGCTTCTGACCCTCGCGCGGCTGGAGCCCAACACCACCGGCCTTCAACTGCGCGAACTCGACCTCCACGCCTACGTCCGCAACGAACTGGCCGAACTCATTCCCCTGGCCCTCGAACGCGGGCAAGAGCTGACCCTGAGCGCCGAAGACACGGGCAATTACTGCCTGCAGGCCGATGGCGCCAGCCTCGGCGTCCTGCTGCAGAATCTCGTCGCCAACGCCGTCCAGTACACACCGGAGGGCGGTCGCATCCAGGTGCTGCTGAAAGAGGCGCCGGACAAGGTCGAACTCCACCTGCAGGACAGCGGCCCCGGCGTTCGGGAAACGATGCGCGCAAAGCTTTTCGAACGCTTCTTCCGGGAAGGCAACGGATCGGGCGCGGGGCTGGGGCTTTCCATCGTGCAACGCATCGTGGAACTGCATCGGGGCACCATCATCCTGGGCGACGCCCCGCTCGGCGGCCTGGACGTTCAGGTCCACCTGCCGCGAAACGGCACGAATAACAAGACCGGCTGAGCGCTATCGAATGGGAGGCGCCCAAGCTCCCGACGATTCAAACTCATGCCCACAAGCCCCGCCTGGAAACCGGCGGGGCTTTTTTTACACCCGGCTGGCGGTCTGGCGCATCACGTTCGCCGCAAATTGCATCGCCCATTTCATCGACAACGGCAAGGGCGCGCCGCCGTGGTCGACTCCGTACCGTACGGCAAGTTTTGCTGGTGCCGAGTCAATGCGCGGGAAAGGGAGGCTTGCTTGCGCAAGCCCGTGAGCCTGTTGCGTTTCCGTGCGGATGCTGTGATGCTTGATCCGAATTCGATCACGCTCCTGATCAAGCAGTTGGTGGGGCAGCAAGTGTGTTTTATGCCTGCAAGAACGTCCCCTGTTAGAAGCGCGCCCTAAACAGAACAACGACTTCGACGGGACGGGTTGTATACCTCTGGGCGATTCGAAAGACACCTATTCAGGTGTCATTCTGTGCCAGAGCAGCTGAAATGAATGACTACAAAAGAGCTATGTTCGATGCACTACGTCGATAACAATCAATCGAGGATTTCCCTACGATGAGGATACAGCTGCCCACATTCCTGGCTTTGCTGCTGATTCTGATCAGCGGCAGCGGGCCGGCGCGGGCGGCGACGCTGTCGATTTCCTGCGGTGCGGTCGGCGTGGAGCTGCGCCTGTGTCGACAGGGTGTCGAGGCCTGGTCGCGCCGCACCGGCAATCCGGTCAAGGTCGTCTCGACGCCGAACTCGGCTTCCGAACGTTTCGCGCTGTACCAGCAGATTCTGGCTTCGCACTCGTCCGACATCGACATCCTCCAGATCGACGTGGTCTGGCCCGGCACGTTGGCGCCGCATCTGGTGGACCTGTCGCAGTACGTCGACAGGGATGCCACCCGGCAGTTCTTCCCCGCGCTGATCGCCAACGACACCATCGACGGCAGGCTAGTGGCGATGCCGTGGTTCACCGACGCCGGCGTGCTGTACTACCGCAAGGATCTGCTGGAAAAACACGGTGCACAGCCGCCCACCAGCTGGCGACAGCTGACGGCGATCGCGCGCCGCATTCAGAACGCCGAGCGCCGTGCCGGCAATCCGCGCATGCACGGTTTTGTGTTCCAGGCCAAGGGCTATGAGGGCCTCACCTGCGATGCGCTGGAATGGATCGACAGCTTTGGCGGCGGCACGCTGGTCGACGCCGAGGGGACGGTGACGGTCGACAACCCGCGTGCCGTGGCCGCACTGGAACTGGCCGCGAGCTGGATCGGCGATATCGCGCCGCGGGGCGTGCTGAACTACGACGAGGAGCAAAGTCGCGGCGTGTTCCAGTCCGGCAACGCCGTGTTCATGCGCAACTGGCCGTACGCCTGGGCGCTGGGGAATGCCGCGGACAGCCCGATCCGCGGCAGGATCGGTGTCGTCGCGCTGCCCGCGGGTGGGCCGCACGGCCATCACAGCGGCGTGCTCGGCGGCTGGCAACTGGCGGTGTCGCGGTATTCGAAGCATCCGCAGCTCGCCGCCGACCTGGTGCGCTACCTGACCCGCTACGCCGAGCAGAAGCGCCGCGCCATCGAGGGGTCCTACAACCCGGCGATCGCGACGCTGTACCGCGATCCGGATGTGCTCGCCGCGACGCCGTTTTTCGGCACGCTCTATCCGACCTTCGAGCACGCGGTGGCACGACCGTCGCGCATCACCGGCAGCAGGTATGCGCGCGTCAGCGCCGAGTTCTACTACACCGTGCACGACGTGCTGAGCGGAAAAACGGCGGCGGCACCCGCGCTGGCGGCACTGCAGCGCAAGCTGACACGGCTCTCGCGCGGGGGAAGCTGGTGAACGGCATGCGCACGCACCCGCCTGTTTCCCGGCTGACGCGCCAGCGCGTGCGCTCGGCCTGGATATTCCTGACGCCGATGCTGGTCGTGCTGGCGCTGGTGGCCGGCTGGCCGCTGGCCAGGACCATCGCCTACGGCTTTACCGACGCCAGCCTGATCGATCCCGCTTCGGCCAAATTCGTCGGCTTCGACAACTTCTCCTATCTGCTGCTCGACGCGAACTGGTGGGGGGCGGTATGGAATACCGTCGTATTCGCCGCCATCTCGGTGTCGCTCGAAACCGTTCTCGGCCTGGTGATCGCACTGGCGCTGAATGCGCAGTTCCGCGGCCGCGGCGGGCTGCGTGCGGCGATCCTGATTCCGTGGGCGATCCCGACCGTGGTGTCGGCGCAGATGTGGAGCTGGATGTTCAACGACGTGTTCGGCGTCATCAACCACGTGCTGCTCGCGCTCGGCCTGATCGCGCAACCGGTCGCCTGGCTTGCTTCGCCGGACACCGCACTGCTGTCGATTATCCTCGTCGACGTCTGGAAGACCACGCCGTTCATGGCGCTCCTGTTATTGGCGGGGCTGCAGATGCTGCCGAAGGAATGCTTCGAATCCGCCCGCGTCGACGGCGTGCATCCGCTCAAGGTGTTCTTCCGCATTACGCTGCCCTTGCTCAAACCCACGCTGATGGTGGCGATCATCTTCCGCCTGCTCGACGCACTGCGCATGTTCGATCTGGTCTACGTGATGAGCGGCAACAGCCGCGACACCATGTCGATGTCGGTGTATGCGCGTCAGCAGCTCATCGATTTTGGCGACCTCGGCTTCGGCTCGGCGGCGGCAACCCTGATCTTCGTGATCATCGCGCTGTTCACCGCCATGTACCTCACCGCGGCCCGCGTCGGCCGGGAGAACTGACGCATGTCGCGCAGACTGAAACGACTGATCGGCAAGAGCGCGTTCTACCTGCAGCTCGCCGTCATCGGCATCTACACGGTGTTCCCGTTCTACTGGGCGATCGTCTCGTCGCTGAAATCGGGTTCGGCGCTGTTCCAGGTGGATTTCTGGCCGACGCATCCGCAGTGGCACAACTACGTCGCGGTGTTCCGCGAACAGCCTTTCGGCCGCAACATCCTCAACTCGCTGTTCGTGGCGGTATCCACCGTGGCGTTATCGCTGGCGCTGGCGCTGGCCGCCGCCTACGCGATCGGCCGCGTGCGGTTTCGCGGCCGCAGGCTGCTGCTGTTCGTGATCCTCGGCGTATCGATGTTTCCGCAGATCGCGGTGCTGTCCGGCATGTTCGAGCTGATCAGCTCGCTCGGGCTGTACAACAATCTGCTGGCGCTGTCGTTCTCCTACCTGATCTTCACATTGCCGTTCACGGTCTGGGTGTTGACGACCTTCATGCGCGAGCTGCCAAAGGAGCTGGAAGAGGCGGCGATCATCGACGGCGCGACCCCGCTGACCATCGTCGCGCGTGTTCATGCCGCTGATGGGGCCGGCGCTGGTGACCACCAGCCTGCTGGCGTTCATCGCGGCCTGGAACGAATTCCTGTTTGCGCTGACCTTTACGCTGTCGAGCGACATGCGCACGGTGCCGGTGGCGATCGCGCTGATCTCCGGCGCCAGTTCGCACGAATTGCCGTGGGGCAACATCATGGCGGCGTCGGTCATCGTCACCGTGCCGCTGATCGTGCTGGTGCTGGTGTTCCAGCGGCGCATCGTCTCCGGACTCACCGCCGGCGCGATCAAGGGCTGACCCCCATTGAAGAACCAACTGATGCACAAGAGGAGACCGTAATCCATGGCTGCCATTTCCGTGCGGGCTGTCGGCAAACGCTTCGGCAGGACCGAAGCCGTCCGGAACGTCGGGTTCGACATTCCGGACGGCGAATTCGCCGTGTTCGTCGGGCCGTCCGGTTGCGGCAAATCCACGCTGCTGCGCCTGATTGCCGGCCTGGAGGATGTCAGCAGCGGCGTCATTGCATTCGACGGCCAGGACGTGACTGAACTGGCGCCGGCCGAGCGCGGTGTCGCCATGGTGTTCCAGTCCTATGCGCTGTATCCGCACATGAGCGCCTACGACAACATGGCGTTCGGCCTCAAGCTGGCGAAGACCGACAAGCGGAGCATCGACGCGCGCGTGCGCGAAACGGCCCGCATCCTGCAAATCGATCACCTGCTCGACCGCAAGCCGCGCGAGCTGTCCGGAGGGCAACGCCAGCGCGTCGCGATCGGCCGCGCGATCGTGCGCCAGCCGCGCGCGTTTCTGTTCGACGAGCGCTGTCCAATCTCGACGCCGCGCTGCGCGTGCAGATGCGCATCGAGCTCAAGCGCCTGCACCGCGACCTCGGCACGACGATGATCTACGTCACGCACGACCAGGTGGAAGCGATGACGCTGGCCGATCGCATCGTCGTGCTCAACGCCGGCGCGGTCGAACAGATCGGCGCGCCGCTGGAACTGTATCGCCATCCGCGCAACCTGTTCGTCGCAGGTTTCATCGGCTCGCCGAGGATGAACTTTCTGGCCGCCACCGTCACTGCCTGTGACGCAGGCCAGGTCACGCTCGACCTCGGCGCCCGCCGCCCCGTCGTCGCGGCCGTCGCCGACCCGACGCGTCTTCGGCCGGGCGCGAAGGTCACGCTCGGACTCCGGCCCGAACACCTGAAGGCCGCCCCCGCCGACGCTGCCCAGATCGACGGCGAGGTCATCGCGCTCGAACACCTGGGTTCGGAATCCTATGTCCATCTCACCTGTGGCAACGACGAACCCTTGGTGCTCAAGCCCGTCGGCGAAACCGCGATCGAGGTGGGGCAGCGCGTGTCGGTCGCCGTGCCGCCACACGCGTGCTACCTGTTCGACGAAACCGGAACGGCGTTGCCGCGGCCGGATTGAACGCGCGCCATCCATCGACACCTATCCGAAGTCGCCGATCGGGCCGCTCAACCGCGAGAACGGCACGCTAGGCTTAGGCTGCCGCGGCGATCCGTCGGTATGGCGATCGCAGGAATACGACGTCTGCCGTCGCGGCCGGCGGCCCATGCATGCCTCGATCCCAGCGCGGCCTGCATAGCCGGTACTATCTGCCTTCGCCCATCAACAGAAGTCCACGCAGCATGCAAAACGAAGCCAAAGAAAAACCCCAGTACGCCGTCGTCGCCTCGGTCCAGCTGCCGGGCGTGAGCGACATCGAGTTCGAGGCGTCGCTGACCGAGCTGCGCGAGCTGGCGAAGACCCTCGGGTTCACCGTCATCCGCACCTTCACGCAGAAACGCAACGGCTTCGACTCGACCGCATACCTGGGCGTCGGCAAGCGCGAGGAGATCCGCCGCTTCGTGGGCGAACCGGGCGAGGCCGAGCCCGACGCCGCGCCGCATAATCCTCTGCATCGCCTCTCGACGATCGTTGAGGGCCTCGACGACGCGGTCTCGCCCCACCCGGTCGACGTCCTCTTCGTCGACCACGAAATCTCGCCGTCGCAGGCGCGCCACCTCGAAAAAGAGGTCGGCTGCCAGGTGATGGATCGCACCATGGTCATCCTCGAAATCTTCCACCGCAACGCGCGCTCCCCCGCCGCGCGCGCCCAGGTCGAGATCGCGCGCCTGGCCTACATGGCGCCGCGCCTGCGCGAGGCGGCCAAGCTGGCGGGGC
>JBAQND010000148.1:0-21352 GCA_049303455.1 Thiobacillus sp.
ACGTGAAAGCGCACATGAGACAGCCACGTCTGGCGGTTCACTTGCTTTTTTTCTTTCTGCTCCATGGCAATACCAAACGGTTCGGCCAAGTCTTCAATCTTGTCCATAATTTTGCCGTTTTTGCCGTTTTGGTATTCGCTTAACGCCTGCTCATAACCCGCCAAAAGGAAGGCGGGTGCGCCGGATTCCTGTAGGTAGAAATGCAGCGCGTCGGCAAAGCTTATGTCGCCTTTCAGGTAGTGCGCTTTCCAGTCAAAGCTGTTCATTTCACTACCTCCAGTTTTGGCTTGGCCTTCGGTGCCGGTGTCGTGTTCATGGCGGCGGTGATATGTGCGGCAGACCGTTCGGCCAAGCCCTTGCGCGCATCCTCCGCCCAGTGAATGTATCGCTGTGCGGTCGATAACTGCCGGTGTCCCAGTGCGGTCATGATCTCGGCAGCTTGCGCGCCATTGATCGCCATGTGGCTGGCAAGTGAATGCCTCAGACCGTGCAAGCCTATGCCATCGGGTAATTTGGCCTCTACGCGCACCTTGCGCCATGTGGCCGATAGGGTGACGGCTCCGCCGCTGCCCTTGCTCGGACTAAAAACGAAGTCGCCAGGATCGCCAGCAGGTTGTCGGGCGATGATTTCAACGGCGGCCGTGGGCAGACCAATAATGCGCGGCTTGCCGGTCTTGCGTCCGGTCTTGTGCTGGCTTGGTGGCAGGGTGATTAAAGCCTTCTTTTGATCGACGTGCTGCCATTTCAAAGCGGCAATTTCGCCACGCCTTGCCCCGGTCAGCGCGATGATACGAATGGCATCGGCATGGGCTGGCCTGATTCGTTTCTCGTTCTCCATCGTGGCCAGGGTTTCAAACAGGCGGGCGTATTCCTCGCCGGTTTCAAGAACGGTGTCGCGTTCGCCATCGCTGCCTACGTTCACATTGTTGGCCGGGTTCTTCTCGCCGGTATATCCCTCCCACGTCAGAACAGCCCGTAGCAGCCTTATCGACATACGGGCCGCACCTTCACCGCCCCGAACGATTGCGCGGCCTCTAAAGCCCGTTTTCTGATTCGTGGCGGTCTTGCCGTCGCGGATATGGTTGAAAGCCTTGCGCACGTCCTCCGCTGTTAAATCGTCGGCGTACAAGCGTCCGATGGTCGGCTTCAGGTGGCGATTGATTCGGCCTCGGTCAGTCGCCTTTGTGCTATCGGCTTTTTCGGCAAACTTGGCAGACGCCAGATAGCGGTCGAACACTTCCTCTAATGTCTCGGCCTGCCGATTGACCTGCTTTTCATTCATCGGGTCGCCACCATCCTCGACGGCGCGACGTAAATCCTTTGCACGTTTTCTTGCCTGGTCGGCGGTGAGCGTATCGCTATAGCGCCCGATGGTGAATCGGCGGCTTCGGCCTTGCTTTGTCCTGTACTGGACAACAAACGCTTTTGACCCGGAAGGGGAAACCTTCAGACCGAAGCCCTTGATTTCGTCATCCCAGAAAAACGCATCTTTCTCAGGTGTGCTGACAGACTCCACGAATGACTTGTTGACCTTCGGCATGACGGATCCTTTTTCGGCCTGCTTACTTTTTCTGGTGCCGGTTTTTGAAGTGCAGCGGTCAAAAAAGTAAACACATAGTAAGCAGTAGGCAGTAAAAAACAGTCAAAAACAGTTTGACCACTGCACTAATAGTAAGCCGGAAACGAAGGCGTATCAAGGTGAAAGTGTGTTTGAGTAAAAATTAGTAAGCAAGAGAAATACCCCGCTTTTTGCATTCACACGGCGGGGGTCACAGGTTCAAGCCCTGTACTGCCCACCAGCCCGAACACTGCGTCATGCAAACAGAAAAGCCCCGTTTTTTCGGGGCTTTTCTGTTTTTTTGCGTGGCGTATTGGCGGTCACCGCCGCCGTTCCCCCTTCTGAACGCTTTTATGCTGCTTCGCCTGTCCGGCCGCCGGGCTCGATCAGCACCGCCGCGCCGACGTTGCGGCTTTCGGCAACCAGAATGTTGTAGGTGCGGCACAACGCGCCGATGTCCATCACTTCCAGCCCGATGCGGGCGTCCGTCAGCGCCCGCGTGAGAGAGGGGTGGGGAAAGCGCAAGCGGGCGCCGGTGCCGAGCAACAGGATGTCCAGTTCGCGCAGCGCAATCCATTCGAAATGGGCGGCGGTCAGCGCCTCGAAGCCGAGGCCCGCCCAGGGGGCGATCTCGACGCCGCGCGGGGTCAGCAGCAGGCTGGATTCGTGGCGATGGCCGTTGATGAGGACGTGATCGTCGCCATAGCCGGTGAGCAGCCGCTGATTGGCGTCGTTGTCGAGGTGCAGTTTCATGTTGAAACCATAGCAGATTCAATGAAACCCCGGTGTGCCTGCCGCAACGGCGTTTGCCGGGGCAGGGCGGCTCCGGTAAAATCGCGCGCTTTCCAAGGCATTGTTTTGCCTTGATTGTTGCCCTGTTTTTTCTTTTGCCCACCGGGAAAATATTGTGACGGCTGACACGCCATGCTTACGCACCCTCCGCAAATCGTCGAAGCTCGACAACGTCTGCTATGACATCCGTGGCCCGGTGATGGCGCGCGCGCGGCAGATGGAGGAAGAAGGCCATCGCATCATCAAGCTGAACATCGGCAACCCGGCGCCGTTCGGCTTCGAAGCACCCGAAGAAATCGTGCAGGACGTGATCCTCAACCTGTCGAATGCCTCCGGCTACAGCGATTCCAAGGGGCTCTTTTCGGCGCGCAAGGCGATCATGCACGAGACCCAGCGCAAGAGGATCCCCGGGGTGCAGATCGACGACATCTTCGTCGGCAACGGCGTCTCCGAGCTGATCGTGATGGCGATGCAGGCGCTCTTGAACAACGGCGACGAGGTGCTGGTGCCGGCGCCCGACTATCCGCTGTGGACGGCGGCGGTGAGTCTCGGCGGCGGCAAGCCGCGCCACTACCTGTGCGACGAAGGTGCCGGCTGGCTGCCCGATCTGGACGACATCCGCGCCAAGATCACGTCCAATACGCGGGCCATCGTCATCATCAACCCGAACAATCCGACCGGGGCGCTGTATCCGACTGAACTGCTGCTTGAAATCCTCGAGATCGCGCGTCAGCACCAGCTGATCGTGTACGCCGACGAGATCTACGACAAAGTGCTGTACGACGGCGTGGTGCACACCTCGATCGGCTCGCTGGCCGACGACGTGCTGATCGTCACCTTCAACGGTTTGTCGAAAAACTACCGCGCCTGCGGCTACCGCTCAGGCTGGCTGGTGGTGTCGGGCGACAAGCGCCATGCCAGGGATTACCTGGAGGGTCTGAACATGCTGGCGTCGATGCGCCTGTGTTCCAACGTGCCGGGGCAGTTTGCGATCCAGACCGCACTGGGCGGCTACCAGAGCATCAACGACCTGGTCTTGCCGACCGGTCGGCTGGCACGCCAGCGCGACCTGGCGCACGAACTGCTGACGCAGATTCCCGGTGTCAGCTGCGTCAAGCCGAAGGCGGCGATGTACCTGTTCCCGCGGCTCGACCCCAAGCTGTATCCTATCCGCGACGACCAGAAGTTCATCCTCAACATGCTCGAAGAGGAACGCGTGCTGGTGGTGCAGGGCAGCGGCTTCAACTGGCCGCACCCGGACCACATCCGGGTGGTGTTTCTGCCGCACGAAGAAGTGCTGGCCGAGGCGATTTCACGCATCAGCCGCTTCCTCGATCGCCAGCGGGCGCATCGCTGATTTTTATCTGAACGAGACCAAACAATGAAACCCATCAACGTCGGCCTGCTGGGCCTGGGCACTGTCGGTGGCGGCACGCTCACCGTGCTGCGCCGCAATGCCGAAGAAATCACCCGTCGCGCCGGGCGCGAAATCCGCGTGGTCCGTGCGGTCGTGCGCGACCTGGAAAAAGCCCGTGCACTGGCCGGCGACCTGCCGCTGACGACCAACCCCTTCGACGTCGTCGACGACCCCGCGATCGACATCGTGGTCGAGCTGATCGGCGGCCTGGAGCCGGCGCGCGAACTGGTGCTGCAGGCGATCGCCAACGGCAAGCACGTGGTCACCGCCAACAAGCATCTGGTCGCCAAGTTCGGCAACGAAATCTTCGCAGCGGCGCAGGCCCGTGGCGTGATGGTCGCGTTCGAAGCGGCGGTCGCCGGCGGCATTCCCATCATCAAGGCGTTGCGCGAAGGCCTCACCGCCAACCGCATCGAGTGGCTGGCCGGCATCATCAACGGCACCAGCAACTTCATCCTCACCGAGATGCGCGACAAGGGCGCGGCCTTCGAGGACGTGCTGAAGGAAGCGCAGCGGCTGGGCTACGCCGAAGCCGACCCGACCTTCGACATCGAGGGCATCGACGCCGCGCACAAGCTCACCATTCTGTCGGCGATCGCCTTTGGCATCCCGATGCAGTTCGACCGCGCCTACACCGAGGGCATCTCGAAGCTCACGCGTGAGGACGTGCAGTACGCCGAGGAACTGGGCTATCGGATTAAATTGCTGGGCATCGCCCGCCGCGCCGAAAACGGCATCGAGCTACGCGTGCATCCGACGCTGATCCCCGAGCGGCGGCTCATCGCCAACGTCGACGGCGCGATGAACGCGGTGCTGGTGAAGGGCGATGCGGTCGGACATACGCTGTATTACGGCGCCGGCGCCGGGGCCGAGCCGACCGCCTCCGCGGTGGTCGCCGACCTGGTTGACGTCACGCGCCTCCACACCGCCGACCCGCACCACCGCGTGCCGCATCTGGCGTTCCAGCCCGACCAGCTGGCCGACACGCCGATCCTGCCGATGGACGAGGTGCGCACCGCGTACTACCTGCGCCTGCGTGCCTTCGACCGCCCCGGCGTGCTGGCCGACATCACCCGCATCCTGGCCGACGGCAACATCTCCATCGACGCCATGGTGCAGAAGGAGCCCGCCGAAGGCGAGGTCGAGGTCAACATCATCCTGCTCACCCACATCACGGTGGAAAAGAACATCAACGCGGCGATCGCCCGCATCGAGGCACTCGACACGGTGGCAGGGCAGGTGATGCGCATCCGCCTCGAAGAGCTGGCGGCGAGATAATTGAGGGTCCTCCAATGAACTACCTCAGCACGCGCGGCCTGGCCCCGCAGCTTCGTTTCTCCGAAATCCTGCTGGGCGGGCTCGCCAGCGACGGCGGCCTTTACATGCCCGAGCATTATCCACGTTTCAGCGCCGGGGAACTGGGGGCGATGCGCGGCATGAACTACCGCGAGCTCGCGTTTGCCGTGCTGTCGCGCCTGATCGACGACATCCCGCACCACGATCTTGCCGCGCTGATCGACAAGACCTATACCGCCGACGTCTATCGCTACACGGGGCCAGGCGAGAACGCAGGGGACATCACCCCGCTGAAAACGCTGGAGCCCGGTCTGCACGTGCTGGCGCTGTCGAACGGGCCGACGCTGGCGTTCAAGGACATGGCGATGCAGTTGCTCGGCAACCTGTTCGAGTACGTGCTGACGAAAAC
Source organism: Thiobacillus sp. (assembly GCA_049303455.1). GTDB lineage: Bacteria > Pseudomonadota > Gammaproteobacteria > Burkholderiales > Thiobacillaceae > Thiobacillus. The sequence goes on from JBAQND010000148.1 coordinate 5,473, forward strand.
CGGTGGCGAGCTGAATATCCTCGGCGCCACCTCGGGCGACACCGGTTCTGCGGCCGAATACGCGATGCGCGGCAAGCGCGGCGTGCGCGTTTTCATGCTGTCCCCCGAGCACGGCATGACGCGTTTCCAGCAGGCGCAGATGTATGCGCTCACCGACGCCAATATCCACAACCTGGTGATCCGCGGCGTGTTCGACCAGTGCCAGGACATCGTCAAGGCGGTGTCGAACGATCTCGACTTCAAGGCGAAGCATCACATCGGCGCGGTCAACTCGATCAACTGGGCGCGCGTCGCGGCGCAGAGCGTCTACTATTTCAAAGGGTATTTCGCAGCGACCCAGAGCAATGACCAGGAAGTGTCGTTCTCGGTGCCGTCGGGCAACTTCGGCAATGTCTGCGCCGGCCACATCGCGCGCCAGATGGGGCTGCCGATCAAGAAGCTGATCGTCGCCACCAACGAAAACGACGTGCTCGACGAGTTTTTCAAGACCGGCGTCTACCGCCCGCGTCCGGAAACCAGGCACACCTCCAGCCCATCGATGGACATTTCCAAGGCATCCAACTTCGAGCGTTTTGTGTTTGATCTGACCGGGCGCGACGCGGCCATGGTCCGCGGCCTGTGGGGCGCGGTGGAATCCGGCGGCAGCTTCGACCTCAACGTAGACGGCCTGTTCGACCGCGTCGCCGGCTTCGGCGTGGTCTCGGGGTCGAGCAATCATGCCAACCGCATGGACACCATCCGCACCGTATACGAGGTGTACGGCACGATGATCGATCCGCACACCGCCGACGGCCTCAAGGTTGGCCTTGAGCACCGCGAGCCGGGCGTGCCGCTGATCTGCATGGAAACCGCGCAGCCGGCCAAGTTCGAGGACGCCATCCGCGAGGCGCTCGGCATCGATCCGGTGCGCCCGGCCGAACTGGCCGACCTGGAAGCGCAGCCGCAGAAAAAACACGTCATGGATGCCGACGTCAATGCGGTCAAGCAATTCATCGTCGACCACGCACGCTGAGCCCGGCCAGTCAGAAACATTCGACCAGCTGGTCGCGCGGGTGCGTGCCTGCACAGTCTGCGCCGCCTATCTGCCGTGTCCCCCCAAGCCCATATTCAGCGCGTCCCCCACCGCGCGCCTCTTGATCGTCGGCCAGGCGCCGGGACGGCGCGTGCACGAGACCGGCATTCCCTGGAACGACCCCTCCGGCGACCGGCTGCGTCAATGGCTGGGCATGACGCGCGACGCGTTCTACGACGTCTCGCGCATTGCCATCGTTCCCACCGGCCTGTGCTATCCCGGGACGGTCAACGGCAGCGACCTGCCGCCGCGCCCGGAATGCGCGCCGCTGTGGCATCCGCCACTGCGTGCCGCCATGCCCGACATCCGTCTGACCCTGCTGGTCGGCGCCTATGCCCAGGCCTATTACCTGGGCAAACGACGCGACCGCATGCTGGCCGACACGGTGGCGGCCTGGCGCGATTTCGCCCCGGATTATTTTCCGCTGCCGCACCCCAGTGCGCGCAATCGCCTATGGTTCAAACGTCACTCCTGGTTCGAGCTGGAAGTGCTGCCGGCCCTGCGAGAACAGGTTGGAGCACTGCTCTCCGGCAGGCGATAATGGTGGCGCCCACAACCACGCCTGATACAGGACTTGAAGCCGCATGAAACTCGTCACCTCGCTCACCAGCCCCTACGGCCGCAAAGTTCGTGTGGTGCTGCTGGAAAAGAAAATCCCCTTTCATCTTCAGGTCGAAAACCCCTGGTTGCCCGACAGCCCGGTTGCCGCGCTCAACCCGCTCGGCAAGGTGCCGGTGCTGGTGCTGGAAGACGGCGTTTCCGTGTTCGATTCGCGCGTCATCGTCGAGTATCTCGACCATGTCAGCCCAGTTGCGCACCTGATTCCCGCCGAACCGAGAAGTCGCATGATCGTGCGCGGCGTCGAAGCGCTGGCGGATGGCGTTACCGACGCCGCGGTGGCGCTGTTTCTGGAAAGAAAACGCCCGCCCGAACAGCAGAGCAGCGACTGGCTGGTGCTGCAGGAAAAAGCCCTGTTCCGCGGGCTGGAAGCCCTGTCCGAAGCGCTCGGCGAAAAGCCCTGGTACCTCGGCAACAGCATGACGCTGGCCGATGTTGCCGGCGGCTGTACGCTCGGCTACCTGAATCTGCGCTTCCCGGAAATCGATTGGCGGGACGCGCACCCCAATCTGGCGAGACTCGCCGCCAAACTGGCGGCGCGCGCATCGTTCATTGAAACGATGCCCGTCGTTTGAACGGAAAAATGTCATGACGCACGCAGTAGCGACCCTCGCAGGCGGCTGTTTCTGGTGTCTTGAAACGGTGTTCAACCAATTGCACGGCGTCGAATCCGCGGTGTCGGGCTACATGGGCGGCCACACGGCGAACCCCACTTACGAGGACATCTGCAACGGCGACACCGGCCATGCCGAAGTCGTGCAGGTGAGCTTCGACCCGGCCGTGATCTCGTATCGTGAACTGCTGGGAGTCTTCTTCACCCTGCATGACCCCACGCAACTAAATCGCCAGGGCAACGACGTCGGCACCCAGTATCGCTCGGCGATTTTCTGGCACACCCCTGAGCAGCAGGCCGAAGCACAGGCGGTGATCGCCGAACTCACAGCGGCCAGGCAATTCGACGCCCCCATCGTCACCGAAGTGACCGCGGCGACAAGGTTCTACCCCGCCGAGGATTACCACCAGGCCTACTTCGATCAGCACCCCAACCAGCCTTACTGCCAGTTTGTGGTGGCACCCAAGGTGGCCAAAGCGCGCGAGAAATACGCCGCGCAACTGAAGGAAAATCGGCCCTCTCTCAAGTAGGGTGCGTCCTCGCTCGGGTCAAAGCGGGTATGCCTGCTGATGGGGTGGCACTTGGCGCGCGGCCCAGTGGGTCAATGGGGTTGAACGCCGCGTTCAGTGCACGACATCGTGGCGATGCCGCAGCCAAATCGCGGTCATCACGCTGCTGATGAACAGGCCGAATATCCAGATGATGGTGTGGATGTGCCAGTCGGCGCGCACCATCAGGGCGTAGGCGCCGGTCAGCAGCAGGATGCTGATGTTCTCGTTGAAATTCTGCTGGGCAATGGAGTGCCCCGCGCCCATCAGCAGGTGACCGCGATGCTGCAGCAAGGCGTTCATCGGCACCACGAAATAGCCTGCCAGCGTCCCCGCCAGCCCCAACAGCAACAGGGCGGGGATCAAGCTTTCCACCCAGATCAGCGCAATCGGTACAAAGCCCAGGAGGATGCCAGCGGGCAGGACGCTGACAGCGCGCTGCAGGCTGACGAACTTGCCGGCCAGCACCGAACCGATGGCGATGCCAAATGCGGTGGCGGCGGTGAGCTGGGTCGCCTGATCCAGCCCGTATTTAAGGTTGAGCGCGGCCCAGGCGATGATGAGTAGACGCAGGGTGGCGCCGACGCCCCAGAACAGTGTGGTGACGGCGAGCGAAACCTGGCCGAGCGGGTCGCGCCACAGCAGCCTGAAGCTGTGCCAGAAATCATGGAGGACGAACAGCGGCGAACGATTGGGAAGCTTGTGGTCGATCGGCAGGCGCGGGATGAACAGGTTGACGATGGCAGCGCCGAGATACAGGCTGGTGATGGCGACGATGGCAAATTTCGGCGCGATGAGCCGGCTGTCCAGGCCAATGTTGAGCAAGATGCCTTCAGCCAATTGCGGATTGATGAGCGCGCCGCCAATGATGGCACCGAGCACGATGGCGACCACGGTGGTGCCCTCCATCCAGCTGTTGGCGACGATCAGCTTTTCGGGCGGCAGCAGCTCGGTGAGAATGCCGTATTTGGCGGGTGAGTACATCGCAGCGCCCACGCCGACAATGGCGTAGGCCAGCAGCGGGTGCAGACCGGCCAGCATGGTGAGGCAGCCGGCGAACTTCACCGTGTTGGCGATCAGCATGACGCGGCCTTTGGGCAGGGCGTCGGCGAACGGCCCGACCAGCGGCGCCAGCACGATATAGGCTACGACGAAAACTGTCTGCAGCAGCGGCGAGAACCATTCCGGCGCCGAGAAGAACAGCAGCAGGCCGATAGCTGCGAAGAGCAGGGCATTGTCAGCCAGCGCCGACAGGAACTGCGCCGACAGGATGACGTAAAACGCGCGGTTCACGGGGTGGCCTGGTCAGAAGCGGCGGGGTGGGGCAACGGGCGGGTGCCCGGGCGCTGACGAAAGGTCTGCGAATACAGGGAGTTGGTATGGGGAATGTTTCAACACGGGCGGGTTTGTGGTTGAATAAAAAACTTTTCTGACCCAGGGACGGGAATTAATGGCCGACCGCAGACTTCAAGTATTCTACACCGTCGCCAAGCAGCTCAGCTTCACCAAAGCCGCGGATGTCCTCTATATGACCCAGCCTGCAGTGACCTTTCAGGTCAAGCAGTTGGAAGAGCATTTCAACACCCGTTTGTTCGAGCGCAGCCATGGCAAGATTTCGATGACGCCCGTCGGCGATCTGGTGCTGGGTTACGCCGAGCGCATTCTGGACCTGACCGCCGAGATGGAAGCGCGCGTGGGCGAGCTGACCGGGCAGGTGACGGGCCCCTTGATGATCGGCGCCTCCACCACCATCGCCGAATATCTGCTGCCGCGCATCCTGGGCGAATTCAAGGAGCGTTTTCCACAGGTGCAGGCGCGTCTGACCGTTGCCAACTCGGAGACCGTGGCGGCGAAAGTGGGCGACCATTCGCTCGACGTCGGCCTGATCGAAGCGCCGTCACACAACCCCAACCTGACCACGCTGGCGTGCTGCGAGGACGAGTTGGTCATGATCTGTTCGCCCAACCATGTGCTGGCCTCGCGTTCAAGCGTCGACGCCCGCGATATCGCCGACCAGCCCTATGTGTCGCGCGAGCATGGCTCGGGCACGCGCGAGGTGGTGGACGATTTCTTCAAGAACCATGGCGTCAACCCCGACGACCTGCATATCGAGATGGAGCTTGGCAGCCGTGAGGCCATCAAGGGCGCGGTGGAGGCCAATCTGGGCGTCGCCATCATGTCGGCCTCCACCGTCACCAAGGAAATCCAGCTCGGCACGCTGGTCGCCGTGCCGCTGAATCCCCGGCTGACGCGCGAGCTGACCATGGTCTATGCGCCGGAAAAATTCCGCAGCAAGCTGCTCGATGCCTTCATCAGCTTTGTCGACCACAAGTTTCAGCAGTGCAATGTCGATGTCGTGGCGCCGAAGCGCCCGGTCAAGGGGCGCAGCCGCTGATGCGCGACAGCAAGCGCCTGTTGTCGATTTTCAGAAATTTGTCGGAAACCCGGCAACAGGCCTTGCTCGAGTACGCCGATTTTCTGGCAGGCAAGGAAGGCGCCGAGATTGCCGCCGCGCCGCCCACTGAGCCGCTGCTGATTCCGCGCCCCGAGCAGGAAAACGTGGTCAAGGCGATTCAACGCCTGATGCAGACCTACCCGATGCTGGAGCGCAACCGCATTTTCCACGAGGCTTCCGCGCAGATGACCCGCCATTTGATTCACGGCGTGGCGGCGGTCGACGTGATCGACGAACTGGAGCAGATTTTTGCGCGCCAGTTTCAGCAGCACCTCGATGCACTGAAACAAGATACGCAGCCGCCCTGACCGCGTCGAGGCTCAGTCAGGCAACGCGCGCCCGCACTGCCAGCAACTCAGAAAATTCCCGGGATTGAGTTCGCCGCAATGGGCGCAGGTTTTCTCGTCGCGCGGCGTCGCGTCGCGCAACCCCGCCAATACCTCGCGCGCCCGCGCTTCCTGGACATCGTCGTCGACCCATACTTCGGGCTGCACCTGCATGAACGGCACTTCGCCCAGTGCGCCGGCGGCATTGACGTTGAAGATGTGGGTGACGATGCCGAGGCTGGCCAACGCATCGACAGCCAGCTGGGCGTCGAGCAGGGAGGGCGCGATGAAAACCCGTTTCATCGACGGGCGGGGAAGATCAACCGGTGCGGCGGACGCGCACGATGAGGTCGATGCCCTCGGTCACCATGCCGGCCGGCAGCGGCGGCAGGCCGGAAATCACGATATGCTCGGCATCGATGTCGGACAGCTTGCCGCTGTCGACTTCATAGAGGTGGTGGTGCGGGCTGGTGTTGGGGTCGAAGAACACCTTGCTGGGATCGACGATGACTTCACGCACCAGGCCTTTTTCCAGAAACAGCTTGAGCGTGTTGTAGACCGTGGCCTTGGAGGTCTCCGAGTGGCGCGTGTTGACGATCGCCATCACCTGATCGGCCGATAGGTGTTCCTGCCGCGAAAACAGCGCGTGCGCAATCTCGATCCGCTGGTGGGTCGGATTGATGTCGTGGCTGCGCAAAAGGCCGGCCATGTTGTAGCGCGTGTAATGCATATGCGCATGATAATCGCCGATCTGGACTTTGTCTAATATCCGGAATCAGTATGACTTTCAGCCCGGAAGCCGCTACGGCGCGCGGTAAGGCGTCAAAAACCGGTACAATTAAAGTCATATTCCAATCTTTTTTTTGAAGCAGGAATCCCGTGGTTACGCTCACCCGCCTCGATAGCGCGCAGCCTGATTTTCAGGCCCGCCTTGCCCGCCTGTTGCAATTCGACGATGCCGCCGATGCTGCCATTGAACAGACGGTGGCCGCGATCCTGCATGACGTCAAAAAGCGCGGCGACGCCGCGGTGCTCGAGTACACCGAGCGTTTCGACCGCCTGCCGGCGACATCGCTGGCCAGCCTGGAGCTGAATGCGGCCCAGCTCAGCGCCGCGCTCGAGCACTTGCCCACCGACACCCGCCAGGCGCTGGAAGCCGCGGCGGATCGCGTGCGCCGCTATCACGAGAAGCAAACGCAGGCATCGTGGACCTACACCGAGGACGACGGCACCGTGCTGGGGCAGAAGATCACCGCGCTCGACCGTGTCGGGCTGTACGTGCCGGGGGGCAAGGCCGCGTACCCGTCGTCGGTGCTGATGAACGCGATTCCGGCCAAGGTCGCCGGCGTGGGTGAACTCATCATGGTGGTGCCGACGCCGGGCGGCGAGCATAACCAGCTGGTGCTGGCCGCAGCCGCGATCGCCGGGGTTGACCGCGTGTTCACCATCGGCGGCGCGCAGGCAGTGGCGGCGCTCGCCTACGGCACCGAAACCGTGCCGCAGGTCGACAAGATCGTCGGCCCCGGCAACGCCTACGTGGCGGCCGCCAAGCGCCGCGTGTTCGGTACTGTCGGCATCGACATGATTGCCGGTCCGTCCGAAATCCTGGTGATTGCCGACGGCAACACACCGGCGGAATGGGTGGCGATGGACCTGTTCTCGCAGGCCGAGCACGACGAAATGGCGCAGTCGATCCTGCTGTCGCCCGACGCCGCCTATCTCGACGCGGTGGCGGCGGCGATCGACAAACTGATCGACGAGATGCCGCGCAGCGAGGTGATCCGCACCTCGCTCACCAACCGCGGCGCGCTGATCAAAACGCGCGACCTCGACGATGCCGTGACGATCTCGAACATCATTGCGCCGGAACACCTGGAATTGTCGGTGGCCGACCCTGATGCGCTGTTGCCCGGCTTGCGCCACGCTGGCGCGATCTTCATGGGCAAGCATACCTGCGAGGCGCTGGGCGATTACTGTGCCGGGCCGAACCACGTGCTGCCGACCTCGCGCACGGCGCGCTTCTCGTCGCCGCTGGGGGTGTACGACTTCCAAAAGCGCAGCAGCCTGATCAACGTATCGCAGGCCGGCGCGCAGACGCTGGGGCGGATCGCCGCCACGCTGGCCTACGGCGAAGGCCTGCAGGCGCACGCGCGTTCCGCCGAATATCGCCTGGTTCATAAGTGAGCCCGCCATTCCGATGAGTCGCTATTGGAGTGCCGTGGTGCGCGGCCTGACGCCCTACGTGCCGGGCGAGCAGCCGAAGCTGGCCAACCTGGTCAAGCTCAATACCAACGAAAATCCCTACGGCCCCAGTCCGCGGGTGCTCGACGCCGTGCGCGCCGAGGCCGCCGACACCCTGCGTCTGTATCCCGATCCGGGTTCCGACCGCCTGCGTGCCGGCATTGCCGCATTGCACGGTGTTGGCGCCGATCAGGTGTTCGTCGGCAACGGTTCCGACGAGGTGCTGGCGCACGCGTTTCTGGCCTTGCTGAAGCACGAGCGGCCGATCCTGTTTCCCGACATCACCTACAGCTTTTATCCGGTGTATTGCGGGCTGTACGAGATCGCTTACCGGACGGTTCCACTCACCGAAACATTCGAGATCCGGGTCGACGATTACCTGACGCCCAACGGCGGAGTGATATTCCCCAACCCCAATGCGCCGACCGGCCGCCTCTTGGCGCTGGGCGAAATCGAGCGCCTGCTGGCCGGCAATCCGGACTCGGTCGTCGTGATCGACGAGGCCTACATCGACTTCGGCGGCGAATCGGCGATGGGACTGGTGGCGCGCTACCCGCAGCTGCTGGTCGTCCGCACCCTGTCGAAATCGCACGCGCTGGCCGGTCTGCGCGTCGGCTACGCCATCGGACAGGTGCACCTGATCGAGGCGCTCAACCGGGTCAAGGACAGCTTCAATTCCTACCCGCTCGATCGCTTTGCCCAGGCCGGCGCACTGGCGTCGATCGAAGACCGGGCCTGGTTCGAATCCATCTGCGCGAAGGTGGTGGCAACGCGCACCCGGCTGGTGGCCGGCATGGAAGCACTCGGCTTCGAGGTGTTGCCCTCGGCTGCCAATTTCATCTTCGCGCGCCATCCGGCACACGATGGCGCCGAACTGGCCGCGAACTTGCGTGAACGCAGCATTGTCGTGCGTCATTTCAACAATCCGGCCCGCATCGCGCCGTTCCTGCGCATCACCGTCGGCACCGATGCGCAATGCGCTGCGCTGCTTGCCGCGTTGAAAGCCATTGCGGCCTGCTAGAATCCGTTTACAGCCTTATTTCCAGACGCCATGCGCACCGCCCAAGTCACCCGCAACACCCTCGAGACCCAAATCACGGTCAGTCTCAATCTTGATGGCACCGGTGTCAGCAAGCTCGCCACCGGCGTGCCCTTTCTCGACCACATGCTCGACCAGATCGCGCGCCACGGCCTGATCGATCTCGACATCCAGGCCAAGGGCGACCTGCACATCGACGCCCATCACACCGTGGAAGACACCGGGATCACCTTTGGTCAGGCATTTGCCCAGGCGCTCGGCGACAAGAAGGGCATCCGCCGCTACGGCCACGCCTACGTGCCGCTCGACGAGGCGCTGTCGCGCGTGGTGATCGACCTGTCGGGGCGGCCCGGGCTGGAATACCACGTCGACTACGCGCGCGCGCGCATCGGCGAATTCGACGTCGACCTGTTCCTCGAATTCTTCCGTGGCTTCATCAATCACGCCGGCGTCACGCTGCACATTGACAACCTGCGCGGCGTCAACGCGCACCATCAGGCCGAGACTATTTTCAAGGCCTTTGGTCGCGCACTGCGCATGGCAGTGGAGGCCGACCTGCGCATGGGCGACATACTGCCGTCGACAAAAGGCGCCCTATGAATTCCGACAAGAGGGCTGCACGGTGAGCGGCGATATCGCCGTCATCGACTACGGCATGGGCAACCTGCGTTCGGTGTCCAAGGCCATCGAGCACGTCGCACCGGCGGCGAGCGTGGTGGTCACCTCCGACCCGGCGGTGATTGCCGCGGCTGGCCGCGTGGTGTTTCCGGGGCAGGGCGCCGCACCCGACTGCATGCGCGAGATCGACGCGCGCGGCCTGCGCCAGACGATCATCGACGCCGCCCGCAGCAAGCCGTTTCTGGGCATCTGCATGGGCATGCAGGTGCTGTTCGAACACAGCGAGGAGGGTGATACCGCGTGCCTCGGCATCTTGCCCGGCACGGTGCAGCGCTTTCCGCACGAGGCGATGCGCGACGACCAGGGCAACAAGCTGAAAGTGCCGCACATGGGCTGGAACAACGTCCATCAGGCGGCCCCGCATCCGCTATGGGTCGGGATCGAGGAGGGCGCGCGCTTCTACTTCGTCCACAGCTACTTCGTTCAGCCGACCTCACCCGACGTGATTGCGGGGTTCTCGCATTACCCTTTCCCGTTCACCTGTGCGGTGGCAACGGGGAATATCTTTGCCGTTCAGTTCCATCCGGAAAAAAGCCAGAATGACGGTTTGACGCTGCTGGGCAATTTTGTAACCTGGAATCCGGGCGAGCACGACACCGCCTGCGATATGTCCGGCGCTGCCTGCGCCTAATCTCTCATCTGTACGACCGCTGATCAGCCATGTTAATTATTCCTGCGATCGACCTTAAAGACGGCCACTGCGTGCGCCTGGAACAAGGCGAAATGGACAGTGCCACCGTGTTTTCCGAAGATCCGGCAGCGACCGCCCGCCACTGGAAGGAGCTCGGCGCGCGCCGCCTGCATCTGGTCGACCTCAACGGCGCGTTTGCCGGCAAGCCGGTGAACGACGCGGCAATCCGTTCCATCGTCGATGCGGTTGGCGACGACATGCCGGTGCAGCTTGGCGGCGGCATCCGCGACCTCGCCACCATCGAGCGCTATCTTGACGATGGCGTGCGCTACGTCATCATCGGCACCGCCGCGGTCAAGAACCCCGGCTTTTTGCACGAAGCCTGCGACGCCTTCCCCGGCCACGTGATGGTCGGGCTCGACGCCCGTGACGGCAAGATCGCCGTCGAAGGCTGGTCCAAGATCACCGGCCACGACGTCATCGATCTGGCCAGGCGTTTCGAAGGCTATGGCGTCGAAGCCATCATCTACACCGACATCGGGCGCGACGGCATGCTGAGCGGCGTCAACATCGAAGCCACGCAAAGACTGGCACAGGCGCTCTCGATTCCGGTCATCGCCAGCGGCGGCGTCACCAATCTCGACGACGTCAGGGCCCTGTCCACCGTCGCCAAGGACGGCATCATCGGCGCGATCACCGGCCGTGCGATCTACCAGGGCACGCTTGATTTTGTCGAGGCACAAAAGCTCGCCGACGAGCTGGCCGGCGGTGTGTTCGGCGTCTGATCCCAGAGACTGACCATGCTTGCAAAGCGCATCATTCCCTGTCTCGATGTCACCAATGGCCGCGTGGTCAAGGGTATCAACTTCGTCGAATTGAAAGACGCCGGCGACCCGGTTGAAATCGCGCGGCGCTACAACGAGGCGGGCGCGGACGAGCTGACTTTCCTCGACATCACCGCATCGAGCGACAACCGCGACCTGATTCTCCATATCATCGAGGCCGTCGCCTCCGAAGTGTTCATTCCGCTGACGGTCGGCGGCGGCGTGCGCGAGGTGGGCGACGTCCAGCGCCTGCTCAACGCCGGTGCCGACAAGGTCAGCATCAACACCTCGGCGGTGGTCAATCCGCAGTTGGTGAAGGACGCGGCTGACCGCTACGGCAGCCAGTGCATCGTCGTCGCTATCGATTCCAAGCGGGTGGGCGACCACTGGGAGGTCTTCACCCACGGCGGCCGCAAGGCGACCGGACTCGACGCCATCGAGTGGGCGAAAAAAATGGAAAGCCTCGGCGCGGGCGAACTGCTGCTCACCTCGATGGACCGCGACGGCACCAAGAGCGGTTTCGACCTGGAACTCACGCGCGCGATTTCCGACGCGGTCGACATTCCCATCATCGCCAGCGGTGGCGTCGGCAACCTGCAGCATCTGGTTGACGGCGTCAAGCAAGGCCGCGCGGATGCAGTGCTGGCGGCGAGCATTTTCCACTTCGGCGAATACGGCATCGACCAGGCGAAAAAATACATGAAGCAGCACGGCATCGAGGTCAGGCTGTGAGCGACTGGCTCGATGCCGTCAAATGGGACGCGCAGGGCCTGGTGCCGGCGATCGCCCAGGACGCTGTCAGCGGCGAGATCCTGATGGTGGCGTGGATGAACCGCGAGGCGCTGGCGGAAACCGCGCGCACGCTGCGTGGGGTGTACTGGTCCCGTTCGCGCAACAAGCTGTGGCGCAAGGGCGAGGAATCCGGCCATGTGCAGAATGTCAGCGAAATCCGCCTCGATTGCGACAACGACGTGGTGCTGCTGAAAATTGAACAACTTGGCGGTATTGCCTGTCACACCGGACGACGCTCCTGCTTTTTCCAGAAGCTCGAAAACGGCCACTGGGTGACGACCACCCCGGTGCTGAAGGACCCCGACGAGATCTATCGCAAATGAGCGATATTCTGGACCGCCTCGCTGCAACACTGGAGGCACGCAAGCAGGCGGCGCCCGACAGTTCCTATGTCGCCAGGCTGTACGCCAAGGGCACCGATGCCATTCTGAAAAAGATCGGCGAGGAGGCGACCGAGACCGTGATGGCGGCAAAGGATGACCAGCCCGAAAAGATCATCTACGAAGTCGCCGATTTGTGGTTTCATACCCTGGTGCTGCTGGCGCACAAGGGGCTCAAGCCTGCGGATGTGCTGAACGAGCTGGCGCGCCGCGAGGGCCTGTCCGGGCTGGCTGAAAAAGCGAATCGACATGAGTGACTGCATTTTCTGCAAAATCGCTGCCGGCCAGTTGCCGAGCAGCAAGGTTTACGAAGACGATGATGTGCTGGCGTTTCACGATATCCACCCATTCGCGCGGGTGCATGTCCTGATCATTCCAAAGCTGCATATCGCGACGCTCGCCGACTGCACGCCCGAACACGAAAGGCTGCTCGGCAAGATGCTGCTGCTGGCGCCGCGCCTGGCGAAGGAACAGGGGCTCGACGCAGGCTTCAAGACGCTCATCAACACCGGGCGCGGCGGCGGGCAGGAAGTGTTCCACCTTCACGTTCACGTATTTGGCGGCGGTGATCCCGTTGGCCGCAGTTAATTTAAAGGAGATTGATCATGGGTAGCTTTAGCATCTGGCATTGGCTGATCGTTCTGGTGGTGGTACTGCTGATTTTCGGCACCAAGAAACTGCGCAACATTGGCAGCGATCTCGGTGGCGCGGTCAAGGGCTTCAAGGAAGGCGTGAAGGAGGATGCACCCAAGATCGGCGAGAAGGACGAGCAGGGCCGCACCATCGACGTCGAAGTCAAGGACAAGCAGCAGAGCTGAGCCCAGAGAGGCTAAGTGCACCTGTAAATCATGTTCGACATCGGTTTTACTGAACTCATCCTCATCGGTGTGGTGGCGCTGATTGTCATTGGCCCTGAGCGCTTGCCCAAGGTGGCGCGCACGGCCGGGCATCTGTATGGCCGCATGCAGCGCTATGTGTCATCCGTGAAGTCGGACATCAGTCACGAAATTCAGTTGGATGAAATGCGCCGTGTCGGTCAGGACTTCAAGGCGTCGGTCGAATCGGCGGTGTCGGGCGTCGAGCAGCAGGCGACCGCGGTCGATGGCTACCTGCGCGACGAGGCGAGCAGCGTCAACAAGGTGGTGGCGGCCATGGCGGTGACCGAGGGCGAGCGTCCTGTCACCGAGCCCGCCACGAAGCAGATCGAGCGGGAACAGGCGCCGCAGCAGAGCCTGCCGCTCGACGAGCCTGACCAGAATGCGGTCACCTCCACGCCCTCTGCCGTGGTGGAAACGGCACGCGCCGAGCCCGCCGGAAAAGCCCCATGAGCCATTCTGAAGACAGCTTTATCTCGCATCTCATCGAAATGCGAGACCGTCTGCTACGCGCGGTGATTGCGGTGGTGGTGCTGTTTGTGCTGCTGTTTCCGTGGGCGCAGGATCTTTACGCGCTGCTCGCCCAGCCGATGCTCGCCGCCCTGCCGCAAGGCGGGCAGATGATCGCCACCGAGGTCACCACGCCGTTCTTCGTGCCGATCAAGGTCACCATGATGACCGCCTTTTTGCTGGCGATGCCATGGGTGTTCTATCAGATGTGGGCGTTCGTCGCGCCCGGCCTCTACCAGAACGAAAAACGCATCGGCGTACCGCTGGTGATCGCCAGCGTGATCCTGTTTCTGCTGGGAATGGCGTTCGCCTATTTCCTGGTGTTTCCGGTGGTATTCGGGTTCATCGTCGGCGTGGCGCCCGAAGGCGTGGCGGTGATGACCGACATCAGCAAGTACCTCGACTTCGTGATGACCCTGTTCATGGCCTTCGGTATTGCATTCGAAGTCCCGGTCGCGGTGGTGCTGCTGGTCAAAATGGGCATGGTGTCGATTGCCAAGCTGCGCGAAATCCGGCCTTACGTCATCGTCGGCGCGTTTGTCATTGGTGCGATCTTCACTCCCCCCGACGTGATTTCGCAGTTCATGCTCGCGGTCCCCGTGTGGCTTCTGTATGAACTGGGGATCATCGTCGCCTCGTTCATTACCAAGCCCGGGCCCGAAGCCGAGGTGGACTACGCGCCCCTGTCCGAGACCGATATGGATGCCGAACTCGACCGCATCGAAACCGGCCAGGCTGAATCCGGGTCGCACGACCAGAAATAACGCACGATGGCGGTGCGCAACGCAATGACATGCACTTATTTGGTGCTGTTAACCCAGTCTGCCGCATCTTCTTTCATTTGAAATCAGTGCTTTAGGTATCTGGAACGCTGCTTGCTTGTGTCCACCGGATTCAAAGGGGGCAGGGACATGGAAGCGGTGAGATCAGGCAGTGATGTGTTGTTCGTATTGCTCGGCGGCATCATGGTGCTGGCCATGCACGCGGGGTTTGCCTTTCTCGAACTCGGCACGGTGCGCAAGAAGAACCAGGTCAACGCCCTCGTCAAAATCCTCACCGATTTCTCGGTTTCCACCATCGCCTATTTCTTCATCGGCTACAGCGTCGCCTACGGCGTCAGCTTCTATTCCAGCGCCGAAGTGCTGTCGGCCCAAAATGGCTACGCGCTGGTCAAGTTCTTTTTCCTGCTGACCTTTGCGGCAGCGATCCCCGCCATCGTCTCGGGCGGCATTGCCGAGCGCGCCCGATTCAATCCACAACTGGCCGCCACGTTTGCGCTGGTGGGACTGGTTTACCCCTTCTATGAAGGCATCGTCTGGAACGGCAATTACGGCATCCAGGACTGGCTGGCCGCGACCTTTGGTGCCCCTTTCCACGACTTTGCCGGCTCGGTGGTGGTGCATGCCATGGGTGGCTGGATTGCCTTGCCCGCGGTGCTGCTGCTGGGTGCGCGGCGCGGGCGCTACACCAAGGACGGCCTGGTTTCGGCGCATCCGCCGTCGAACATTCCGTTCCTGGCCCTCGGCGCATGGATCCTCGCCGTGGGGTGGTTCGGTTTCAACGTGATGTCGGCACAGCTGATCGATGCGGTGTCTGGGCTGGTGGCGGTGAACTCACTGATGGCGATGGTGGGCGGCACGCTCGCCGCACTGGTGATCGGCCGCAACGATCCCGGCTTCATCCACAACGGCCCGCTGGCGGGTCTGGTGGCGGTGTGCGCGGGCTCTGACCTGATGCATCCGCTCGGCGCGCTCGCCACCGGCGCGATTGCCGGCGCGCTGTTCGTGTGGATGTTCATGGTCACGCAGAACAAATGGAAGATCGACGACGTGCTGGGGGTGTGGCCGTTGCACGGCCTGTGCGGTGCATGGGGCGGGATTGCCGCGGGCATCTTTGGCGCCAAGGCACTGGGCGGCATCGGCGGCGTCAGCCTGGCGTCGCAGGCGATTGGCACGCTGGGCGGCGTGGCCGTGGCCGCGCTCGGCAGCGTGATGGTGTATGGCATCCTGAAACGGGTTGCGGGCCTGCGGCTTGACCCGGAAGCCGAATTCACCGGCGCCGACCTCAGCATCCACAAGGTGTCCGCAACCGCCGAACGCGAGACCAACTGGTAGCCGGCCTAGTGTCGTGAATCAGAAATACCGAAACATAAAACGGCGTCTTTTTCCGCATGGCGGCGTTGCTCGTCGTTGCCATAGAGCCCGCCATGTCGCCTCCTCGCGCCTTGCCCCGCGAAAAAATCCATCCGTTTTATTTGTCCCGCTATTTCTGATTCACG
>JBAQND010000149.1:0-15773 GCA_049303455.1 Thiobacillus sp.
CGACGCTGATCGTCAACTTCAACCAGTTCGCCGCGTCGTCGCTGGATTTCTTCATCTACACCTTCACCAAGACCGTCGAGTGGGTGCACTACCACGAGGTCAAGCAGGACGTGCTGCTGAAAATCGCCGCCATCATCCGCGACCACGGCGCGGAGATCGCCTTTCCCACCCGCACCCTGCATCTCGACTCCGTCCCGGCCGGGATGCAGACGACCGGCAGTCAAGATGCGGATCAAAACCGGGAAGCAGGCTGATGCAAACAGGCGCGCCGGCGATTTTTCGATTGGCCCGGCAAAGACGCATCCAGTCCAACCCGGCGGCTTAATCCAACCCGACAGGCCGCTCACCCTGCCGCAGCCCGCGCCTACATTGGAGCTTCGTCGTTTTCCTTGCCAAGACAGGCCTTTACCCGGCATACTGCCCAAACGAATAGGTCCTTGGTTTGTCCCTCCGCCCCTTGGCGGGCATCTTGTCGGCTCTCCTCATTAGCAGCCGTGCCGCGCACCCCAGGCGCGGTTGCCGCAGTTCCCACTGAGACTTTCGCACACTACCCACGCCGGCACGCGGATTCGTCGCGCCATCGGCCTAGCATGAGGAATCAAAAAATATGGCAAAAGAAGAACTTGTAGAAATGGAAGGCGTCGTCAGCGAAGTGCTGCCGCAAACCCGCTTTCGCGTCACCCTGGATAACGGCTTCGAAATCACCGCCTACGCATCCGGCAAAATGAGAAAGCACCGCATCCGCATCCTGGCCGGCGACAAGGTCACCATCGAAATGTCGCCCTACGACCTCACCAAAGGTCGCATCAACTTCCGCCACAAGGACACCAACTCCGGTCCGCGTCCGGCGATGCAAAGAAGATAAAACCGATTCGACCGCGCGAAAGCGCAAGCACGCAACGTCCTTGCATGCCAAGCTGATCAAAGCCGTTCTGCAGCGCCTGTCGCATGACGCACCCCGGGCAACCACACATTCCCACTCGTCACGAGTGGCCTGTTGGACGCAGGACAGGGCTATCCTGGCGACTACGAAATCCTGACCTCCGTCCCCACCTCGACCAGATCGAACAATTCCGCCACGTCCGCATTCTTCATGCGGATGCAGCCGTGCGATGCCGGCGTGCCAAGCTTGTGCTCCTCGTGGGTGCCGTGGATATAGATGTAACGGTTGTGCGTATCCACCGTGCCGCCCTGGTTCTTGCCCGGCTCCAGCCCATCCAGCCACAGAATGCGCGTCAGGATCCAGTCGCGCCCCGGGTTCTCCGCGTCCAGTTCGGACGTCCAGATTTCATCGGTGGGTTTGCGTGCCGTAAATGCCGTACACATCGGCGCACCCGCGCCAATCTTTTCCGCAATGCGGTGCCGCCCGCGCGGCGTGCCATAACTGCCGTTCTGTTCCCCTGCTCCGTTGGTCGCGGTGGAAACCGGGTATTGCCTTAACAAAATATCGCCATCGGGAACCGGCTCCCACAGATACAACTGCTGCAAATGCATGTCCACTTCGATATACAAGCCGCTCATTGCGCTGCCTCCTTCTTTTGCTGGCGGCGTGCCTCGAAAAACCCCGAGATCATCGCTGCGCATTCGTCCGCCAGCACCCCGCCGGCGATCTCGCAATGGTAATTGAGGCGCGGCTCGGCAAACACGTCGATGATGCTGCCGTGCGCGCCGGTCTTGTATTCGCGCGCGCCGTAGACCACCCGCGCCACCCGCGAATGCAGAATCGCCCCCGCGCACATCACGCACGGCTCCATCGTCACATACAGCGTGCAGCCCACCAGCCGGTAGTTGCCCAGCCGCCCCGCCGCATCGCGCAGCGCCATCACCTCGGCATGCGCGGTCGGATCGTGGCTGGAAATGGGCTGGTTGAAACCGCGACCGACCACCTCGCCGCCGCACACGACCAGCGCACCCACCGGCACCTCGTCGGCATCCCAGCCCTGTTGCGCCAGTTCCAGCGCGGCGCGCATGTAATCCTCGTCCGTCATCATCTGTCCAGCGGGCTGATCACCCCGCGCCCACCCTTGTTCAGTACATGCGTGTAAATCATCGTCGTCGAAACGTCCTTGTGGCCCAACAGTTCCTGCACCGTGCGGATGTCGTACCCGGCTTCCAGCAAATGCGTCGCAAACGAATGGCGCAAGGTATGCGGCGTAGCCAGCTTGGCCATTCCCGATGCCTGCACGGCTTTCTTCATCGCGCGCTGCAACAGTTTTTCGTCGAGATGATGGCGGCGTTCAGCCCGCTGCGTGGGTCATTCGAATAACTGCCCGAAGGAAAAATATACTGCCAGCCCCATTCAGTGGGTGAGTTTGGATATTTTCGCGATAGCGCATCCGGCATATACCGCTTCTCCCCAGCAGCGGCCCGATCAAGGGAAACATCAGCTGGGCAAACAGCAACAGCCCGAGGCCGGCGCGCTGCTGCAGCCGGGTGGCCGCTACCGGCGTGAGCCGGCCGCGCAGCCCCCCCAGCCACAACAGGAGTAGAGCCTGGACAACGAAGGCCAGCGCGAAATAGCCGGCAACCAGGTTGATGCTGGCATAGCGCTGCCAGTGGAAGCCCCAGGCGACCCACAGCCAGCACATTGCCAGGATCACGGCGATGGCGCGCCCTGCCCTGTCGCCGCCGCGCCGCCATAACGCCAGCACGGCAACACCCAGCACAAGCGCAAGCATCTGCAGCGGCCACAGGTCGCGGTTGTAGAGCTCGAACAGCCGGTAATACGTCTGCGCCGAAAACATCAGCAGATCGCGCGGGCCGTAGGTCCACCACTCGGACATCAGAGCCGGGCCACGACTGCGACCATGCGCGCGCGCATGGCCTGATCCGGCAGGCGCCCGGTGGCGGCCCCCATGTTTTCCAGCACGTGGTCGACGCGCGTGGTCGCCGGAATCGCGCAGGTGACGGCCGGATGCGAAATAATGAACTTGAGGGCGAACTGCGCCCAACCGCCGCAGTCGATTTCAGCCGCCCACGGCGACAGCGGATGGCGTTCGAGCCTGCGGATCAGCGCCCCCTGCTGGAACGGACGGTTGACGATGACGGCGATGCCGCGTTCCCGCGCGAGCGGCAGCAGGCGCTGCTCGACTTCGCGGTCGACGAGGTTGTAGGTGAGCTGCACGAAATCGATCGGCTGGCTGGCCATGATCCGCGCCATGTCGCCGTGGCGACGGCCGTGCGAAGTGGTGATGCCCACATAGCGCAACTGACCAGCCGCCTTCATGGCGAACAGCGTCGGCAGGTGCGCCTGCCATGCCAGCAGGTTGTGCACCTGCATCAGGTCGAAGCGCGGAATTCCCCACAGCCGGCGCGAGGCTTCCATCTGCGCGCGGCCTGCCTCGCCGTCTGAAATCCACACCTTGTCGGCGGCGAACAGCTCGGCCGGACACCCAAATTTTTTCAGGCCGTAGCCGATGACTTCCTGCGCCGAGCCATACATCGGCGAACTGTCGATCAGCCGTCCGCCCGCCTGAAAGAAGGCGCGCATCACCTCGGCGCGGGCGTCCCGCGCAACCCGATCGTGGCCGACGTTGAAGGTGATCCAGCTGCCCAGACCGACCAGCGGCACCGCCTCACCGCTCGACGGGATGGCCCGGGTGGCGGGACGCGCCTGCTGCGCCCACCCCATCGCAGGCCCCATCAGGGGCGCTGCCGCGATAGCGATCAGCAGCCTGCGGCGCGTGATATTCGGGATGTTTGCCATCTTAGGAATGCCTCCTGCGCCGTCCTGCATATCAGCCCGTGTCTGTGGCAACGCTGACTTGGCATGATTTTGTGTTGCTGCGACCACCTTACCCTGCACCGCAAGATGCGTCAGAAAAAACCGCCGCCTTTCCTGCGCTTCCGGTTTCCTGAATATTACGAGAACTTCAAGTTGCAGGCTGAGGCGGCGAATGGCGCGGCGGAGGAGTTGATCAAGCGCTATGACGACTACGCCAAGGCGGCCGGAAACGGTGCTCTGCTGCAGGCTGCCGCCGATCGCCATCCAGTGCGACGGGCGAGGAACTGGGGCCGCGAAAGCGGCTGTTTAGCTGACTTCGTCGATCCACGCCATCTGGATCGCTTCGAGGATTTTCTCGCCGGAGTGCTCGGGGTTGTCGTCGAAGTCGGGCAGTTCCATCACCCAGCGATGCAGGTCGGTGAAGCGGATGGTGCGCGGATCGATTTCAGGGTGCGCTTCGGTGAGTTCGATGGCGATGTCGAGGGAATCCGTCCACTTCATTTTCAGTGCCCTTCCTTGACCATGTTGATGGTGTACTTGGGGATTTCGATCACCAGGTCTTCACCGTTGATGCGCGCCTGGCACGACAGCCGCGACTGCGGCTCCAGCCCCCAGGCCTTGTCGAGCAGATCATCCTCTTCTTCGGTGGACGCTTCCATCGAATTGAAGCCTTCACGCACGATGACATGGCAGGTGGTGCAGGCGCGGGACTTTTCGCAGGCGTGCTCGATCTCGACGCCGTTGGCGAGCAGGGTGTCGCAAATGGTCTCGCCCGGCTTGGCTTCGATGACGGCGCCTTCCGGGCAGAGTTCGACGTGGGGCAGTACGATGAGTTGGGGCATAGGTTCGTTTATATCAGTAAGTCAGGTGGCCTGAGCGCGTTGGCTGGGCAATGCTTTCAGCACACCGTCCCAGAATTGAAGGCGGGCGTTGACCGCGGCTTCGGCTGCGGCTTCGGCCTCGCGCCATCTGTCGGCGTCGTCGCCGCACAGGGCAGCGAGCAGGCGCAGCGACAGCGGGGCGTGGAAATCCTCGTCCAGGTGGACGTGGCGGTTGAGGTAGTAGTGGAAACTGGGCGCCTGCGCATCGGTCACCGCCATGCGCGACAGGAAGGCGCGGAACATCGACGGGATGACGTGCTCGCGCCCCAGTGCCAGGGCGGCGGCAACGGTGTGCGGCTTGCCGCTGGCAAGAAAACAGAAGGTGGTGCGGGTAAACGCTGCCGACGGCGCGGGCGCGTGACCCGAGGCGAGCGCGGCCTCGATGCCCTGCTCCGCCACCTGCTGCACGAATCGCGCCGGTGTGTCGGCATCGGCGCCGATTTCGCGCATGGCGGCGAGATACAGCATGTAATGGCTGGTAAACCCTTCTTGCCCCGGCAGCGCGATGTCGGTTTCCTCTTCCAGCACCAGCTCGTTGATGAAGCGCTGCACCGAGGCGTCGCCGCCCGGCGTCCACGGCCAGCGCGCGGGGGCGATTTCATGCTGCAGGTACTTGATCAGCGACATGAAATCCCACACCGAATAGACGTGGTGCCGCATGAACACGCGCAGGTCGTCCAGCGTGGACACGGCCGCGTAGATCGGGTGCGCTTCGAGCTTGACCCGCAGGGATTCGATGAATTCGTCGTTCAGCATGCGCTTAACCAAAGGTTTCCAGTTTCTGCCCGGCCATCGCGCGGCGCACGTTCTGGTCCATGCGGCGTTGAGCGAATTCGGTGGTGGCCGCATTCAGCACCTCGATGCCGCGCTTGATGGCCTTATGATCGGTGCCGGCCATCAGGCTTTCAAGGGCAGCGATGCTGGCTTCGATCGCCGTGGTTTCGGCTTCGTCAAGCAGCGCGGCGTCTTCCATCATCGCCGCGCGGGTGGCGGCGATCAGCCCCTGCGCATCGACGATCTGTTCGTTGAGCGCACGCGTATACATGTCGTCCTTGGCGTGGGTGAAGGCGTCCTTCAGCATGCGGGTGATGTCGTCGTCGGCCAGGCCATACGACGGTTTGACCTGCACGCTGGCCTCGACGCCGCTGCTCTGCTCGCGCGCCGCCACCGACAACAGGCCGTCGGCGTCGACCTGGAAGGTGACGCGGATACGCGCCGCGCCCGCCACCATCGGCGGGATGCCGCGCAGTTCGAAGCGTGCCAGCGAGCGGCAGTCGGACGCCAGTTCGCGCTCGCCCTGCAGCACATGCACGCTCATTGCGGACTGGCCGTCCTTGAAGGTGGTGAACTCCTGCGCGCGCGCGGTGGGAATCGTGGTGTTGCGCGGGATGACCTTCTCGGTCAGGCCGCCCATGGTTTCCAGGCCGAGCGACAGCGGGATCACATCGAGCAGCAGCCAGTCGTCGCCGGCGCGGTTGCCCGCAAGCACGTCGGCCTGCATGGCGGCGCCGAGCGCGACGACCTTGTCGGGGTCGAGGTTGGTGAGCGGCGTCTGCTTGAAAAGTCCGGCCACGGCGTGGCGGATGCACGGCATGCGGGTCGAACCGCCGACCATCACCACCCCCTTGATCTCGTCCACGCTCAAACCGGCATCGCGCAGCGCCTTGCGGGTCGGTGCCAGCGTCTTGTTGACGAGACCGGCGGTCATGGCATTGAACGCGGCTTGGGTGACCGTCGCGTCCATCATTTCGCCGGTCGACAGCACGGCGGTGACGCGCACGTCGGTGTGTTCGGTCAGCGCTTCCTTGGCGTCGCGCGCCTTGGTCAGCAGCATCCGCATGTCGCCCGCCGACAGCGGCGCAAAGCGGCCCTGCTCGACGATCCAGCAGAAGATGCGCTGGTCAAAGTCGTCGCCGCCCAACGCCGAGTCGCCATTGGTGGACAACACCTCGAACACGCCCCTGGACAGCTTCAGAATGGAGATGTCGAAGGTGCCGCCGCCGAGGTCATACACGGCGTAGACGCCCTCGGACGCATTGTCGAGGCCATAGGCGATGGCCGCGGCAGTCGGCTCGTTCAACAGGCGCAGCACGTTGAGGCCGGCCAGTTGCGCGGCGTCCTTGGTGGCCTGGCGCTGAGCGTCGTCGAAATACGCCGGCACCGTGATCACGGCACCGACGAGTTCGCCGCCCAAGGCGGCTTCGGCGCGCTGGCGCAGCACCTTGAGGATTTGGGCCGACACCTCGACCGGGCTTTTCACCCCGGCGGCGGTTTTCAGCTGCACCATGCCGGGCGCATCAACGAAGTGATACGGCAGGCTGGCGATGTCGTCGATGTCGGCAATGCCGCGTCCCATGAAGCGCTTCACCGACGCGATGGCGTTGTGGGGGTCGCTGTTTTGCGCAGCCTGGGCGGCGTAGCCCACCTCGACGTCGCCGCTGGCACAGTAGCGCACCACCGAGGGCAGCAGCGACCGCCCGGATTCATCATCCAGCACCACGGCCAGGCCGGAGCGCACCGTGGCCACCAGCGAATTGGTCGTGCCCAGATCGATCCCGACGGCCAGCCGATGCTGGTGCGGGGCGGTGGTCATGCCGGGTTCGGCAATTTGCAGCAAGGCCATTAACTTTCCAGTTCTTCGTAGACGTCGCCGACTTCGGCGATGAGTTTGTCCATGAATCGCAGCTGGCGCACGGCTTCCGAGGCCGCCGCAAAATCGTGCGCGGTGTCGATCAGTTCGGCCAGCTGTGCCTCGATTCGGCGGTGGGTCGCGCGCAGTTCATCGGACAAGGCATCCAGCGCCGCTGCGCCGTTGTTTTTATCGGCGCGCGCATCCTCGATGGCCTCGCGCCATTCCATCTGCTGCATCAGGAAGGCCGGCGCCATTTTGGTGTTGGCCGCGTCGAACGCGTCGATGCCCTGCAGTTTCAACAGGTACACGCCGCGGTTCACCGCATGCTTGAGCGTCTGATAGGCCTCGTTGACCTGCGTCGCCCACTGCATCGCCACCCGCTGCTCGGCCTCCGGCTGCGCGGCGAAACGGTCGGGGTGCACCGTGTTCTGCAGTTCGCGATAGGCCGTGTCGAGCCTGTCGCGGTCCAGCGCATACGATTGCGGCAGACCGAACAGTTCGAAGTGGGTTTGGGAGAAATCCATTTTTAGGGACCAGGATTCAGGCGTCAGGATTCGGGGGGCATTGTGCTGCGCGTTGTTCTTTCAAAACGCGGCCAAAGGCCGCACAAGAGCCCTGACACCTGAATCCCAATCCCTGACCCCTTAAATGTTGAACGACTCGCCGCAGCCGCACTCGTTCTTCACGTTCGGGTTGTTGAACTTGAAGCCTTCGTTCAGGCCTTCGCGGGCGTAATCGAGTTCGGTGCCGTCGATGTAAGGCAGGCTTTTCGGGTCGACGAACACGGTGACGCCGTGACTGGTGAACACCTCGTCGTCCTGCGGCGCCTCGTCGGCGAACTCCAGCTTGTAGGCCATGCCGGAGCAGCCGGTGGTGCGCACGCCGAGACGGATGCCGACACCCTTGCCGCGTTTGGCGAGGTAGTTGGAAACGTGTTGCGCTGCGCGCTCGGACAAGGTCACAGCCATGACTTAATCCATGCCCTTCTTCTGCTTGTAATCGGCGACCGCGGCCTTGATCGCGTCTTCGGCCAGGATCGAGCAATGGATCTTCACCGGCGGCAGCGCGAGTTCCTCGGCAATCGCGGTGTTCTTGATTTCCATCGCCTGGTCGAGGGTCTTGCCCTTGACCCATTCGGTCACCAGCGAACTGGATGCAATCGCCGAGCCGCAGCCGTAGGTCTTGAACTTGGCGTCCTCGATCAGGCCATCGGCGCCAACCTTGATCTGCAGCTTCATCACGTCGCCGCAGGCGGGCGCGCCCACCATGCCGGTGCCGACGCCTTCGTCGTCCTTGGTAAAGGAACCGACGTTGCGGGGGTTTTCGTAATGGTCGAGTACTTTTTCGCTGTAAGCCATGATGCTCTCCTTAAATTAGTTAAATTAGTGTGCAGCCCACTGCACGGAATCCAGATCGACGCCTTCCTTGAACATTTCCCACAGCGGGGAAAGCTCGCGCAGCTTGCCGATCTTTTCATGCAGCAATTTAATTGCGTAATCGACTTCTTCTTCGGTGGTAAAGCGGCCGATGGAGAAGCGAATCGAGCTGTGCGCCAGTTCGTCGCTGCGGCCCAGCGCACGCAGCACGTAGGACGGCTCCAGGCTGGCCGAAGTACAGGCCGAGCCTGACGACACGGCCAGATCCTTGATCGCCATGATCAGCGATTCGCCCTCGACGAAGTTGAAGCTGACGTTGAGGTTGTGCGGAACGCGCTGTTCCACGTCGCCGTTCAGATGCACTTCCTCGATGTCCTTGAGGCCGTTGTAGAGGCGGTCGCGCAGCATGCGGATGCGCTCGTTTTCGGTCGCCATTTCTTCCATGGCGATGCGGAAGGCCTCGCCCATGCCGACGATCTGGTGCGTCGCCAGGGTGCCGGAACGCATGCCGCGCTCATGACCGCCGCCGTGCATCTGCGCCACCAGGCGCACGCGCGGCTTGCGTCGCACATACAGCGCGCCGATGCCCTTGGGGCCATAGGTCTTGTGCGCCGAGAACGACATCAGATCGACTGGCAGTTTGGACAGGTCGATCGGCATCTTGCCGGTAGCCTGCGCCGCGTCGACATGGAAAATCACGCCCTTCTCGCGGCAGATCTTGCCGATCGCGTCGAGGTCCTGGATCACGCCGATTTCGTTGTTGACTGCCATCACCGAGACCAGCACGGTGTCGGGGCGGATGGCCGCGCGAAGCACGTCCAGATCAAGCAGGCCGTTGTCCGCAACGTTCAGGTAAGTCGCCTCGAAGCCCTGACGCTCCATCTCGCGCACGGTGTCGAGCACCGCCTTGTGTTCGGTGCGCACGGTAATGATGTGCTTGCCCTTGGTGGCCGAATAGAAGTGGCCCGCGCCCTTGATGGCGAGGTTGTTCGATTCGGTGGCGCCCGAGGTGAACACGATTTCCTTCGGGTCGGCGCCGACCAGCGCAGCCACTTGAGCACGTGCATCCTCCACCGCCTTTTCCGCTTCCCAGCCAAACGGATGGGAGCGCGAAGCGGGGTTGCCGAAATGCTCGGTCAGATACGGGATCATCTTGGCCGCCACACGCGGGTCGACGGGGGTGGTGGCGGAATAATCGAAATACAGTGTTTTCATCGTGTGCCCTTAATAACTTGAATCTGAGACAGCCTCAATCCGGAGTCAGGCCGCCAGCGGCGTGACCTTCAACCCACGGCGAACCTGCATTACTTTTTCCTTGCATTCGTCCTGCTTGGCCACCAGGGTCGCCAACGTCACGTTGTCGAGGTAGTCATATATATGGGCATTCAGGCCCATCCACAGGTCGTGCGTCATGCAGCGGTGCTCGTCCTGGCAGTTTTCCTTGCCACCGCACTGGGTCGAATCGATGGGCTCGTCCACGGCGCGGATGATGTCGGCCACACTCACGTCGCCGAGCGGCCGGGCGAGATAATAGCCGCCGCCGGGGCCGCGTACGCTCTCGACCAGTTCGTGCCGGCGCAGGCGGCTGAACAACTGCTCCAGATACGACAGGGATATGTCCTGGCGCTCGCTGATGCCGGCCAGCGTCACCGGATTCTTGCCGCCGCGCAGCGCCAGATCCAGCATGGCGGTGACGGCGAAGCGCCCTTTAGTGGTCAATCTCATGACTTGTTCTCCTGAAATTTCGCTCGAACTATAAAATTCCCGAGCATTTCAGTCAACTATTGCTTACCTTAGCAATTTAGTCAACTATTTTGTTCAGATAGTTGGGGTCGAAATCGTCGGGCTGATCCTGCCCGGCCGGGATCTCCACGCCCAGCTTCTGCAACTGCGCCAGAATCAGTTCCAGCCGGTGGTCGACATGGGCCGAGTGATCGACCAGGCCATGGATCGCCTGGACCACCGGGTCGTTCATGTCGGCCGATATGGCATAGGCCGAGAATCCGAGCTTTTCCGCCTGCTGGTTGCGCTGTTTTTCGGCTGCGCTGTCGAGGATGCGGGCGGGAATGCCCACCGCCGTCGCATTGTCCGGCACATCCTTTACCACCACGGCATTGGAGCCGACGCGGGCATTGGCGCCAACGGTGATCGGGCCGAGGATCTTGGCGCCCGCCCCCACCACCACGCCGGGCTTCAGGGTGGGATGACGCTTGCCCTTGTTCCACGAGGTGCCGCCGAGCGTCACACCGTGATACAGCGTGCAGTCGTCGCCGATCTCGGCGGTTTCCCCCACCACCACCCCCATGCCGTGGTCGATGAACACGCGGCGGCCGATGGTGGCGCCGGGATGGATTTCGATGCCGGTGAGCCAGCGCGCGATGTGCGAGGTAAAGCGCGCCAGCCACTTCCATTGCATGCGCCACAGCTTGTTCGCCAGCCGGTGGATGATCATGGCGTGAAAGCCGGGATAGGTGGTGACGACCTCGAAGGTCGTGCGCGCCGCCGGATCGCGGTCGAACACGACGGCGATATCTTCCTTCAATAGGCTGAGCAGGTTCATGCGCTGAGGATGCTATTTCCTAGTAATTTAGTCAACTATTTCGCATCTAGTCAACTATTTCGCATCGCGGTTCCGTGCCGCTAGTGCAGCACGCTTCGCGCCCTGCGCCGCGGTCAGGATCCCGCGCAGGATATTCACTTCTTCCTTCGCCAGCCGGGTGCGCGCAAACAGACGTCGCAGTTTCAGCATCAGCTTGCTGGGCGAGCCGGGGTTGAGGAATTCCAGCTCGGCCAGCGCGGTTTCCAGGTGCTCATAGAACCGCTCCAGTTCGTCCCCCGTCGCCGCGTCCATTTCAGGCTGCACTGCGCCCGCATGGCCCAGCCAGGCCTGGCGGATTTCATAACTCAGCACCTGCACCGCCGCCGCCAGATTGAGCGAGCTGTAGTCCGGGTTGGCGGCGATCGTCACCAGGCCCTGACACAGGCCCAGTTCCTCGTTCGACATGCCGCTGGTTTCGTTGCCGAACACCAGCGCCACCGGAGCCGCCTGCGCTTCGGTCAGCAGGCGGGTGGCCGCTGCGGGCGGGGTCAGCACCTCGGCCACGATGTCGCGGCGGCGCGCCGACACTCCCAGCGCCAGGGTGGTGTCGGTCAGCGCCTCGGCCAGCGTGGCACACACGCGTGCCTGCGCCAGCACGTCACCGGCGCTCGCGGCCATTGCATCGGCCTGGCTGTTGGGAAAAACGGCGGGGGCAACCAGATAAAGCTGGCTCAGCCCCATCGTCTTCATCGCGCGCGCCGCCGCGCCGATATTGCCTGGGTGGCTGGTGCGCGTCAGCACAATACGAATATTGGCGAGAAGTGTAGGATCGGCTGAGTCCGTAGGTTTCATAAATTCGCGTGATGATCGCGCAGGATTTTGTTTTGTAGGGGCATTTTGTAAAGGAGTGGCGTAGTCATTCACACGCCCGATTGCGCAAAGTTTCCATACGAAATAAAAGACCAGCCAGGGCACGTGAATTTATGAAACATACGGACTCAATACATCAAGTAAAATATGCGGTTCGTTCTTTGAATCTATTGCCAGACATCATGCATCCCATGCTCAATACGGCGGTGAAAGCCGCCCGCAAAGCCGGGGCGATCATCAATCGCGCCTCGCTCGACCTCGACCAGCTCACCGTGCGCAGCAAGCAGGACCGGGATTACGTGACCGAGGTCGACCAGATGGCCGAGCGCGCCATCATCGACACCCTGCTCGACGCCTATCCAAACCATGGAATTTTAGCAGAGGAGTCTGGCACCGCCGACGCCAAGAACGGCGAGGACTACCAGTGGATCATCGATCCGCTCGACGGCACCACCAACTTCCTGCACGGCCTGCAGCAGTATTCGATCTCGATCGCGTTGAAGCACAAGGGCCAGATCACCCAGGCCGTGGTGTACGACCCCGCGCGCAACGAGCTCTTCACCGCCAGCCGCGGCCGCGGCGCCATGCTCAACGACCGCCGCATCCGCGCCAGCAAGCGCGCCAAGCTGAGCGAATGCCTGATCGGCACCGGCTTCCCCTTCCGCGACTTCCGCTTTGCCGAGGCCTACCTCAAGATGTTCCGCGACATGATGCTCGCCACCTCCGGCCTGCGCCGCCCCGGTTCCGCCGCGCTCGACCTGTGCTACGTGGCCTGCGGCCGCTACGACGGCTTCTGGGAAATGCACCTGCAACCCTGGGATCTCGCCGCCGGCAGTCTGATCGCGCAGGAATCCGGCGCGCTGGTCGGCAACTTCATGGGCGACGAAGGCTTTCTGGAGTCCGGCAACATCGTCGCCGCCACCCCGAAAATCTTCGCGCAGATGCTGCAGGTCATCGCCCCGCACCTGCCGCCCGAACTGAAGGTCTGACCCGGACGTCGGCCTCTTCATGCCCATCGCCAAGGAGCCCACTGCCCACACGCCGATGATGCAGCAGTACCTGGGCATCAAGGCACAGCATCCCGACATGCTGCTGTTCTACCGCATGGGCGATTTCTACGAACTGTTCTTCGACGACGCCGAGAAGGCCGCGCGGCTCCTCAACATCACGCTCACCACGCGCGGCGCCTCGGCCGGCAGTCCGATCAAGATGGCCGGGGTGCCCTACCACAGCGCCGAGCAGTATCTGGCGCGGCTGCTGAAGCTTGGCGAATCGGTGGTGATCGCCGAGCAGGTGGGCGATCCTGCAACATCAAAAGGCCCGGTCGAGCGCCAGGTGGCGCGCATCGTCACGCCCGGCACGCTGACCGATTCGGGGCTGCTGGACGAGTCGCGCGACACGCTGATTCTGGCCATCGCACCGGGGACTGGATCAGTCGGCGTGGCCTGGCTCAACCTCGCCGCCGGACGCCTCCAGGTCACCGAAGTCAATACGACTGCCCTGCCCGCCCTGCTGGCGCGGGTGCGGCCGGCGGAGGTCCTGGCACCCGATGACTTTGCCTTCGACGGCGCCCCTTGCGCGGTACGCCGGCTGGCACCGTGGCAGTTCGACCCAGCCGGCGCGCAGACCCGGCTGGCAGAGCAATTCGGCAGCCGCGATCTGGCCGGCTTCGGCGTGGCCGACCTGCCGCTGGCGATTGCCGCGGCAGGCGCCCTGCTCGACTACATCCAGACCACCCAGCGCACCGCACTGCCACACATCCAGGCCATCCACGCCGAGCGCGACAGCGACTTCGTGCAGCTCGACGCCGCCACCCGGCGCAATCTCGAACTTACCGAAACCCTGCGTGGGGAAGCGGCGCCAACGCTCTTGTCGGTGCTCGACACCACGGCCACCGGCATGGGCACGCGGCTGCTCAGGCACTGGCTGCACCACCCGCTGCGCGACCGAACCGTGTTGACCCGGCGGCGCAATGCCATCGGCGTGCTGGCCGAGGCAGCCGACGCGGCGGCTGCGATCAACCGGCTGCTGAAGAGCTGCGCCGACGTCGAACGCATCAGCGGCCGCATCGCGCTGAAGAGCGCACGTCCGCGCGACCTCTCCGGCCTGCGCGATACCCTCGCGCTGTTGCCCGAGCTCGCCGCCGCCTTGCCCGACGACCGCGCGCGCCTGTCGGCGCTGCAAACCGCCATCGCCACGCGTACCGACCTGCATGCCCTGCTGGCGCGTGCCATCCAGCCCGAGCCCGCCAACGTGCTGCGCGAAGGCGGCGTGATTGCCGACGGCTACGATACCGACCTCGACGAGCTGCGCGCGCTGACGCGCGACGCTGGGACCTTCCTGCTGGAACTGGAAGTCCGCGAGCGCGCACGCTCCGGCATTGGCACCCTCAAGGTCGAATACAACAAGGTGCATGGCTTCTACATCGAAGTCAGCCGCGCGCAGTCGGACAAGGTTCCCGACGATTACCGCCGGCGCCAGACGCTAAAGAACGCCGAGCGCTACATCACGCCGGAACTGAAAGCCTTCGAGGACCGCGCGCTGTCGGCGCAGGATCGCGCACTGGCGCGCGAGAAGGCATTGTTCGAAGCCTTGCTGGAGGTGCTGACGCCGCATGTGCCTGTTCTGCTGGAAATTGCCGGGGCACTCGCCGAGATCGACGTGCTGGCGAGCCAGGCCGAGCGCGCCGACACGCTCAGACTCAACGCGCCGGAATACAGCGAGGAGCCCGGCATCCTCATCCGCGGAGGGCGCCATCCGGTGGTCGAGGCGCAGGTAGCGCACTTCATTGCCAATGACACGCTGCTGACCCGCAGCCGCCAGATGCTGTTGATCACCGGCCCCAACATGGGCGGCAAGTCGACCTACATGCGACAGGTGGCGCTGATCACGCTGCTGGCCTGCTGCGGCCTGTGGGTGCCGGCCGGCTCGGCCAAAATCGGCGACGTCGACCAGATCTTCACCCGCATCGGAGCGTCGGACGACCTCGCCGGCGGGCGTTCGACCTTCATGGTCGAGATGACCGAGACCGCGCACATCCTGCACAACGCCAGCGCCAACAGCCTGGTTCTGCTGGACGAAATCGGCCGCGGCACCTCGACCTTCGACGGCCTGGCGCTGGCGTGGGCAGTGGCGCGCCATCTGGTCACCGCGACCCGCGCGTTCACCCTGTTCGCCACCCACTATTTCGAGCTGACCCAATTGGCGCAGGAATTCCGCCAGTTGGTCAACGTTCATCTCGACGCCAAGGAGCACGGCGCCGGCCTGGTGTTCCTCCATGCGGTGGAGGAAGGCCCGGCCTCGCAAAGCTACGGCATCCAGGTCGCGCGTCTGGCCGGCGTGCCCACTCCAGTCATTCACGCGGCACGGCGCCACCTGCGCGAGCTCGAGGACGCACAGCTGCAGCCCGGCCCGCAGGGCGACCTGTTCGCAGCCCACCTTCCCAACGACGAGCCGCCACCGCATCCCGCGCTCGACCAGCTGCGCGAGCTCGACCCCGACACGCTCACCCCGAAGGCGGCGCTGGATATGCTGTATGCGCTGAAAGCGCATTTATGAAGGCAGGCGCGCTGAAGGCTTTAACTTAACCCTGAATCCCCTTAACCACATTGCCCCGCACCCTGTCATCGCCAACGGGAATGACATTTTGAGCGGGATTGGGCCTGGGATTTGATTTGAGCATGCCAACCCGAACGACATTGGAACGAAACCGAGCCGCCGAAACTGGCGTGGATACCGCTTTCACGTCGTC
>JBAQND010000150.1:0-5009 GCA_049303455.1 Thiobacillus sp.
TCCCAGAAGTCGGCGGGCAGTTCGCGCAGGCCGGCATACAGCAGGTCGGTGTCTTCCAGCACCTTGTCGTTGAAGTAGTCCTCGGCCGGCAGCCCCAGCGTGCGCGCCTTGATCCGCATGTTGATGTCTTTCGACACCAGGATGACCTGACGCTTGGGCTGGTGGCGCGCCAGGAACAGCACCACGCCGAGAATCTGGTTGTCGACCTTGGACGTCGGCAGCGAGAGCGGGATATCGCCGGTGATCGCCTGGGTCTGCAGGAACAGCTTGCCCGTGGCGGAATTGTGGCTGTGCGGCGCGAGCGGCACGCCCTCCTCGATGGTGTCGAGCTTCGAGACCATCTCGTCGAGAAAGCGGCTGGCCTGGCGCGCGTTGCGCGAGACTTCGGTCATCCCCTTCTTGTGCATGTCGAGCTCCTCCAGCGTGGCGATCGGCACGTAGATGTCGTGCTCCTCGAAGCGGAACAGGCTGGTGGGGTCGTGCATCAGCACATTGGTGTCCAACACGAACAGCTTGGTCTGGGCAGGCGCTTTTCTCGGCATGGCGGGGGGTGGGGACGGTTGAGAATGCATTCATCCTACATCAAGCGGAAAGGGGCTTGTCGAGTCGAAAAAGTAAACTTGAAAGCTGACCGCCGGCGCGGATATGGCAGCGGTTTTCTCAGTAGAATGCTCCGTTAACCTTGAAATTCGGGCCATCGCATGAATCGTCGGCTGGCGTTGCTGTGTCTGCTCTGGGCCTGGGCGCCGCCGCTCCATGCCCAGGTCGCTGCGCACATCCTGCTGCAGGATTCGCCGCTGGCCGGGTTCCAGTACCACGCCGGCAAGACGCTGTGGCCGCGGATGCGGGTGGGCGACGCGCTCACCCTGGTCCGCGAGCCGGACAATCCCCACGATGCGCGCGCCGTGCGGGTGGAATGGCGGGGCCACAAGATCGGCTACGTGCCGCGCCGCGAGAACGCCGACGTTGCGCGCCTCATGGATGGCGGCCAGACGCTGGCGGCCCGGATCGCCCGCCTGGCCGAAGTGCGCGACCCGTGGTCGCGGGTGCGATTCGAGATCCTGATTCCCTTGCAGCCCTGAAGGAGCAAGCCATGAAGCGACTGATCGCATTCACCCTGATGCTGTTTGTCCGGTCGGCGCGGGCGGCCGCGGATGCCCTGTCGCTTGTCCGCCTCAAGTTGCCGTCCGGCCGGCGTGTAGACGATGCCCGACGGCAGCCTCCTGGTGTCGGACGACTATGCCGGCGCGGTTTACCGCGTCGCCTATCGCGGCAACCGGTAAAATGTCAGTGTTACAAACTGGAAATTAGCGACATAAAAATGCCGAAACCGTCCCCATCCCTGGTTGCCGCGCTCGCCGGGTGTGCGGTCCGGCTGCGCGCGCCGTCGCGACTGGAAACGGTTTCGCCATTTTTATTCTGCGAAGGTCTTTTCGGGGCAATGCCCCAATCGCGAATGTCCAATACGGAACGCTCATGAAACTGCTCGTGCTCGATACCTCCACCGAATACTGCTCCGCCGCGTTGTGGCTGGATGGCCGCATCCAGTCGCGCCGGGTGCTGGCCGGGCAGCAGCACAGCAGCCTTCTGCTGCCGATGGTGGACGAACTGCTGCGCGAGTCGGACATCGGCCTGCGCCAGATCGACGGCATCGGCTACGGCGCCGGGCCCGGCTCGTTCACCGGCCTGCGCATCGCTTGCGCGGTGACGCAGGGCTTGGCATTCGGCGCCGACCTGGCGGTGGTGGGCGTGTCAACGCTGGAGTCGATTGCCGAACAGGCGGGCGTCCCGCAGGTGCTGACCGTGCTCGATGCGCGCATGGCCGAGGTGTACTGGGCGGCCTATCGGCGCGACGGCACCGGCTGGCGTGCCGTCAGCGAACCGCAGCTGGCGCTGCCCGAATCGGTTGCCGTACCCCTTGGCGGCGAGTGGGTCGGCGCCGGCAACGGCTTTGCCGCGCTCGGCGCAGTGCTGCGCCCGCGCCTGGCATCACAACTCGCGCACATCGACGACACGCTGATGCCCGACGCCGCGGCCATGGCGCCGCTCGTCGCCCAGGCATTCGAACGCGGCGAGGGCATGGATGCTGCGCTTGCCGCGCCGATCTATCTGCGCGACAAGGTGGCACTGACGGTGGACGAGCGCCGCGCCAAGAAATCCGCATGAGCGCCCAGCCAGACACGCCGGTCCACGAGATCGCGCACCGCCTGCGCCCGATGGCGGAAGCCGACCTGCCGCGCATCTACCGCATCGAGCTTGCAAGCTACGAATACCCGTGGAGCCTGGGCAATTTCACCGACTCGATGCGCGCCGGCTACAGCATGTGGGTGCGCGAAGCCGAGGGCGAGGTGATTGGCTATTACGCGATGACGGCAGCGGCGGGCGAAGCGCATCTGCTCAACCTCACCATCGCGCCGATCTGGCGCCGCCACGGCCTCGGGCGCGACCTGCTCGACCACTGCCTGGCATGTGCCCGCGACCACAAGGCCGAAAGCCTGTTTCTCGAAGTGCGCACCTCCAACACGGCTGCGATTGCGCTGTATCACAGCAGCGGTTTCGTCGATCTGGCGGCGCGGCGCGGCTACTATCCCGCGCGCGACGGCCGCGAGGATGCGCTCATCATGAAGAAAGACCTGACATGCTGAGCCGTGACGACGTTTTCACCGAACTCGGCATCGGCCCCGTCTGGCGCCTGCGCGAGACCCCCGCCTCACCCCTCAGCCCTGACGCCTCGCCACCCTGCACCTGGGACACGCTCACCGACGCCGTCGCCCATTGCACCGCCTGCAAGCTCTCCGCCACCCGCACCCAGGGCGTGCTCGGCGCGGGCGACCGCAACGCCGACTGGCTCATCATCGGCGAGGCGCCGGGCGTGGAGGAGGACGCGCAGGGCGAGCCGTTTGTCGGCACGGCCGGCAAGCTGCTCGACGCCATGCTGGCATCGATCGGCCTTGCACGCGGCGACAATGTCTACATCACCAATGTGCTGAAATCGCACCCACCCGGCAACCGCAATCCCGCGCCGGACGAGGTGGCCGCCTGCCGGCCTTATCTGCTGGCGCAGATCGAACTCATCCAGCCCAAGCTCATCCTCGCGCTGGGGCGTTTCGCCGCGCAAAGCCTGCTCGACACCGACGAAGCCATCGGAAGCCTGCGCGGCCGGGTGCATGCATTCCAGGGCGTGCCGCTGGTGGCGACCTATCACCCGGCCTACCTGCTGCGCAAGCCGACCGACAAGGCGCGCGCGTGGGAAGACCTGTGCCTGGCGCGGCGCACGATGCAGAACGTGTAAAACCCTTCACCACGGAGGCACAGAGACACAGAGGAAAAGCAAATAGATTGAAAGGTTTTCTCCATGTCTCTGTGCCTCCGTGGTGAGATTTGTTTTTTGACCTGATATTTGAACCCATATGAAACTCTTGCACTCCGCGCTGCGCTTCCGCGTCAATTATTTCTCCGACCTCGGCCGCCATCAGGTGGTGATCTGGATGCCGGGCGACACGCCGCCGGTCGACGCCCAGGTCGACGTCGGGCCGAAGATCGAGCACGAGGTGCCGAACGAGGCGTTCCGCAGCGACATCGCGCCGCTGAAACTGGGGCGCTTCTATCCGTCGCAGCTGCTGCACGCCGACGACGCGCCGGGGCCGATGTTCCGCGTCATGAAGCTCAACGAAGCCAGCTTCGTCGCCAACTTCAGCCACCCGCTGCAGGGCCGCATCTTCAGCATCGACAGCGGCAAGAGCGATGTCTCGACCGAGCCGGTCGGCAAGGTGGAGCAGTTGCTGGAATGGAGCGGCATGGACGCGCAGCAGCAGACGCCGACCGACTTCGAGGGACCGGATGCATTCAGCCGCGAGGACGAAGGCCCGGACGCCGAGTTCTACGCGGTCGCCCGTAAGCTCACCCACGTCGACGCCGTGTGCGCGCGCCGCATCCAGGCGCTGTACCGCACCGTGCTGCCGGAGAACGCGCGGGTGCTGCGCCAGGACCGCCCGGAGGGCGAGCGTCTGGCGGCGTACCCCTTGCGGGTGCTCGACCTGATGGCGGGCTGGCGCTCGCACCTGCCGGACACCGTGCAATCCGCCGTCGGCCTCGGCATGAACGCCGAGGAACTGGACGACAACCCGCAGCTCGCCGAGCGCATCGTCAAGGACATCAACGCCGATCCGACGCTGCCGTTTGCCGACGCCAGCTTCGACGCGGTGGTGTGCACGGTGTCGTTCGAATACCTGACCCAGCCGCACAAGATCGTCGCCGAGGCCAAGCGGGTGCTGAAGCCGGGCGGCATGTTCGTGGTGACGCTGTCGCACCGTTATTTCCCGCCCAAGGTCATCAAGCTGTGGACCCAGCTGCACCCGATGGAGCGCATGGCCTGGGTCGGCATGCTGATCAAACAGGCCGGTTTCAAGAAAGTGGAAACCTACGTCGAGCGCGGCCTCAAGCGGCCCAAGGACGACCGCTACGCCGACACGCTGCCTGAGTCCGACCCGCTGTTTGCCACCTGGGGCGTCGCGCCCTGACCGGCCGGCCGCGATGGCGCGCACCCTGGTCGGGCTGATCGCGGACACCCACGGCCTGCTGCGTCCCGAGGCCGTCGCGGCGCTGGCGGGCGCGGCGCACATCGTCCACGCCGGCGACATCGGCTCGCGCACCGGCGAGCCGCGGGACGTGCTCGACGCACTGACGCGCATCGCGCCGCTGACCGTGGTGCGTGGCAACAACGACCGTGCTGGGTGGGCATCATCGATTCCCCAAACGGCGGATATTGAATTCGAGGCGGTGCGCATCCACGTTCTGCACATCCTGGGCGAGCTCGCCATCGATCCCACCGCGGCGGGGGTGAATGTCGTCGTGTCGGGTCATTCGCACACGCCGCATGTGGAAACCCGGAACGGCGTGCTGTTCGTCAATCCAGGAAGCGCGGGGCCACGCCGCTTCAAACTGCCGGTCAGCGTCGCCCGCCTGTGGGTGGAAGACGGCCGCGCCGACATCGAGCTGGTTACACTGTT
>JBAQND010000151.1:0-2509 GCA_049303455.1 Thiobacillus sp.
TATATCGCACCGGCGCGGTCAAGGAGGCGGTTGAGTACATTGTAAAAGTCGCCGTTATTTCGGCGATAGGCGCGGTCGGAGAATGGGCGCAGGCGAACATCACGCCGCTCGGAAAATACCTGATCCCCGGCGATGTGCCAAGCCTGACCGTGTTCGAGGCTGGCGGGCGTGTTTATGGCACGGCAGGCAAGGCCATCGACATCGACATCCTGCGATACTCATGGCGCTACTGGCCGGTCGGCGGGAGCTGGGCGGCAGGGACAGTGATCGACGAGGCCGACGCGCTGCGGATGATCTCGGACACCATCCCGGTCGGCACGTGGATCATCGGGGTCAAAGCGATCGATTCGGTGCGGCAGGAAAGCGCCAACGCCAGAACCGCGACCGTTGTGGTCACAAGTGACGCCAATTCGTTTTTTGTTGACTCATACGAATCCAACGCTCCGACCCTGACCAACATGGTCGCGTACAAGCTCACCCGCGAAGACCCGAATACGTACTACGTCACCGACGACGGCGTGTCGTGGGACAGCAAGTTCCCGAACGCGATGGACACTTACGTCAACCCGCTCTTCACCTATCACGCCAGCGTCACGTCGTCATGGCTGGGAGAGGGTGAGGATTTCGGCCAACTGCTCGGCGGCAACTGGTCGGGCGAGGCTGTTGTCTCGATGTTGACCGGCAGCTACACCAGTGCGATGGGCTTCTCGACAAACGGCAGCGCATACGCCTACCTCGCTGGCCTATCGCACAAAACCAATGCCCGATTCGCGAGGCTCAAACATGAGGCACTGACCACCAGCACGATGGTTGTGACGGTGCCAGGGCAAACGATCCGGCTGGATGCCGTGCCCAGAACAGAGATCGCAGACTTCGTTACTTCAGCCACGGTGCCGACGCTGATCCAGCTGGAAAACACCTATTCTGCAGCGAAGAAGATCGTCCCCATGCTGGAAGGCGCAACCGCGCGCACGGCGTCTTATGACCGGGTGATGCTGGCTCCTGTGATGGGGTTGCAGATGACCCACGAGGTAACTGGGACTGACAACCCCCACTTACTTCGCACGATCAGCACCGCGTTGCGAACCGTTCAATCAGGTGACTACCTTGAGTTTGACATCTTCTTCGCATCCGCCGCTGCGCTGACTGACATAACCCGATCCGGTGTCTGGTTAAAAGGGCCAGCAATGGACATATCAATAGAGGTTGGCGCGGAGTTCACCCTGGGCGGGTGGATCAGCGTGAAAGGCAGCTTGTCCGCCATTGTTGGGCTGGATGTATCGACTTGGATTCTCTATCACGAAGCCGATGGAGTCGGTAAATATTCGACCGTATGGCGCGATATCAGGGTAACTGATGGTGCAGGCGTCGTGCGGCAGCAAATCTACTCTAGCGGAGAGCCGTCGGCCAATGCAAACTACGGCTCCTACGGGATAACCAACCAGCAATGCGGTCCCGCCAACTCGCTGCAGATTCGCGCGTTCAACGCCTCCGACGGCGTGCAGATCAGCAGCAATGGCAAACTAGAATTTCAAGGAGTTTGATAAATGCCCTACGTTTCTTTCGACAAAACCAAGCCGGCCGGCGCATCCACCGGCCCGGTAGTGATGTCCGACATCCGCAACAACCTGATGGCGATCCGGGACGGCATCGTGCTGGGCGGCATCCCCGGTTTCAACTGCGCGGCCAGCGGCGGCACCGAGGATCAACCCGCCCAATACCTGTTCACCGGCACCGGCGTCAACAGCACCGAGCGAATCAAGGCTGTGGTGACGTGGGGCACGACCGGGGGCGCTACGGGCAACCCGCAGACCATCGTTTACACCTACAGCTCCGACAGCGGAACCACCTACGTCGCCATCGGCACGATGGTCGTCACGTATACCGCTGGCGGCTATTTCTCATCTTTCTCTTGGAGCTAAAACATGATTGATATTTCTGGCGCATCGGGGCGGTTGAAAGCCCTTGCGGCCCTGCTTAGCGCCACGTGGGCGGCTAAACTTGATTCGATCCACTCGGGGCTTTCTGCGGGGACACGCATGGCCAACCTCGACAGACTCGACACAACAGTGGCCAGCCGTGCGCCTGAAAATACGGCGTTGTCGAACGCAACTTGGACGGCGGCACTAGCGGCGTCTTTGGCGAAATTAGAAGACACGCCGAACACGCAGTTGCTTCGCCCGACAACCTATATTGCCGTCACTACAGCGCACCTTGACTACCATTTTATCAGGGAATTTGTTACTGGCAGCACTACATGGGCCGACGCCATAAACATTACAGGGTCTGGGATTGTAGAGCATATAAGTCATATTTTAATTGCCAGCACAACTGCAAGAACGGCATACATCCAGGTTGAGGTTGATGGCGTGGTAGTCTGGGATTCAAGCCACGCGAAAGACACCAGCAACAATCTTTCGTTTTTGACAATAATTGGCTCCGCCGGATTCAGCTACGACAGCAGTAATGTTAGATCTTGGTACCTTCTGGCAGATGGAAGATTGCACTT
>JBAQND010000152.1:0-5201 GCA_049303455.1 Thiobacillus sp.
GCATCGACCCGACCGG
The DNA here is from genome assembly GCA_049303455.1 of Thiobacillus sp. GTDB lineage: Bacteria > Pseudomonadota > Gammaproteobacteria > Burkholderiales > Thiobacillaceae > Thiobacillus. The sequence continues at coordinate 17 of JBAQND010000152.1, forward strand.
ATCGAGCCCCGTGCCAAGAAACGACGACCGAAAAACCTGCCACTGCTGACCGCGCCGCGAGATGTCACCCGCGAATTTATTCGGGCTCAACGGCTTAACCGAGTGCCATGAATGTTTGACCCTATTTTTTTCCTCAAATGACTATATCCGATATTTGATGCGTGACGAGACACTAGGCGAATCTGCCGAGCCTGGGGTGATGCGTGTCCAGATCTTCCGGCCGGTCGATGTCACACAGCACGCCGGGATCGTCGACCCGGCAGAGGACCAGGCCCTGCGCGTGCGCGTCGAGGATGGATTTTCCGCCCTGGTCGCCACCGAGTTGCGCCAGCTGGTCCCGCCACTTCCCGGCAAATCCGACCGGATGTCCGCGGCGTCCGGCGAACTCGCTGGCCGCGAGGCTGGCGCCGGCGCGCAGATTGGTCGCGACCGCGTGGTGGCTGGCCGGCGCGATGAACGGCATGTCGGCCAGCGCCACCAGCCAGCCGGCGGCGTCGGGTGCCGCGAGTACCCCGCACGCCAAGCTGTGGCCCATGCCGGCGTCGGCTTCGGCGCACGGCAGCGGCTCGCAGCCGATCGCGGCGAGCCGTCCGGCCAGCGCGCCGCAGCCGGGCCGCAGCACGGCGATCACACGGCCGCAGGCTTGCAGCAGACTGGCGGCGGCGGCGACCGCCATCGGCGTGCCGTCCGCAAGGGGGTGCAGCAGCTTGTCGCTGCCGAAGCGGCTGCCGCGGCCCGCAGCGAGCAGGATGCCGACGATCTCCCCGCGCACCGTGGTCTCAGCCGACGCCGCAGCCGGCACGGGCCACGGCTTTGCCCTGTGCGACGCCATCCTGTGTCCGCAGGCCATTCTTGACCGCCGTCATCTCGGCCAGGATGGAAACCGCAATTTCCGGCGGCGTGTGGCTGCCGATCGGCAGGCCGACCGGCCCGTGCAGGCGTCCGACCTCGGACGCCGAAAGTTCGGCGTAGCGGGTCAGCCGTTCGCGCCGTCGCGCGTTGTTGATCCGCGAACCAAGCGCGCCGACATAGAAGGCCGGCGACTTCAGCGCCTCGATCAGCGCCAGATCGTCGATCCGGGGGTCGTGGGTCAGGGCGACAACCGCACTGCGCGGGTTGAGCCCTAGTCCGGTAACGGCATCGTCCGGCATGCCCGGCACCAGCGTCGTTCCCGCCACGTTCCACGCGGCGGCGTATTCGCTACGGGGGTCGCAGAGGTAGACCCGGTAGTCGAGCGCCTGGGCCATCTGCGCGAGGAAGCTGGCGATCTGCCCGGCGCCGACGATCAGCAGCCGCCAGGCCGGTCCGTGCACGGTGGTCAGCGTGCGGCCGTCCCAGGCCAGCCCTTCGCCGGCCGCGCCTGAAGCGAGCGCGGTGCCCGGCTGGCCGATCACCACGCTGCGCCGGACCAGCTGACCGGCAGCGATGCGTTCGCCGAGCGCCGCCAACTTGGCGGGGTCGGGCGCCGGCTCGACCACCAGTTCCATGGTGCCGCCGCAGGGCAGGCCGTAGCGGCGGGCGTCCTCCGGGGTGACGCCATAGCGCAGTACGAAGGGCATGGCGGCAGCGAAGTCGCCGCGCAGCGCGCGCTCGATCAGGTCGGCTTCGATGCAGCCGCCGGAAACCGAGCCCTGCACCTGCCCGTCGTCGCGCAGCGCCATCCACGCGCCGGGTGGGCGCGGCGCCGAACCCCAGGTGCGGGCCACGGTCACCAGCGCGAAGCGGTGGCCCGCAACCGCCCAGCGCCGCGCCGCGTCGAGCACCTGCGTGTCCTGGCTGTCCATGTCAGACCGCCAGTTCGGCCGTGTCGAAGGGCATGCGGTACAGGCGTTTGCCGGTCGCCGCGGCGATGGCGTTGGCCACCGCCGGCGCCAGCGGCGGCACCGCCGGCTCGCCGATGCCGGACGGTGCTGCCGTCGAGGGCACGATGTGCACTTCGACCACCGGCATTTCGTCGATGCGCAGCAGCGGGAAGGCATCGAAGTTGCCCTGCTCGACACGCCCTTCCTTGAGGGTGATCTCCTGGTGCAGCGCGGCACTGAGGGCGAAGCCGACCGAGCCCTCGACCTGCGAGCGGATGTTGTCGGGATTGACCGGCGTTCCGCAGTCCACGGCGGCGACGATGCGGTCGACCTTCAGCGAGCCGTCCGGCTTGATGCTCACTTCGGCAACCTCCGCGACGTAGGTATTGAACGACTCGTGTACCGCCACGCCGCGGCCGCGTCGCACGCCGCTCACTTTCTCGAGCGGCTTGCCCCAGCCGGCCTTTTCCGCGGCCAGCCTGAGCACGCCGGCGTGGCGCGGATGCGCGGTCAGCAGTTCGAGCCGCAGCGCGACCGGATCCTTGCCCATCGCCGCCGCGATCTCGTCGATGAAGGCCTCGGTCGAGAAGGCGGTGTGCGAGGAGCCCACCGAGCGCCACCACAGCACCGGCACGCCGATGTCCTGCGGCGTATGCAGGTCGACCGTCAGGTTGGGAATGGCATACGGCAGATTGGCGGCCCCTTCGACCGAGGCCGCGTCGACGCCATCCTTGACCATCGCCTGCTCCATCGACGAGCCCCGCATGATCGACTGGCCGACCAGCCGGTGCCGCCAGCCGACGAGCGTGCCGTTGCCATCGAGGGCCGCCTCCAGCGCATGGTGGAACAGCGGCCGGTAGTAGCCCGCGCGCATGTCGTCTTCGCGCATCCAGACCATCTTGACCGGCGCCTTGCCGCCGATGGCCCTGGCGATGTGCGCGGCCTCCAGCACGTAGTCCGAATTGACAGAGGCGCGTCGTCCGAAACTGCCGCCGGCGTACAGCATGTTGATCCTGACCTGCTCCGGCTTGAGGCCGAGCAGGCCTGCCAAGGCGTGCTGATCGCCCGTATGCATCTGCTCGCCGTTCCAGACTTCGCAGCCATTCGCATCGAGCTTGACGACGCAGTCCATCGGCTCCATCGCCGCATGGGCCAGGTAGGGGAAGTCGTAACTTGCACGCACCACCTTGTTCGTCCCGGAGAAGGCCTTGCCGGCATCGCCCGCCTGTTTAGCGACCACGCCGGGTTTTCTGGCCATCTCCCTGTAGCGGGCGAATATCTCGTCGCTGCCCAGCTTGAAGGCCTTGCTTTCGTCCCAGGTCACCGACAGCGCGTCGCGTCCGGTCATGGCGCTCCAGGTGTCGTGCGCGAGCACGGCGACGCCCTGCGGGATCTGCACCACGTCGACCACGCCCTTGACCGCCTTGGCGCGGCTGGCGTCGAAGGATGCGACGGTGGCGCCGAAGCGCGGCGGATGGGCGACGACGGCGACCAGCATGCCGGGCAGGAAGACGTCCTGGGTGAAGCGCGCCGAGCCGTCGGTCTTGTCGATGCTGTCCTTGCGCCGTGCCTGCTTGCCGATGAGACGGAAATCCTTCGGATCCTTGAGCTTCACGTCGCTCGGCACGCTTTCCCTGGCGGCGTCGGCGGCCAGCTCGCCGAAGCTGGCACGGCGCCCACTCGCCGCATGGCTGACCACGCCGTCGCGCACCTGGATTTCCGCGGGCTTCACCTTCCAGCGGCGTGCGGCGGCCGACACCAGCATCGCCCGTCCGGTCGCGCCCGCCTTGCGCAGCTGCTCCCAGGAGTTGGCGATCGCCGTGCTGCCGCCGGTGCCCTGCGCCGCGCCCCATAGCAGGTTGTTGTAGCGTTTGGCGTCGGCCGGCGCCCCTTCGACGCGCACCGTGTTCCAGTCGGCGTCGAGTTCATCGGCCACGATGGTCGCCAGCCCGGTGTAGGTGCCTTGTCCCATTTCCAGATGCTTGGAGATGACGGTCACGCTGCCGTCGGCGCCGATGCGCAGGAAGGCGTTGGCTTCGAACGTGTGCGGAGCCGCGAGGCGCTCGCCCGCCTTGCCGGGCCCGGCGGGAGAGGCTGCGAATGCCGGCAGGTAGAAGCCGAGCGTGAGGGCGGCACCGCCTTGCAGGAAGCGCCGGCGGCTGAGATTTTCGACGACGATGGCGCTCATGCTTTCGCCTCCTGGGCCAGAGTCCTTGCGGCTTCGTGGATGGCAGCGCGGATGCGCAGGTAGGTGGCGCAGCGGCACAGGTTGCCGGACATGGCGCCGTCGATGTCGGCGTCGGTTGGCTTGCGCTTCTCGCCGAGCAGCGCGATCGCGCTCATGATCTGCCCCGACTGACAGTAGCCGCATTGCACGACGTCGAGCTTGCGCCAGGCGTCCTGCACCGCCTTGCCGACGCGGCCGGCGTCGGCCGCCTCGATGGTGGTGATTTTTTGCCCGGCGGCCTCCGAAACCGGCAGGATGCAGGCGCGGGTCGGCGTTCCGTCCAGATGCACGGTGCAGGCGCCGCACAGCGCCTGGCCGCAGCCGTATTTGGTTCCCGTCAGCTTGAGGGTGTCGCGCAGGACCCACAGCAGGGGGGTATCGGGCGCCACGTCGACCTGGTGCGACGTGCCGTTCACATTGAGCTGGATCATCGACAGACTCCGTTGGTTAGGGTAAAGGGCGAGGCCGCTTGCTGCCGCGATGGGGTACGCATGGGGTACGCGGATCGGCGGATCGGCGGCGGGCGCCAGTCAGAAATATAGACCATGGTGGTTTCTACTTCCAAGCGCACCACTGCTTGATAATTGAATAATTGAGCGGACATGAGGAGCGGTCTGGCAGTGTGGCAGGCGACCCACACACACACCAGGAGACACCCCTCATAACCCTACGTGCAGCTTACCTCAGTCCCGGCGCGCGTCAAGGTAGTTGTCGCCTCGTTCATGCAGGCAACGCTTGAATATTGTGACCAACCGAATGCGACTTGGCGATGCAGTCGCGTTCGGGGTTCAGCGTCACAGCGCCGATGGGCACCCAGTTACGCGTGTTGCCAGACCAGCGAGCCGGGTTGAGTTCGCGAGCCCTGCTGTACAGCGCGTGTCGGGCCGTCAGAATCGCATGATCGTCGCCTGCATGGCGCTGCGCCGGGCTGACGTAGCGAATGCCGCTGTGACGGTGATCGACGTTGTACCAATGGACGAAGCCCGCCGCCCAAACGCGCGCCTGGACAAGGTCGGCAAAGCCCTTGGCGGGAAACTCGGGCCGGTACTTGGCTGTGCGGAACAGCGACTCGGCATAGGCGTTGTCATCGCTCACGCGGGGCCGCGAGTACGAGGGTTTGACGCCCAGCCAGTTGAGCATCGCCAGCACCGTCGTG
>JBAQND010000153.1:0-9030 GCA_049303455.1 Thiobacillus sp.
AGTCAGCGGTCACCAAAGAGCGCATTACCATCCGCTTATCCCGTGAGGTGGTCGAAACCTTCCGTGCAACCGGCGAAGGCTGGCAAACCCGGATGGACGAAGCCTTGCGGGACTACGTCAAAGAGCACCGTTTGGGCTAACAGCGGCACAGGGGACGCCATGCAGCGGCTTGAGTACCGGTACACGGGTGCAATCCGTCGTCGGTTGCAGGAACAGCAGCCAGGAAGGCTAAAAATGGTGTCTGACCCCATTTGTTCCCAGCTTGCAACTTTGGCTGGCCTGGAGCCACGGCGGGCCGCCTGACTTCGAGGAGGCGCAGCTGTGCCTTCTTTATGAATTGATCGCTCAACAGCGCGTCGGTAACCGCCCTGGGCGTATTGAGCCAAGAGCCCTCAAGCGACGCCCCAAACCCTACCCGCTGTTGATGAAACCCCGCCCTCAGGCCAGGGCTGGCGTCCGGCTCCATGGGCACCCGAAAAAGCTTAAGTAAGTGCCATTCGTGTCTGACCCCATTTGTTTATGCATCGGGTGAAAGGCTGAAAATGGTGTCTGACCCCATTTTTTTTTTCGCGCTACCCAAAGGCCTGGATTGACGTTGCCTACCCTTCGGCTTAAATAGGCAACGCCATTATCACCAGCATCCGGCCGGACCTTGCGCCCCGGTATTCGCCAGGGTGAGGTCGGCGCAGCTGTCGTTCAGTTGGGAATTCACACGCGTCGCCGTCAAACTAAAGGCCGCCGCCGTGGGCGCTGCGGTAAAGGCGATGGTGTAGCGGCGCGCCCCCCCGGTAGAGTTTTGCGGTGACACGTCCGACAATACCGCCGCTCCGACATAGGTCCCGTTGGTGGTGAAATATCGCTCCATGAACTGCGCCGTCTCCATCATGATCGACTGAGCCTCTGCACGGTTCGCCCGCAGCACGTATTGCTGATACGATGGGTAGGCGATGGAGGCCAGAATGCCGATGATGGCCACCACAATCATCAGTTCGATCAAGGTAAATCCACGCTGTCTCATATGCCTTCCCTTCACTGGATTTGCCGCCATGAAGCACGCGACTTCAGGCTGCTCCCTAGAATTGAGGGGGGGTCTACTAGCCCGCCACCACCACCACCACCACCACCACCACCACCGCCATCACCGGTGCCCGACAGCGGGACGTAAGCTGTGCCACCCGCGCTGATTGGCGAACCAAAGCCGCCGCTGATGCCGACCCCAAAATCCACGCCGCTGGCATTCGCCATCACGCCTCCGCCAATATCAATCTGGTCACCGCTGTTGAACAGACCATCTCCATTGATATCGAATGAAGCGGACGGTGGCTGGCCGCCGGTGGCCGGGTTCACCTGCATCAACCGGCTTGCGCCACCATAATCGCACGGCGACAGCGAGGGGATGATCGACTGGAACAGCAACCTGCCCCCAAACAGCCTCGGTACCGAGATCACCCGTTCACCCTTTGCCGTACTTGGCGGCGTAAGCAGATCAATGACCCACCCCTTATCGCTTGGATAAGTCACCGTGTTATCGCTCATGACGCGTACGTCATTGCCACCCACCTCGCCTTCATAGATGATGGATTGCAGAACGAGTTGGTCTCGGTTGTTTCCTGTTGTTCCAAATGCACTTCCTGAATCCACGATACCGTACATGGACTGAACACTTGTCGTTAATTCGTCGCCCGTCTCGAAATACTTTCCGGTCCCGAAATACACCATCAGACCACTGGCCCCTGACGGTGCCAGGCCCACCTCCGGTGGCGATGTGATCGGCTGGACATTGCCGCTGCTGTCCTTCGCCTGGAACAGGGGCGCCGGATTCCCACTCGCAGCGTATTTGGATTTCCAGGTCGAGATGGCGCCGGTGACATCGAATCTCCAGACATTGCCTTTCAGGTCGCCAGCGTAAATCCGATCAACAATGCGATCGCCATTGCTATCAACCAAAGTTGGTGTGGACAGCCCATTGCCTATGCCACTGGCGCCCACAGGTATGATTTTCATGATCGAGGGGTCATCCACCCTGACCATGAATAGCATGGCCTGACCGTTAGTGCTTGCATAGCCATTGCCGAACACCGCCCAGTAGTTGTCATCCGCAAACCGGGCGACCGTGACGTTCCCCATGACATAGCCCATGTCCGTGTGAGTAAACTCCCACAACACATTCGAATTGCCGAACGTATCTGGATTTGACACGTCCAGGGCATACACCGCCTTGCCGCCTGCCCCCAGGCTGCCAACCAGCACGGTTTTCCAGCTTGTGCCCCAATAAGCATCCCAGGCAGTGGGCGAACCATCGACAAAATACTTGTGCGTATAGGCCGGATCGGTCAGCAGCGGCAAATTGGGCCATACCCCATTCGGCACATAGGCCAGTTTCTCCTGCCCCGTTGCCGCGTCAAAACCATGCAGCATCCCGTCGTTGGCGCCCGCATAAATCACGGCGGTGCGACTGCTCTTACCGCTAAGAAAAGTTGAATAACTGGTCCCCTCGTCACCCGGCAGAATGTTGTAGCCGAAATTCTCGCTCTTCACATAATGCGGGTCGGAATTGATGATGTCGCCAAGCTTGCCGCTGCGGTTGCGAAACACGTGCAAGGTATCCGAGGGGCCTGTGCTGTTACTGATTTCGTGGCTGTCATCACCGCGCAGGTAATTGACCTGATCTGCAGACAGGCCACCGAGCGCGCCGAGGAAATCCGTGCCGGTGGAACCATTCCAGGTCTTGATGTTGCGCAAGCCATGCGCGGGTATCACGTCCGCCGCGTCCCAGGCTTCGGCGCCAAGCGAGCCATCCGCGAGGAGCGGGTATGCCTTGAGCTGGCCGGACCAGTCGCCACTCTTGAACAATGCCTGATAAAGGTGTGTGAACGAAGACAGTCGCGTCGAATTCGACGCGACGGACGAGGATGAAAGGATCCTGTCCGTGATGCTGTTCAGTACATTGGACAGCTCGGTTGCAAAGGTATTCGGGTCCGACGCGCTGAAGAAGCCGCCGCGACCGTTGACCGAGGCATGAAGCAGGTCATCAATCCTGGCTTGGCACGTCGCACCAGCGCAGGTTTCTGTACCCGGGCTGGTGTCAGGCCAGGCAATTGTGATCAGCGGATCGCTGTCGATCGCGTCAAAAGCGTCATCGGGGTCGATTGATCCTGTAACCCCCAACCCCACCCCAAACGTCACCATGTGCTGCCAGAAAGCCGGATTGATTTCACTGGTCGGCACTTCGTTGTCCAGATCGGTCCGCAAATCATTCTTCCAGTAATACATCGCCACATCGGCAAGCGTATTCCCATTCCCGTCTGTGAAGGGCGACACGGCCGAGTAGGTGAATGATGTACTGCCCGGGCCGGTTATGGTCGGGCCACTGGTGCCGTCGACGTTTTCCCGCGCAGCTGATGTCGAGGCCTGATAACTATCCCCCCCGCTCCAGTAGCCATCGGTCATCAGGACGGTATAGCTCTGGCGGCATTCCAGATGGGCGGTCGCATCGCTGGTCCCGGGATTGGCGCCCCAAGGGCCGCGGTTATCCGAACTGGAATAATACTGTCCAACTCGATTTAGCGCGCTGCGGAGCGGGGTGCCGGATGCCGGGATATTCCGCGTGTACAAATCGCTGAAGAAATTTTCCCGATTCGTACCCGCAGTGAATTTACGTACGCCGCGAACGACGGTTCCCGTGCTGACCCCGTCAATTCCGGTTGTGGTGTAGTTGATGGCGCCAAAACCCACACGAACATCCTCGCCCTGCTGCGCGAAGGCCCTGCCGATGCCGGCACGAGCAGCCAGGATGCGCGAACGGTAGTAGGTATACCAGTTGGCGAAGTTCTGGATTTCCTGCGCATAGGTACAGGTTCCGCCAGTGCAGTCGCTCCTTGATTCACGGCCGTGTCCACTATAGCTGGCCGTCGTGCTTTTGATCTCGACCTTGGTGTAGTTACCCCAGGTCCATATATCGCCACCGTTGTGCCAGAAGTACGTGGCTGGCCAAAAAGTCTTACTAGCTGTGGAATAGCTGCAGGCGGTGGCGGAGGTGCAGGAAGTCCATGAGATGTTATGGGTGTTGTTAGCCGTCAGGTTGCGATAGCCTGCGCTGGTCTTTTCCGGATTGTGATAAGCGCTTGCAGGGGCCGCATTTGGGTACAGAGTATTGTCATGCTTGATCCAGGGCGTGTACGTGATGGAGGGATTGTAGTAAAGCGTGTTGACCTGAGGCGAGCGGGACAAAGCATTGTAGGGCGCGTTATTGTCCACGGTAGGCGCGCGGTTCGTGTAGTCCGATGTGCCATACACATCGCTTGCCCGGGGAAAAATATATCGCGCGTCCTCCAGGATCAGTCCGTCCGGCATCAACTCAAAATGCATCGAGCCGGAGTCGTCTATGACGAACATGATATTCGGCTCGACGGGGCTGGTCAGATACAGCGGCACGTCCGCAATTGCGGCCTGTGCTGGCCGCGAGGCGATCTGTGCCGACATTGCCATGGTGAGCGCAAGCATTCCGGCCATGCCAGCCAGAGAGAACCCATGCCTGTTGTTGGGTGCCTTGACCGGATGGCTTGAAAATTTTGTCTGTGTCATGATTTTTTCCCTCTTCAAGAGGTCTGCAATGTCTATCGATCGCCTACCCGTCATCCGAACCCTCACATGGGAACGGGGCCTTCGATCAGGGTGATGCTTGTGATCACCCCTTTTTCCATTTCGAACATCACGCTTTGACCCGGCTTGATGTCGCCCACTTTTCTTGCAAAAGCCATGGGGCCTGATTGCCTGGCTACCAGTTGAGGCGAAACGTCGTACGCAATGCCGTCTATTTCAATCTTCTTGCGCGCGGTGTCGTTTTTCGTCACCTGACCAACGATCTGCTCGGCCGCCTGTGCGACCTGGGTATGCAGCACGCTCCCGATGATCAGGGCAATGCCCAGCCCAAGATGCCAGAGATGGTTAATACGAAGTCCAGACATGATCTTTCCCCGATTCAGCGTTGGTAAACGGCCTGCAATATCACCACGGTGTTCGCGCTGCTTCCCGCACCACGCGCCGTCACCCTGTACACGCCACAATCAGGGACGGGACCAATTCCAATACCGCCGCCGGGGCATGCTGTAGCCCCCATATCCTCGACCACGTATTGTGGCGCGGCACTGGTGCCTGCGGGCTGCCAGGAAATCGCGACGGACTGCGTCGCCCAAGGATGCGTGTTTTGCCAATAGGTGGTGAGCGTGCCGGCAGCAATGCGTGGGGTAAGCGGCGTGCCCAAGGCAAAAGCGGGTAGGGCTGCTCCTGATACAACCTGCTCGCCGGCCCGCAAGGCTGCCTCGGCTGACTGAAAAGCCAGATCCCGATCCCGCGCATTGCCGGACATGCGCTCTTCGAGCGTGGTGGTCCGCATGGCGGCCAGGGCGAGCAGCGTCAACACCACCATGAAGATGAGGCCGGTGATTAGCGCCATGCCGGTCTGGCGGCGCCGGGGGGTTGAGAAGTATTGTGCGGTAGGTTTCATGATCGTTTTCAGGGCAGACGATTGCGCAGGCCAATGGTGGCGGTTGCCACCTGACGCAGCCGCCTGTCGATGGGCGTCACCGTCACGCCTTCAATGACATAGGGCTGAATCTGGGTGGCGACATTATCCGAATTGCTGCGGAAGACCATGCTCAACCTGGCCGTCATGACTTGACGCCAATCGGTCACGCCACCTGCCGCAACATAGCTGTTAACCACAAAATCATTGTCGGTATCGATGCCGAAGCGCATCACGATGCGCTCGACGTTATCCACCATTTCCTCTGCCGCGCTCACTTCCGTGCCGACTATCGCGCGGCGATAAAGCGCAGGGTTGCCCGCCGGATTCGTCCCGATGAAATAGGTCGTGCTCAGGATTGCAAAGATTTCGGCATTTGCGCCATACGCCTTGGAAAGCTTGTTGTCGGTATTACATGCGGCTACGGGAACAATGTTCGAACAATTGCTGATTGCGTGCGCAATGGTAACCGTGCCGCCAGTTGATGACACATTGGTCGTCCTGAACAAGTCGGCGCTTACGCAGTCGGAAATCAGCAGGGCTTGCTCGTCAACGAACCCCGCAGGGTTGCCATTGATCTGAATATTGGCATTGTCAGCCGTCATGTTGCCGGTCAGGTTCACGCCCTGTGTGGCTGCCCGCGTGACATGAAATACGCCGGTACCAGCAACCCAGTTCGCCGGCGCCGTACCTGGAGCTGCCCACGATGCGCCATCGTAGCCGCGCATCGCTTGGTCCAGACCAACGGCAGGGGCGCCATTCGCAATCACGTTGATGGGGATGGCCGTAGGATTGGCCAGATCGATCGAGGACAGATTCACACAGCCCGCGTAGCCTGCCATTCTGACGTCCACGCCCACCTGATCCAGCGCGTAGCGCACGTTTTCCTGGATGCGTGAAAAATCATCCTGCGTGCGGAAAGTCTGCTGGCTGCCCAAAAAGATATAAGCAATACCACCAAGCAAAACCAGGCCGATGGTCATGGCAATCATCAACTCGACCAGACTAACCCCCCTGGACTTTCCGATCAGCCGAACCCGCAACAACTTTTGATTTGTCTTTTTCATAGCTGGCTTTCAACTGTGAGTTGCTGGTTGGCAAGCCCACCGGTGCCACGTGCGTCGTTCCACTGGATGGTGATATTGACCTGGCGACTTGCCGGCGTGACGGTAATCGCACCATCGCCTTCGGGCAGCGCGCAAGCAACCATGTTTTTCCAGCCACCGATATCCTGGGCGGCAATTGAGCCGCTGGGGGCGGCGGTCGAGCAGTTGGCCGGGGCGCCCAACGCACTTGCGGCACCGTAGCCGCCCGCCAGGGCACCCGCCCGGTTGGCCCGCATGCGGTCAAGAATGTCGTAGGCAAGCCAGGTGGCCTGTGTGCTGTGATAGGCGCTCTGGTTGTTTCGCATGCTGGAGGCCATCAAGCCCGCCAGACCAAGCAGGCCAATCGACAGCACCAGCATGGCGACCAGCACTTCAAGTAACGTAAATCCAGACTGTTTCATGGGCATTCTCACGGGCATGCAATTGGGGCAAATCGCGTCCGTCCGGTCCACTCGACCTGAATGGCTCGCCCCTGGACGGCAGCCGGGCTGGGCGGGCAGAGGGTAAGGGTGGTGGCAGCCTCGTTAGCGGTAGTCGGAATGGTCGTGCGGCCACTTGCGGTGAAGGTAATTGCGCTCGCCACATTCGCCCCTCCCGTCAAGGTACTGCCGCCGTTCAAAGCCTGTTGTACGCGAATGGGCGTGCCGGCCGCGTCCCGCACAATCCAGCCCGCCGCCCAGCCCCCGGTGCAGGTGGCACCATCACTGCTGGCGCACACAGTTACGTTGGCGGCACGCTTGACGGACTCGCTGCGGGCCAAGCTGAGCGCGGTGACCAGATCATTGGTCTGCGAAGCCATACGGCTGTTCATCACAAACGTCTGGTAGCTCGGAACAGCAATGCCAAGCAGAATGCCCAGCACAGCCAGCGTGACCATCAGCTCGATCAGGGTAAAGCCGCGCTTTGAGGCCGGTGCGTCAACCATGGTTTTCAAGTTCTCGCATTTCACACTGTCACGTTAAGAAAGAGGGCTTGGGAAGTCCAGTTCCGCAAGACGAATGGCGGGATTGGGTTTATGAACGGCCAAGTCCACCCGATGGTGCTTTTATAAAGCACCCTCCTTAACGTCCTGAACGTGGTCAACTTGAGTCTGTGGTGACAATCAACAGGTATTGGATTTGATCCGTATGCGCCCGGTGTTGTTGATGATGATGTCGCGGCGGGTGCTCGCAATGCAAACGCGCAAGGTGCCATTGGCCAAGCCATTCGACCCCTGACTCCTTCCGCTTGGCAGGTAACTGATATAGCTGCTGTAGTTACTGGTTGTGATGGTTGCGGCTGCGAGCAGGCTGTTTTGAACCCGCAAGAGGATGTCGCCCGAATCAATCACCCCTATTGTTCCGCCATCGACAAATACCAGCCAGCCCTGCTGCCAATTGGCTGTGGTATCACAGACCGGCGCCACAGCCGCGGCGTTGCTGGTCTTGCATACCGTGACGTGCACACCTCGCTTGATCGACTCGGATCTCGCCAGATGCAGCGCGGTAACCAGATCATTGGTCACAGCCGCCAGCCTGCTGCCGTTTACCAGAAATGCATAGCCTGGAATAGCAATCGTCAATAAAATTGCCCCCACCGCCAGGACAACCAGCAATTCCACCAGTGTGAATCCACGCCCATTCACTTCCTCCCCCTTCGCTTTTGTATTTTGGCTCGTCAGCTTGCCAGTCTGCTGGGGACGCATCTATACAACTTTAGTTGTAGGGGCCGCCTGTGCGTGAGTCCGGCACATCGGGGCAGAAAACGTCCGTCGTCGTCCTGGGCGCGGGGGTTTCTGGCCTGAGCGCTGCGCTGATTTTGTTGCATCGCGGCTATTGCGTGACGCTGCTGGACCGCGGCACCGTAGGCAGCGAGTCGTCCTGGGCGGGAGGCGGCATCCTCTCGCCGTTGCTGCCGTGGGATTACGCGGAGCCGGTTTCGGCGCTGGCGTTGCGCTCGATGGCGGGCTATGCGGACTGGGTGGTGGGCATCGAGGCGCTATCGGGACGCGATGCGGAGTTTTGGCGTTGCGGCATGCTGGCGGTGGGGGTGGCCGATCCGGAGCAGGCGCTGGCCTGGTGTGCGGCGCACGGGATGACAGCGGAGTCCTTCAGGCAGGATGCGGCAGAACGGGCGCCCGATACGCTTCAAGCAGCGCTGAAAAATTCACCCTTCGTCATTTCCAACGAAGCGAATCCATCCGGAATGCCAGCCAAATCAAAGACTTCTGGATCGCCACGTCGCGTCGCTCCTCGCGATGACGGAATCGTTCAGTGTTTCTCTAAAGAAAACTGCATCTGGCTGCCCGGCATCGCGCAGGTGCGCAACCCGCGCCTGGTGGTGGCATTGCACGCGGCGGTGGTGCAACTGGGCGGGGTGATCCGCGAACAGTGCCCGGCCACTGGGGTGCTGACGCAGGGT
>JBAQND010000154.1:0-11129 GCA_049303455.1 Thiobacillus sp.
CCAACAGCAAGCTGTATGTCGTCCATCCCGGGCATGGCCATGTCATGGCCGAAATCCCGGTGTCCGGATGGACCCATCACCAGGCGATTACGCCGGACGGCAAATACGTCCTGTCGACCCATCCGACGCGTGGTGGCATCAGCGTGGTCGACTTCGTCGGCAACAAGGTTTTCAAGACCATCAAAACAGGGCCGTCACCTAACTACACGCTGGTCACGAAAGACGGCAAGCATGCCTATGTGAGCAACAGCGGCAATGGGACGATCAGCGAGATCGATCTGGGTTCGTGGACCGTGGTGCGCTCGCTGGAGGCGGGGCCGTCGCCGGAGCACCTGGCCTTTTCGCCTGACGAAAGAACCCTCTACGTGGCGAATGACCGGGCCGGAACGGTTTCCGTCGTGTCGGTCGAGGAAGGCAAGGTCAAAACGACCTACACGATCGGCAAACGCCTGCACGGACTGGACATCGGCGACGACGGAAAAACGCTTTTTATCAGCAGCCGGTCGGATGACAAATTGGTGGCGCTGGACACCGCAACCGGCAAGCGGCGCGTCCTGACACTTTCGCCCGAGCCCTACCACCTCGACAAGATCCCGGGAACCGGAAAAGTCTATGTCTCCAGCAGCAAGGCGCCAAAGATATGGGTCGTGGACCAGAACACCTTCACCGTTACCGACACGATCCAGCTACCGGCGGGCGAGGGACACCAGATTGCGGTGATCAAGTGATTGCAACGACCGGACTGCGTTATGTGCCACGGAACAAGGCGTGCGCTGATTCAATGGCGCGCAGCTGGTTCCAGTGGTTTTTTGTCAACAGCAAGACGTAAAGGAGTTTTAAATGAACACCTCCATGAAAACCTTACTGGCATCTTCCATCACCGCCTTTGCTCTGGCGGGAACGGCAGTGTCCGCTTCGGCGGCAGAGCCTGCGATGCCCGATCAACAAGTGATGATGCAAGGCCAGGCACAGGGAAGCGGTGCGCCCGGCGCGATGCCGGGCTACGGCATGGGCATGATGGGTGGCGGGATGGGCTATGGTCCCGGTGCGGGAATGATGATGGGCCCGGGCATGATGGGGGGAATGACGAACATGATGGGCGGGGGCTGGGGCTGTCCCATGATGGGCGCCATGGGGCCGGGAATGGGCATGATGGGTGGCGGGATGGGCTATGGTCCCGGTGCGGGAATGATGATGGGCCCGGGCATGAGGGGGGGGATGGGGTCAGGTTATGGCATGGGCCCCGGAATGGGTGGCGGCATGGGGCCGATGGCCATGCCCAACCTCAGCGAAGCGCAGACCGCCCAATTGAAAAAGATCCAGACCGAGTCGATGAAGAAGCAGCGTGCGCTCATGCTTCAGATGTGGGAGGCGCAGGCCAACCTGGGCGATTTGGTGAATGCGGAGAAGCGCGACCCGGCGGCGATCGGCAAAGCCTACGACAAGCTCGCGGACATTCAGCGCCAGGCCTTGGAGGCGCGCATCGATATGGAAAACAAAGCCGCCGCCGTATTCACCAAAGAGCAGATGGTGCAAATGCGCCGCGGCTATGGCAGGAACATGATGGGTTACTGAGGGACGCTCTGAACAAGTCCACAGTCGTCATTCCGGCGGTGCGCGGTTGTTACAGCTTTTGCTGTTTACAACCGCGGCCTGCCCTTTGCGGGTGCATGCCGGAGTCCAGTTAAATCAAGCGCCTGGCCTCCGGCCTCCGCCGGGGTGACGACTTGTCCAGGACTTCGTTGAGCGTATTGCAATTGAGCAGCCGGAAACGGCAGGAAGTGATGACAGGAGAACGACCATGATGGATGGTTATGGCATGGCAGGCGGTTTCGGATTCGGCGGGGTTTTCATGATCCTGTGGTGGGTGCTCATCATCGTCGGCATTGTCGCGCTGGTGAAATGGGTGGCCACGTCTTCCGGCGGGGACGGGCGCAGCGGCGGTGACAGCAAGGCGCTGGACATTCTCAAGCAACGGTATGCGCGCGGCGAGATCGACGAACAGGAATTTCAGAAGAGAAAGCGCGATTTGACCGAGTAGCCAGACAACCCCCGGGCGTGCGCGCCGCGCGGGCTGTGCATCCTGTTTGCGGAAAGGAAAAGAAATGAGTCGGAAGCGTGGATTCTGGATCGCTTTGTGGGTGATTCTCGTCGTCGTCACGGGATGGCTCGCATTCGGCTATGGCGGCATGGGCTACGGGCCGTGGCATGGCTGGGGACGGATGGGCGCCTGGGACGGCGGCTATCGTGCAGACAGCGGTCAGGGCTGGTATGGCATGGGGCCTGGAATGATGGGGCGCGCGGTGCCGGGCGATGGATGGGGCATGGGCAGGTCCCACGGGATGATGGGCCAGTATGGCGCGGGGATGCCCGGGATGCCCGGGATGGGCGCAGGAATGGGCTTTGGCATGGCGCCCCCTGACCTGACGTCCGAGCAAGCGCAGAAGATCGGCCAGCTGCAGCAAGAGGCACTGGCGCGCAACCGCAGCCTGGTACAGCAGCTTTGGGCTGCGCAGGACGCACTCAACCGTTTGCATATGAGCGAGGAGCGGGACTGGGACGCGATTCGCGCTGCTTCGCAGAAATTACTCGAGCTTCAGCGTCAGCAACTCGACGCGGCGATCGACCTGCAGCAAAAAATCGATGGCGTGCTGACGGATAGCCAGCGACGGGACATGGCGCGTTCCTGGCGAGGTCCTGGCGAGGTTATGAATCGATGGGAGAGTAATAAGTGACTTTTTTGAAGCAGATAGGCCGCAGACGTTTTATCGGCATGCTGGGCGGGACCGCCCTGATGGGCGCCGTGCCGGGTGCGGTGCAATCTGCGCAAAGCGCCGCGATAGCGACGGGCGCATTCACGCCTGACCTGGAAATTGAATTGCGCGCGGTGCCGGATCAGATCCCGCTTTATCGGGGCGCGCCGACCCACGTCTGGCGTTACCGCGCAAAGGTGATCAAGGGCGATGAACGGGCGGTTTCCCATCAGCCCGGTAGCCCGCTTGGCCCGGTGATCCGGGTCCACCGTGGCACGCGCGTGCGCATCCATTTCATCAACGAGGTATCGCAGCCCAGCGTGGTGCACTGGCACGGACTGCTGGTGCCGGAAGCGGCGGATGGCCATCCGCGTTTCGCCGTCGGTCCGGGCGGGCGCTATGTGTACGAGTTTGAAGTGATCAACCGCGCCGGCACCTACTGGTTCCATCCGCATCCGCACGGCATGACCGGCTCCCAGGTGTATGCCGGCCTCACGGGACTCTTCATCGTGAGCGATGACGAAGAGCAGGCACTGGGCCTGCCGGCCGGCGAGCGCGATGTCAGTGTGGTGATCCAGGACCGCAGCTTCATCCGCGACAACCAGCTGCAGTACATCGGCAGCGGCCCGGGAATGATGGGCATGATGTCGAGCATGACCGGTTTTCTGGGCGACCGCATCCACGTGAACGGCCGCCCCGATTACATGCTCGCCGCCGAGCGCAGGCCTTATCGACTGCGCCTGGTGAACGGATCGAATTCCCGCATCTACAAACTGGCCTGGTACGACGGCACGCCGCTGACCGTGATCGGCACCGACGGCGGCCTGCTTGCCGCGCCGGTGAGCCGGCCGTACGTGACGCTTGCACCGTCGGAGCGGATCGAACTGTGGGTCGATTTTTCGGCGCGTGCAGCGGGCGAGACAATCAACCTGGTCAGCCTGCCCTTCGTCGCGTCAAGCGGCGGCGGCATGATGGGGCGAGGCATGATGGGCGGCGGCGGACCGACCCAAGGTTCTGCATTCCCTGTGCTCAAAGTGCGCATGGGGCAGGGCGCTGCAGTTTCGGAAAAGCTGCCCGGGAAGCTGGCGAGCATTCCCGCCTTGCGCCCGGAGCAAGCCCACAACCTGAACGACCCCCGGCCCATACACATCACCGCAAGCGGCATGCGCTGGAGCCTGAACGGGCGCCTGTTCGAGATGGAAGGCGTGGCACGCGACGAAGTCGTACGCTTCGGCTCAACCGAAGTGTGGGAATTCATCAACGAAGCCGGCATGGGCATGATGGGCAGCATGCCGCACCCCATGCATGTGCATGGGGTGCAGTTCCGTGTCATCGATCGACGGGTTCATCCCAGTGCGATGGCTGGTTGGCGCAGCGTGAGCGAGGGCTATGTGGACGAGGGTTGGAAAGATACGGCGCTGGTCATGCCGGGCGAGCGGGTCCGGGTGCTGATGCGCTTCGAGCATTACCCGGGGCTGTTCCTCTACCACTGCCACAACCTGGAACACGAGGACATGGGAATGATGCGGAATTTCCTGATCAAGGCCTGATCAGGAGAGCGACCGATGCAGGGCATCGCGCCGTGACGTGATCGCTGATCGGATCGGCAGATGACGGGAGAAGCGAATGGACGAGCACGCTGAACACGCACACGCCAAGGGCGCCATGCCTGCCGGTCATGGCAAGCACACTGGCGCGCAGGCGGGGCAGGACAAGCACGGCGCCCACGACCACCACGCCCACATGGTGGCGGATTTCAGGCAACGCTTCTGGATTTCGCTGGCGCTGACGGTTCCCATCCTGGCCTTGTCCTCCGGCCTGTGGGATATGCTCGGCCTGGCGGCGCCGGTGGCGTTCCGCGGCGACGCCTATGTGCTGTTCGGCTTCTCCAGCGTCGTGTTCTTCTATGGCGGCTGGCCGTTCCTGAAGGGCTTCGGCGAAGAACTCCAGCAGCGGCGGCCGGGCATGATGACGCTGATCGCCGTGGCCATCAGCGCGGCCTACTTCTATTCCAGCGCGGTCACCTTCGGCCTGGCCGGCATGGGCTTCTACTGGGAACTCGCGACCCTGATCGACATCATGCTGCTCGGCCACTGGATCGAGATGAAGTCGGTGCTCGGCGCCTCCGGCGCCCTCGAGGCCCTGGTGCGGCTGCTGCCTTCCGAAGCGCACCGCGTGCAGCCGGACGGCAACACCGAGGACATTCCCGTCGGCGACGTCGCACCCGGCGACCGGATACTGGTGAAGCCGGGCGAACGCGTGCCCACCGACGGCATCATTGTCTCCGGCCAGACCAGCCTGGATGAATCCATGCTCACCGGGGAATCGAAGCCGGTGGAAAAAGGCGAGGGCGCCGAGGCCATCGGCGGCTCGGTCAACGGCGAAGGCGCGATCACCCTCGAAGTCAAAAAGACCGGCGGGCAGACCTATCTGGCGCAGGTGATGGAGATGGTGCGAAAAGCCCAGGAATCGCGCTCGCGCACCCAGGACCTGGCCAACCGGGCGGCGGTGTGGCTGACCGCCATTGCGCTCGGCGGCGGCGTCGCCACCTTGTTCGTGTGGCTGACGCTGGGACGCGATTTCGCCTTCGCCATGGAGCGCGCCGTCACCGTGATGGTGATTGCCTGTCCACATGCCCTCGGCCTCGCCGTGCCGCTGGTCGTTGCGGTGAGCACCAGCATGTCCGCCTCGCATGGCCTGCTCATCCGCGACCGCGCGGCATTCGAGCGGGCGCGCAACCTGGGGGCCGTGGTGTTCGACAAGACCGGCACCTTGACCGAAGGCCGCTTCGGCGTGAGCGACATCGTGCCGCTGCGCGAGCTGGACGAGGCGGCCTGCCTGCGCCTGGCCGCCGCGCTGGAGAGCCAGTCGGAACATCCCATCGCCGCCGGCATCGTGCGCTCGGCGAAGGAACGCCAGCTGGAATGGCCGCAAGCGAGCGATTTCAAGAACCTGACCGGCCGCGGCGCGCAGGCCGTGGTCGAAGGCCGGGAAATCAAAATGGTGAGCCCGGGCTATCTGCGGGAACAGGGCATCCAGGTCCAGCACCCCAAACTCGACGCGCTCGCCGCCGAGGGCAAGACCACCATCTTCCTGCTGGTGGACGGCACCGCTGCCGCCGTGTTCGGACTGGCCGACGTGGTGCGCCCGGAATCGAAAGCGGCCATCGCGCGGCTCAAGGCCATGGGCATCCAATGCATGATGCTCACCGGCGACTCGCAAGCGGTGGCACAAACGGTTTCAAAGCAACTGGATCTGGACGACTACTTCGCCGAAGTGCTGCCGGAGCAAAAGGCGGAGAAGATCCGCGAAGTAAAGAGTCGCGGCATCACCGTGGCGATGGTCGGAGACGGCGTGAACGATGCGCCGGCACTGGTGGAATCGGACCTGGGCGTGGCCATAGGTGCCGGGACCGACGTCGCGATCGAAGCGGCCGACATCGTGCTGGTGAGCAACAACCCGGAAGATGTGGCGGCGATTCTGGGTCTCTCGCGCAGGACCTACGGCAAGATGATCCAGAATCTGATCTGGGCCACCGGCTACAACGCATTTGCGATTCCCCTCGCCGCCGGCGTGGGGGCCTATTGGGGGTTGTTGCTGACCCCGGCAGTAGGTGCGGTGCTGATGTCGGCCAGCACCGTGATCGTGGCGATCAATGCCAAGCTGCTGGGGCGCGGCGGCATGCCCGCCTCGGCCCATGCGGAAGGCCGCTCACAAAGGCAACCCGTCCGTGCCAACCGGCAGCCCCGAGAATAACTTCCGCGCCGCTATTCAGCAGATCCGCGGCAGCGGGTCGTCTTCCAGTTCGTCCAGAATGCGGCGGCCGCCGAGCGGGGTTTCCAGGATCACCCGCCCGCCCCCCACCTCGATGCGGCCGATGATGCAGGCGTCGCGGCCTTCCGGCAGGGCGCGCCAGCGGGCGAGCACGTCGCCGGCCGTGAAAGGTTCGACGACGGCGACGATGCGGCCTTCGCATGCCAGGAAGTAGGGGTCGTAGCCCAGCATTTCGCACACCGACACGACTTCCGGACGCAGCGGCACCGCGTTCTGCTCCAGCGCCACGCTGTGGCCGCTGGCGCGCGCGATTTCGTGGGCGACGGTGGCGAGCCCGCCGCGCGTCGGGTCGCGCATGAATTTGAGGTCAGGGAAGTCGCGGATGGCACGCGCCAGCGGCAGCACCGAGGCGGAATCCGAGCGCAACTCGCCTGCCAGACCGAACTGCTCGCGCGCCAGCATCACCGCAATGCCGTGATCGCCGACCGGGCCGGAGACCAGCACCACGTCGCCCGGCGCGATGCGGCTCATCGTCAGATGCGCGCCCGCGCGCCGCACGCCGATACCGGTGACGGTCAGATAGAGGCCGCTGCCTTCGCCGCGTCGCACCACCTTGGTGTCGCCCGCCACCACGGCGACGTGGTTCTGGCGCGCGGCGCGTGCAAAGCTGGTGATGTAGTGGTCCAGCTTCGCGATTTCCAGCCCTTCCTCGATCAGTGCGGAGAGGGTGAAATAGAGCGGATCGGCCCCGGCCACCGCCAGGTCGTTGACCACGCCGTGCACGGCCAGTGAACCGATATTGCCGCCGGGGAATTCGAGCGGGTCGACGGTAAAGCCATCGGTGGTGACCATGAGGTCGCCGTCCACATGCGGCAGCGCCACCGCATCGGCGTCGGTGTCGAGCAGCGGGTTGCCGAGATGGCGGGCGAAGATGTCGGTGATGAGCTCGCGCATCAGGCGGCCGCCGTTGCCGTGCGCGAGAAGAATGCGGGTGTCGTCCATGGGTTGTTAGCGGTGAAGAAATTCGATGACCTGGCCGAAGCTTAACCCGGCATCGTTGATGGGAACACGTTGCGGCAGGTAAACGGCAAAGCCTGCGGCCCGGAGGCGGTCGATGGCCGCCTCCGCGAGGAGGCGGTTCTGGAACACGCCGCCGGTAAGGCCGACCGAGCGGATGCCGGTTTGCGCGCGCAGCTGCTGCGCCTGGCCGACCAGCGCCTGCGCCAGGCTGAGATGAAAGCGGGCCGCGCGCTCAGCTACTGGGCGAGTGGTGTCGGTGAGCATCGGCAAGAGCGGTGCCCAGTCGCTGCGCCAGATGCCGGCCGGGTCGCGGTCGAGCGGCAATTCGATGGTCTGGCCTTCCGCAACGTATGCGGCGGCTTCCAGCCGCATCGGCCCTTCGCCCTCGAAGCTGGCGTGGGTGCAAACGCCGCACAGCGCGGCCGCGGCATCGAACAGGCGACCGACCGACGAACTGGCGGGGCTGTTGAGCCGCGCCGACCACGCCTGATGCAGCGGCTCGGGGGCGAAGGGCGCGGGCTGATCCGTCTCCCACAACAGCGCCGCCGCGGCGCGCCACGGCTCGCGCCCAGCCTTGTCGCCGCCGGGCAGATGGAACGGTCTGAACGATGCGGCGCGCTGCCAGTGGCCGGGCGCGCCGGTGAAGGCTTCGCCGCCCCACAGGCTGCCGTCCTCGCCGAGGCCGACGCCGTCCCAGGCGAACACGATCCATTCATCGACGGCCGGAAATTCCCACGCCAGCGCCGAGGCGTGGGCGGGGTGATGCAAGATTTCGGCCAGCGGCAATCCGCTGTCGCGGGCCAACCGGCGATAGCCGTAGCCGGGATGCCGATCCACCAGCAAGCGCGTGGCCTGCACCTGATACAGGCGCTGCAGGTCCGCCGCCACCTGCGCCAGCGTATCGAGGCTGCGCGGCGTGTCGAGTTCGCCGATGTGCGGCGAGACGACGGCGCGCGTGCCCCAGGCGAGGCAGAGCGTGTTCTTCATATGGCTGCCGAGCGCCAGCACGGGTTCGGACAGCGCCGCGGGCAATTCCAGCTCGAGCGGCGCGCTGCCGCGCCCGAGCCGAAGCGGCCGCGGGACAGCGGCGATGACGCGATACACCGGGTCGTCGGCCGGGCGCACGATGGGGCGGTCGTGGTGCACGAAGGCATCGGCGATATGGGCGAGGCGGGTCTGCGCTTCCTGCCTGTCGGTCAGCACCGGCTCGCCGGAAAGATTGCCCGAGGTGGCCACCAGCGGGGCGCCGAAGTCGGCAAGCAGCAGGTCGTGCAAGGGCGAGTAGGGCAAGAGGCAGCCGACTTCGGCGAGGCCGGGGGCGACGGATTCCGACAGCGACGCATCGGCGCGCTTCGGCAGCAGCACGATGGGGCGCTCGGGCGATGCGAGAAAACTTTCCAGCGCCGGCGTGGTGTGCACCTCCGCGCGCAAGCCATCGATATCGTGGAACATCACCGCCAGCGGTTTCGCCGGCCGTGGCTTGCGGGCGCGCAGGCTTGATACAGCCGCGTCGTTACTGGCATCGCACATCAGGTGATAGCCGCCGACGCCTTTCACCGCAAGGATTTCCCCGGCCCTGAGCGCCGCGACCGCAGCCGCCAGCGCGGCCTTATCACCTTCGTGCGTTTCCTTGCCCGAAACGAACTGCAGATGCGGCCCGCACGCCGGGCAGGCGATCGGCTCGGCATGAAAACGCCGATCAAGCGGGTTTTCATATTCCTGCCGGCAATCCGGGCACAACACAAATTCGCGCATGGCCGTATTCGGGCGGTCGTAGGGCAGGGCGGTGATCAGCGTGTAGCGCGGGCCGCACTGGGTGCAGTTGATGAAGGGGTAGCGGTGGCGGCGGTTGGCCGGGTCGTGCAGTTCGGCGAGGCAGTCGGCGCAGACGAAGCCGTCCGCCGGCAAATGAATATCAGCGTCACTGCCCGACTGGCTGTCGAGAATGGAAAACGTTTCGATGTGTTCGGGTACGCAGGCGGCGACAGCGAGCGGGCCGGGAGCGGACAGCGGCGGTGCCTCGTTCAGCAGCGCATCGCTGAAACGCTGCAGCTGCGCGGGCCTGCCCTCGGCATGGATTTCCACCGCGCCGTCGACGTTGCGCACCCAGCCGGTGATGCCGTGTTGCTGCGCCAGGCGGTAGACGAAGGGCCGGAAGCCCACGCCCTGTACCCGGCCGCTGATCGTGATGTGCTGCGCGATGCGCTCAGGCATCGGCGGCTACGCGCACGCCGCCCGCCCACCAGATGCGGCAGGCGCCTTCGTCCGACACCATGCAGGGCCCGACCGGGTTGCGCGGGGTGCAAGCACGGCCGTAGATGCGGCACTGGTTGGGATAGATCTTGCCCAGCACCACCTGCGCGCAATCGCAGCCGGGCGGCATTTCGCCGGCGCGGCGGCGAGTGGGATCGCTATGGTCGAGGAACAGCAGACGCGCGTCGTGTCTGGCGAAGGCAGGCT
Source organism: Thiobacillus sp. (assembly GCA_049303455.1). Taxonomy (GTDB): domain Bacteria; phylum Pseudomonadota; class Gammaproteobacteria; order Burkholderiales; family Thiobacillaceae; genus Thiobacillus. The sequence goes on from JBAQND010000154.1 coordinate 10,008, forward strand.
TCAGCGCATAGCCCGAGTTGGGGATGATGCCGATGCCACGCCAGTTGGCGTCGACGATTGCCAGGGTTTCATCGAGCAGGCGGCGGCCGGTCAGATTGCCGCCGGGATGTGCGACTTCGCGATAGCAGTTGTCGAGGAAGCGCTCACCGCTTTTCAGCTGGCGCAGCACCGAATAGAACGACGCCAGCAAGGATTCCGGCGCGAAACCGGCGACCGCAGCGGGGATTTCGTGGCGGTCGACGACGAAGGCCCATTCCTCCGGCCCCATTACGGTGGAGACGTGACCGGGCGCGACCAGCGCGTCGAAACCGGGTGCTCCGGAGTCGAGCAGCATCGCCACCGCGGGCCAGGTCAGCCGGCCGGACAGCAGGATCGAGAGATTGCCCGGAATGCCTTCCGCCAGCATCGCCGCGACCGGCGCGGTCGTGGTCTCGAAGCCTGCCGCGAAGAACACCACCGGCCGATCAGGATGCTCCAGCGCAATCCTGCGCGCGTCGAGCGGGCTGGCGATCGGCCGCACGTCGGCGCCGGCGGCCTGCGCTTCGGCGAGCGAGCGCACCTCGCCCTTCTTCACGTTGACCGGTACCCGCAGCATGTCGCCGAACGCGACCAGGATCACGCGGTCCTTGAGCGCCAGCTGCATCGCCTGGTAGACGTCTTCCTCCGGGCACACGCACACCGGGCAGCCGGGGCCGGGCACCAGCTCGACCCAGTCCGGCAACGCGCCGCGCAGGCCGGCGTGGGTGATCGAGCGCTCATGGCCGCCGCACACGTTCATGATCTTGACCGTGCGGCCGAAGTCAAGGGCGTGGATTTTCTCCAGCCAGGCGCGGGCCTCGTTCATCAGGCGGTGACGCTGTGGAGTTTCTGGCCGTCGGACTGGATCGCCGGGCGGCGCGACTGGCCGAGCGCGACGCGGGCGCGCTGGGCGGCCAGCTGCTCACGCAGCCAGGCGTACCAGGTTTCCATGTCGAGTTCCTTGCGTGCCGACAGCCGCATCACCGGCGCCGGATTGGCAAGATTGCGCAGGTGCGCCTCGGCCTTGTCGCAATCGAAGTCGTCGAGCACGGCCAGCAGGTCAGTCTTGGTCAGCAGCATGGCGTCGGCGGCGCGGAACATCAC
>JBAQND010000155.1:0-4698 GCA_049303455.1 Thiobacillus sp.
CGCGAATTCGGCGCCCAGGTGCGCACGGTGTTCGTCGGCGCGATTCCGATCGTGATCGGCATGCTGTTCCTGCTGGGCGTGGTGTTCGCCTACCTGCTCGGTTCGCAGGCGCAGCAATACGGCGCCAGCATCTTTGTCGTCGACGGCCTGCTGCTGGCGATCCTGCGCGAGGTCTCGCCGATCATCGTCGCCGTCCTGGTGGCCGGGCGCACCGGTGCCGCCATCACCGCGCAGATCGGCACCATGAAGGTGACCAAGGAAATCGATGCGATCACCACACTCGGCCTGTCGCCGCTGGCGGTGCTGGTGATCCCGCGCATCCTGGCCTTGCTGCTTGCCCTGCCGCTGCTGGTCTTCATCGGCGACATCGCCGGAATGGCCGGCGGCATGCTGGTGACCCAGCAGCAGCTCGATATCTCCTATTCCACGTTCATGGACCGCGTGGTGGACGTGCTGGACCTGAAAACCCTGCTGGTGGGGCTGGGCAAGGCGCCGGTGTTCGCCATTTTCATCGCGCTGATCGCCTGCCGCATGGGGCTCACGGTCACCCGCGATGCGCGCAGCGTCGGCGCCAACACCACCTCCACCGTGGTGCAGAGCCTGGTCGCCATCATCATCCTCAACGCCATTTTTGCCATCATGTTCGTGAAGCTGGGCATCTGATGACAGACACCGTCATCGACGTTCGCGGCCTCGTCACCACGCTGGGCGGGAACAGCATTCATCGCGATCTGGATCTTTCCGTCGCGCGCGGCGAAGTGGTCGCGCTGATCGGCGGCAGCGGTTCCGGCAAGTCGGTGCTGCTGCGCGAAATCATCGGCCTGCTGAAGCCGCAGGCCGGCCGCATCGAGCTGTTCGGACAGTCGGTCCTGGACAGCTCGCCCGAGCAGATGAACCAGCTGCGCCAACGTTTTGGCGTGCTGTTCCAGGATGGCGCGCTGTTTTCCTCGATGAATGTGGAAGACAACGTCGCCACCCCGCTGTTCGAGCACACCGAGCTGCCGCACGCCACCTGCCGCCGATTGGCGCGGCTGAAGCTCGCGCTGGCCGGGCTGCCGCCGGACGCCGCAAAAAAGCGCCCGAGCGAGCTCTCCGGCGGCATGCGCAAGCGGGTGGCGCTGGCGCGCGCGCTGGCGTTGGACCCCGAACTGTTGTTTCTGGACGAGCCGACCTCGGGGCTCGACCCGACCTCGGCGCGCGCCTTCGATGCGCTGATCCGGCTGCTGGCCGACAGCCTCGGCCTCACCGTATTCCTCGTCACCCACGACTTGGATACACTGTTTTCGATTATTGACCGCATCATCGTGTTGTCGGACGGCCGCGTGCTGGGCAGCGGCACGGTGGCCGAACTGAAAACCATCGACAACCCGTGGCTGCGCGATTACTTCGCCGCACGGGTGTCAGTGTCCTGAACTGGAAATACGCTGAATGGAAATGACGAGAATCTTCCGCATGCCGCGTTACAAATCCTCGCCAGGTATTCAACCTGGCTGTGGTTTGCGCCTTGCCTGCGAAAGATTTCGTCACTTCCAACAAGCCGGGTGCGTGTTATGAACGTGTTTATCAACGTATTTCCAGTACAGGACACTGGAGGAGAACCCAATCATGGAAACTGAAGGCCGCTATACCCTGGTGGGCACCCTGGTGCTGGCGGTGATTGCGCTGTTGGCCGTGGCCATCGTCTGGCTGACGGGCGCGGCCGATCGCGTCGCCTATCAGAACTACACGCTTTACTTCAAGCAGCAGTCGCTCGACGGCCTGGCGGTCGGCAGCCCGGTGAAGATCCGCGGGATCAAGGTCGGCGTGGTCCACAGCTATCGTTTCGCCACGGACAACGACGAAGCCGTCAGCGTCACCGCCCGCATCGACGAGGGCGTGCCGGTGCATGTCGGCGCCGAGGCCTACATCAAGCGCAACCTGGTGACCGGCATCGCGTCGGTTGAAGTCAACAACGGCCCGAGTGACGCGCCCTTGCTCGATGCGGTGCCCCAGGGCGAGCGCTATCCGGTGATCGCCGAGGGCAGCTCCGATATCGACAAGGTCGCCACCGCGGTGTCCCGGATGGCGGAAAACGGTGCCCAGGTGCTGGAACGCATGAACACGCTGCTGTCGGACGAAAACCAGCGCGCCATCAGCCAGACGCTCGCCAACCTCGACGAATTGTCCAGCCATCTGGCCGCCAACAAGCAGAGCCTCGACGCCGTGGTACAGGGCATCCGCGACGCCTCCGACGAATTCCGCTTTGCCGGCGCCAGCATCAGCCAGGCCGCCACCCGTGCCGAGGGCAGCATTACCAGCATCGGTGAGAACGCCGACATCGCGCTGAAGGAAGCGACCGTCGCGATGGAAAAACTGCAGCTCGAAGCCAGCCTGATTTCCGGGCAAATCCAGCAACTCACCGAAACCAGCACGCTGGAGTTGACCAACATCAGCCGCGACGTGCGCACCAGCGCCGAAACCCTCAACACCGCCGGACAGCGCCTGTCCAACCCGCGCGACATCCTGTTCGGCCCCGGCCAGCAGCGGCTCGGCCCTGGAGAAAAAATGCCATGAAATCCGCCCTTGTCCTTGCCGCGCTGAGCCTGCTGCTGACCGGCTGCGTCAACCTTGGTGAAAAGACCAAAATCCCCGCCGTGGTGTATTACGTGCTGAACGACCCCGTGCCCGCCACCGATCCCGCCCCGCTGCGCGCCGACGCGCTAACCTTGCTGGTGCTCGACACCACCACCGGCAGCTTTTACGACACCGACCAGCTCGTCTTCAGCAGCAGCGCCGGCACCCGCGGCCAGTACCAGTTCGCGCGCTGGACCGAGCGCCCCGGCAAGCGCTTCGCCGACCTCATGCGCACCCGGCTCGACCGCCAGGGCGCCTGGAATGTCAGTGCCGCCGGCGGCTATGTGCGCGGCGACATGCTGCTGGACACCGAACTGGTCGAGTTTTATCACGACGCTGCCAGCGAGCCGGGCCAGATGCGCCTGGTGCTGCGCGCCGAGCTGGTCGACCTGAAGCAGCGTGCCCTGTTGGGGCGCCGCGTGTTCGAACAGCAGGTGCCGTTGACGACCTATGATGCGGCCGGTGCCGCGCAGGCGGCCAATCTGGCGGTCAGCCGCGCGCTCGACGAGCTGAGCGCCTGGCTCGCCACGCTGCAATGAGCGCCTACAATTCAGACAGCATCGCCCACAATAAAAGGAGAGAGACCATGAAGCGCCTGCTTGCCGCCCTGTGCCTGTGTTCCGTCACCGCTGTTGCCCATGCTGAAATCGCGCAGAAATTCGGCCCGTATGAAGTTCACTACAACGCCCTCACCACCGACGAACTGCTGCCGGAAGTCGCGCGCGCCTACAAGATCGAGCGCAGCAAGACGCGTGGAATGGTCACGATGTCGGTGTTGAAAAAGAACGACGTTGGCGTGCTCTCGCCGGTGCCGGCCAGGCTCACCGTCTATGTCACCAATCTCAGTCAGCAACTGGCCAATATAGCGATGCGCGAGATCAAGGAAGGCACTGCGATTTACTACCTGGGCGAATTTCGGGTCACGCCGCCTGACACGCTGAAATTCACCGCCACCGTCGAAGTGGCCGGCGAGCCCACGTACGAGCTGGTGTTCAACCAGAAGTTCTACAACAAATAAGCTTCAGCCGCGCGGTCCATGCCGCCATGCGCCGTTTCAGGGGTGGGTGAACGTCGAATAAGCCAGCGCGAGCAGACCCCACACCCCGAACCCCGCCACCATCAGCCCTGCCGCGCGGCGCACCCACAGGCGCTGCATGAAAGGCTGGATCTGCCGGGCAAACAGCCCCATTCCCAGCAGATTCGGCAGGGTGCCGAGCCCGAATGCCAGCATCAGCGCGGCGCCGGATGTGGCGCTGCCCGCCGCCAGGGCCGATACCAGCACCGAGTACACCAGCCCGCACGGCAGCCAGCCCCAGGCCATGCCCGCCAGCACCGCCTGCGGCAGCGACTTCACCGGCAGCAGTTTCTGGAACAGCGGCTTCACCACGCGCCACACCGCGCCGCCGGCGCGTTCGAACACCAGCACCCATCGATTGAATCCGGCCAGGTACAGGCCGAGCAGGATCATCACGACCTGCGCCAGCACATACAGCAGCAGCTGCACCGGCATGAAATCCGCCAGCTTGAACGTGGCGCCGAGCGCGCCGGCCAGCGCGCCGAACAGCACGTAAGACGAAACCCGTCCCAGGTTGTAGGCCAGATGCATGCGGAACGGCGGGTGCGTGCCGTCGGCGCGGAACGAGAAGGCCGCGACGATGCCACCGCACATGCCGACGCAGTGCACCCCGCCGAGGAGGCCGGCGAGGAGGGCGGCGAGGAGGGAGAATTCGATCATGATTGTTTACACACAGGGAAGGCGCGGAATAAGCCTCAGACCGGCTTGTCCTCGTGTTCCCTCCGCACAAGCCGGTCTGCCTGTCGCCCCACCAGCCAGACCAGCAGCAGCACCGGCACCCCGATCAGCGCGGTGCCGGTGAAGAAATTGGCCCAGCCGAACGCATCGACGAACTCGCCGGAAAAGCCCGCGATGAACTTGGGCAGCAGCAGCATGACCGAGGTGAACAGCGCGTACTGGGTGGCTGAATACGCCTGGTTCACCAGGCTGGACAGATAGGCGACGAAGGCGGAGGACGCGATGCCGGCCGAGAGGTTGTCCGCCGAAATCGTGAACACCAGCGCGCCGAC
>JBAQND010000156.1:0-8503 GCA_049303455.1 Thiobacillus sp.
CTGATTGCCCTGCAGGCGCTGGACGATGTATTCCTCGCTGAACTTGAAGTTGTTGTAGGGCGAGACGTATTGCTGGAATTCCTTGAGGGTCTGGTCGGCGAGGTTGCCGCGATCGACCAGGAACAGGATGCGCCGCGCGCCGGCGAATTTGATCAGTCGGTAGATGAAGGAAATCGAGGTGAAGGTCTTGCCCGAGCCAGTGGCCATCTGGATCAGGGCGCGCGGGCGGTTTTCCGACAGGGATTTTTCGAGGTTGTGGATCGCCGTGATCTGGGCGGGCCAGAGGCCTTCTTTCTTGAGCGGCGGCATGGATTGCAGCTTGGCGAGGAAGGTGGCGGGTGCTTCGTTTGCGGCGGCCGAATTTCCCTCTCCCCCGGCCCCTCCCCCGCTTGCGGGGGAGGGGAGAAAGGCGAGCCAGTCGGCCAGCAACTTGGGCTGGTGGAAGGCGAACACTGGGCGCGAGCGTGGAACCGGGTCGAGGCCGTTGGTGAAGCGGGTTTCGACGCCGGTGGTCTGGTAGGCGAACGGCAACGGGTTGCTCCAGCGCGGCAAACCGGCGGGCAGGCCCTTGGTGTATTTGTCGGACTGGGTTTCGACGCCGGTGAGGGTGACGCCTTCCTTCTTGGCCTCGATCACCCCGGCCGCCTTGCCGTCCACATACAGCAGGTAATCGGCGAAGCCGTAACCGGGCAGCGGAAATTCACGGATGGCGACGCCACGCGCGGCATGGATGTTGGCCGCGGACGCATCGCAGACGTGCCAGCCCGCCGCCTCCAGCAGCACATCAATTTTTCCCCTAGCTCGTTGTTCGGGCTGTAGTGCCAAAACGCCCCCTTGTTTGTTATCTGCCGAATCTTCGCACATCCGGCACCCTTATCGACTGGTAGACCTGCATACCAGCAGAAGGACTAACGAAGGCAGTCGCCTTCAGCTAGGTTTTGATGCCTCGGCTGGCGCGGACTTTCATGAGCTTGGCCGCACTCAAGAGCCCCTCGTCCAGGGTGTAGAGGGTCTTCGCACCGTTGTTGCTGGCGATGGCCAAGTGCAGCGCATCGCCCGCCCGCAGCTTGGTGGCGAAGTTCTGGATGGTCGCTTTGGCAAGCTCGTAGTCCGCAACACCCGGCGCCACGATTTGGAATGAGTCAGTCACCAGTTCGTCGAACTGGGCGATGGCCAGCAGGGCGTCGGACTCAGCGAGACCACCCATTCTGACTTCGCGCGCGATGAGGCTGGCGAACTCGACGCGGGTCCAGTGGCTGACGTACAACTCTCCCACCGGGAGCTTGGCGAAAAAGGCTTCGATTTTCGCGCTGGTGGCTTCTTCGAGGATAAGCGGCGCCAGAAAGCTGGTGTCGAAGTAGAGCATCAAAGGCCTTCGTCGCGCATTTCGCGCAGCAGCTCGGCGCTGGATTTGCGCCAGCGGGGCATGCGACTGCGAAATTCGGCGAGGGACTTGATGGCGTGCTTGGGCTTCTCGACCGGCGTGATGCGGGCAATCGGCAGGCCACGACGGGTGATAACCACTTCCTCCCCCGCTTCGACCTGGTCAAGAAGATGGCTGAGATGGGTTTTGGCTTCTGCCAGCGTGACGGTGCTCATATGCGCCTCCTATTGGTCATCCTGTTGGTCATATAGTAGCGCAAGATCGGTACGTCACAACAACTGCGATACCTCGAACACGGCATCGATGCCCTGCCCGTTCCAGTTGTATTCGAGATAGGCGGCATGCAGGCAGTTTTTCAATAATGCCGTGCTGAAGGCAGCCAGGCATTCGCCGGCGGGGTGCCGCACCGAGGGGTAAAGAATGCCGCGTACGCCGTCGGACCTGAGTTTTCGCCCGATGCCCTGGGCATGCCCGTAGTCGTCGGGATCGACGATGCGCGGATCGACTTGGCTTGCCTCACGCAAGTCGGCCACCTCGCCCTTTGCTTTCACTTTGTAAAGCCGCACCTGCAATCGCATGGGGGGCTCGTGGGTGGCCTCCATGAATAGGGCCGCGTGATAGCGGGTTTCGGCGATGGCGGTGTCCTGCTCGCGTGCGCAATAGAACACGCCATACGTGCCGTCGTTGAAGCGGCTGCCCTGCGGGTTGAGATGGGTGAAGGCGGCCATGATGCAGGTGCTGCCGGGGCCGAACAGCCGCTCGTCGGGGGGCACCAGGCTGATCTCGCCGACCTCGTCGCGGATGCGGTCGTTGGTCATGGCCTCCAGCGCATAGAGGGCGTCGAAATCCTCGGGGCTGGCCACGCGCTCGAACAGGCCGATTGAAGGAAAGCGACTGGGGATGACGCGCCAGGCCGGGTTCCAGCTCAGCTTCGCGGTGGGATAGATCAAGCCCAACCACCCCGGCGGGCGTCCAGATACTGGCGGACAGCCAGCAGGTCGGCGACGTTGCCGCCGAGCATGCGGTCGAGCGCGCGCTTGCCGCCAAACAGAGGGGCGGTATTGGGCTTCTTCACCCAGGCATCGGCCGATGCCGTTGAAGGCAACAGCACCTGCAGCGCCTTGTAGATGCCCAGCAGGTAAGACAGGCGCTCGAGGGTGTCGCGCTTGAGGTCGGCGGACTCGGGGGCGGCTTTCCACTTGAAGAAGGTCGAGCGGCCCGGCGCGCCCAGCAGCACCATCTGCTCGTCGGTGTTGAGCCCCCAGTCGCGCGCGATGTTGAAGAACGCGCGCAGGCCGGCGGCGGAAATCTCGCGGCTGCTTGGCTTGTTTTGGGCCTTCACGGCTTGTGCTGTGTTTTGCATCTCACCCTCCATGCCAGTATTGGAATGTACTGATAACGGAAAGTTAGTCCATTTATGGACTTTTTGCAATACGGGATGCCGCCGGCGCAGGCGGCCGGCCTTGCGAATAGATCGAAGGAGATGAATGCGGGTTTAAGCCACCCGCCCGCTGGCGAACAATGCGCCGACGTTGAGCGGAATGCCCTGCCCGGTTTGCAGGGCGCTGATTTCGGCGAGGTGTTCTTGCTTGAACTGGGCAAGTTGGGTTTCGCTCAGTTGCGCGACCAGGCCGCGAAAGCCGGCATACCAGATCACGCGCCACCAGGCTTCGGCATCGTTGAGAAAGTAGCCGACGTCGTGCCGCTGGGTTTCCACATCGCTCAGGCCGGCGCTGGCGTACAGGGTGCGGAATTGTTCTTCGGTGCAGATGTTCTTCCAGGTGAGCGGGGGCGGCGCGATGCCGTAGCGTTGGATGCCTTCCAGAAAAAGGTCGACATTGGGCGCGAACGAGTCTTGGGAAAACGAGCATGCCACCACCTGGCCGCCGGGCTTTACCTTGCTGGCGATGTGTTGCAGCAGGCCGGTCATGTCTGGCAGGAAGAAGAGGCCGAACGAGCAGTTGGCGGCGTCGAAGCGGGCAGTGTCGAAGCCGATGTCCTGCATGTCCATGGCGTGCAGCTCGACGTTGGTGAGGCCCAGGCTTTGGGCCCTGGCGCGCGCCTGGGCAAGCATGCCTTCAGAGAGGTCGATGCCGGTGACTTTGCCGTGCGGCAGGTGCGGCGCGATGGCGGTGGCGGCAATGCCTGTACCGGTGGCGACATCGAGCAGATGCTCGTGGCCTTGCAGCTTCAGGACGCGGGGCAGGTGAGCGGCGGCGTTGTGAAAAAGCTCCATGCCCCGGCTGCCGTAACCCTCGGCCACAGTATCGAAGGTTTTCTTGAGCTGGGCTTTGCGTTGCTGGTCGTCCATGGGGTTTCCGCGTTTGATTTCGCGTCAGCGCATGTAGGCGTAGCCCTCGTGCTGCAGGCGGACGATCTCGGCGTCGCCCATCGGCACCATGGACACGAAGCCGTGGATGTCTTTGGGCTGGAAGCCACGGCCTTCGGCGGCGACCCTGCACATTCTGATCTCGATGATACCGCCCACGGTCAGGCTCTGGGCGCGCTCCATCAGGGCTTTGTGCTTGGGGTAGTTTTTGGTGGCGAAGTAGTCGATTTCATGGCCGTGCAAGACGATGACGATCTTGTTGTCGAACGGGTCGGCGCCGTTGAGCACGCTCAGATAGCTCGCGCGGTCGAGCACGCTGGTGAGCGCGTCGACCGTGTCGACGGCGGTGTCATAGACCACCTTCTGCTTGGAATACTCGATGTCCAGGTCCTGGGCGCTGCCCCAGGGGGCGTTGCTGGCGGCCAGCAACGGCTGGCTGAGGACGAGCGCGGCGACGACGAGAAGGCGTTTGAGCATGGTGGATCTCCGGGTGGGGGGCAAAGCCGACGGTACCTGTGTCTGCTTGGTCCGACAAGCAGCCGATTCCCTACGCCGGATTGCCTTTCACGCCTGAGACTTCCGGGCCGGACCGCCTACATGCCTACGACCTGCGCATGCAGGCCCCCTTTTCTCGAAGCTGTGCAGCAGGCTGGATGCCCGGGTGGATTCCGAGTCGTAGACCACCATGATCATATGGGATTTTTCCGGGTTATGCCCCACCGAGATCACGCCGGTCTCCTTGCGAACGGCCTCCTCGAGACTGTGCAAGGCCGCTTCGTCGAGCACTTCGTGAATGCGCACCACTACTTCGTTCAGGCTTGCGTTCATTTTGATCTCCTTCACGGTGTTGACTGTGTTTGATTCGCGGCGGAAGTTCTTTACGCCGGGCAAGCGTCATTGCCCTGGAATCAGCAAAACGGGCGGGTTCGCCGTTCTCGGAATATAGGCAGGAAAGATCGACGTCACCACCGGTTCGCGGCGAACCGGTGGTATCGATCAACCGGTGCGCGGCAGGACTGGCGTTAGCCTTGTCGCCGGGATGAACCGGAGCGCGACGCCGTTGTTGCACCAGCGCTGCTTGGTCGGCGGCGGGCCGTCGTCGAACACGTGGCCCTGATGCCCGCCGCAGCGGATGCAGTGGTATTCGGTGCGCGGCAGGATCAGTTTGAAATCCTTTTTGGTGCCGAGGTGACCGGGGATGTGGGTGATGAAGCTGGGCCAGCCGGTGCCGCTGTCGTACTTCATGCGCGAGGTGAACAGCGGCAGGCCGCAGCCGGCGCAGACGTAGACACCCGGCCTTTTCTCGCGGTCGAGCGGGCTGGAATGCGCAGGCTCGGTGCCGTCTTCGCGCAGCACGTCGAATTGCGCCGGGGTCAGGATCTTTTTCCACTCGGCTTCGGAGCGCCGCGGCGGCTCGGTGGAAAGCGTCACGTCGGCGTCCGGCGCCAACAGCGCCTTCCAGTCGCGGCGCATCGCCGCCACGTCCTGTTCGGTTGCAGTGGCGGGCGGCCGCGCCGAACTGTCGCAGCCGATTGCGGTGAAGGCCAAGGGGGTGACCGCGACCGCTTCGAGAAAGGTACGCCGTTTCATGATGGGCCTCGCTTCCTTGTTGTCCGGCTCAAATGGGACCGGCAGGCCTGCACATAATTCCACTTGCAACCAAAACCGCTCCGGCCGGCAACCAACGCCCAGCGGCCCAGTCGAATTGGGCTCGTTTGATTGAGGAGCAGCGCCATGATGAAAAACAGGATCTTTACCGCATTACTGCTGGCAGCGCTGGCGCTGCCAGGCCTGGCCGGCGCCGCGGACGCCGCGCTCGCCAAGGCCACCTTCGCGGGTGGCTGCTTCTGGTGCATGGAGCCGCCGTACGACAAGCTCGACGGCGTGGTATCGACGACGTCCGGCTACATCGGCGGCCGCACCCGGACCCCCCCTACGAGGCGGTGTCCGCCGGCGGCCTCGGCCACGCCGAGGCGGTCGAGATCATCTACGACCCGCCCAAGGTCAGCTACGCGAAGCTGCTCGACGTGTTCTGGCGCAACATCGATCCGACCGTGCGCAACCGACAGTTCTGCGACGTCGGCGACCAATACCGCAGCGCGATTTTCTATCACGACGCGGAACAGAAACGCCTGACCAAAACGTCGAAGGCGGCGCTCGCCAAGTCGAAACCGTTTCCGCAGCCGATCGTGACCGAGATCGTGCCAGCCGGCGTGTTCACGCCGGCCGAGGCCTATCACCAGGACTACTACCTGAAGAACCCCGTGCGCTACAAGTTCTACCGCTATCGCTGCGGGCGCGGCCAGCGCCTGGAGGAACTGTGGGGGAAACAGGCGTCCTGATCGGGCGTCACAACCGCCGCGCGACCTCGATGGGCGCGGCCGTTCCAGTGGTATCCAGATAGGCGGCGTGCGGGCGGTGCCCAGTTTGGGTCTGTACGTACCCTATTGGGGCAAATTCAAAAAAGCACGGGGTTGCATCGTTGCTGCGCGCTTCGCAATGACGAATCCAGCGCCCGCAGGCCTCTACGCCTTCCCCGCCTCCTCATCCAGCTTCCGCAGATGCGCCAGCTTCTCGGCGATCTTGCCTTCGAGTCCGCGCGGGGTCGGCGTGTAGAACGCCTGTTCCTGGATGTCGTCGGGGAAGTAGCGCTCGCCGGCGGCGTAGGCTTCAGGCTCGTCGTGGGCGTAGCGGTAGGCGCGGCCGTAGCCCAGTTCCTTCATCAGCTTGGTGGGGGCGTTGCGCAGGTGGATGGGGACGTCGTTGGAGGGGTTGGACTGGACGAAGGCGCGGGCGGCGTTGTAGGCGACGTAGGCGGCGTTGCTCTTGGGCGCGCAGGCGAGATAAATGCAGGCTTCGGCCAGCGCGAGTTCGCCTTCGGGGCTGCCGAGGCGCTCGTAGGTGGCGACGGCGTCGAGCGTGATGCCGAGCGCGCGCGGGTCGGCGAGACCGATGTCCTCGCTGGCCATGCGGATCAGCCGCCGGCCGAGGTAGCGCGGGTCGGCGCCACCGTCGAGCATGCGCACCAGCCAGTAGAGCGAGGCGTCGGGGTCGGAGCCGCGCACGCTTTTGTGCAGCGCGGAAATCTGGTCGTAGAAGGCTTCGCCGCCCTTGTCGAAGCGGCGCAGCGATTGCGCCAGCGCGTTTTCGACGAAGGCGGCGTCGACTTCCTTCACCTGCGAGGTGCGCGCGGCGATGTCGAGCTGTTCCAGCAGGTTCAAGAGCTTCCTGGCGTCGCCGTCGGCGTACGCGGCCAGCAGCTTGTCGACGCCCTCGCCCAGTTTCAGGTCGGGCAGCTCCTTCAGCGCGCGCTGCATCAGCTGGCCGAGCTCGTCGGGCGTAAGCGATTTCAGGACGTAGACCTGGGCGCGCGACAGGAGCGCGCCGACAACTTCGAACGAGGGGTTTTCGGTGGTGGCGCCGATGAAGGTGAACAGCCCCGACTCGACGTGCGGCAAAAACGCGTCCTGCTGCGCCTTGTTGAAGCGGTGGACTTCATCGACGAACAAAATGGTGGTGCGGGCCAGCGTCTGGTTCATGCGCGCGCGCTCGACCGCTTCGCGGATGTCCTTGACGCCGGAGAGCACGGCGGAAATGGCGATGAAGTCGGCGCCGAAGGCCTGCGCAGTCAGCCGCGCCAGCGTGGTTTTGCCGACGCCCGGCGGCCCCCACAGGATCATCGAATGCAGCTTGCCGGAATCGAAGGCCAGGCGCAGCGGCTTGCCCGGGCCCAGCAAATGCGTCTGGCCGACGACGTCGGCCAGAGTGCGCGGGCGCAGGCGCTCGGCCAGCGGGGCGTTGGGGTCGTCGCGCGCAGGCTCCGGAGTGTCGGATTGAAAAAGGTCTTGGGTAGACATTGGCGTCAATTATCCGATAGAACCAGGAGCCGTTGTAGAGCACCCGCAAGGAGTAGGCCGTGGTTGCAAAGCCGCCGAAGCGGCAACAACCACGCAGCGGCGTCCACGCCGCGATTTTCGCACCGTCGCACGTACCACGGCATCGCGGCGAGGGCACCGCTCCTACAAATCACTCGCTGATGATGTCGGCGCCCTTCGGCGGGGTGAAGGTGAAGCGCGACGCCGGAATGCTGGGGTTGCGCACGAAGCGCGACAGCTTGAGCGTGGTGCGCTGGCCGAAGAAGTCGAACAGTTCCATTTGCACCAGCACGTCGCCCTTGAAGCCCATGCGGATGCGCTCGAAGGTGGTGTCGCGGGTGGTCGGGGTGGCTTCCAGCCATTCCAGCCCGCCGGCCTCGCCAGCATTTTTCAGGCTGAAGTATTTCTCGATCGAGTTGTCGCCGGCCAATAGCGCCGCGGGGGTGCCGGCGATGACTTCGCCGAGCGACTTGATGGTGACCTGTTCGAGGTCGACGTCGTACAGCCACAGCTTGACGCCGTCGCCGACGATCACCTGTTCATACGGCGCGTTGTAATCCCAACGGAACTTGCCGGGGCGGGCAAACGCCATCTTGCCGCTGGCCTGCTGGCTGACGCGGCCCGACTTGTCGGCGACGGTCTGGGTGAAGTCGGCCTCGGCGGTTTTAGCGCCGGCGATAAAGGCCTTGAGGCGCTCGACGCCGCCGGCGTGGGCTGCGCCAGCGTTGAAGACCAAGGGCAGCGCAAGCGCACAGGCCACAATAAAGTGTTTCAAGAATGCTTCTCCTAAGGGGGCCTGGGTGTCAGGCAAGCAATGTCGGCCGGGGTTCCTCCCGGGCCGTAAAACCGGGGTGGACTGCAGGCGCACCCGCAAGGGGTAGGCCGTGGTTGTATGCCGCTTAAGCGGCATACAAC
>JBAQND010000157.1:0-4769 GCA_049303455.1 Thiobacillus sp.
GCCTTGCTCGAAGATCGCAATTTTTTGATGGCACTGGCCGGACATCTTCCCGGCGATGCTGCCAGCCAGGCGCGCCTGCCTGAACTGATCCGCCGCATGCGTGCAATCGGCAATATCGATAAATAAGGAAACCGGGGCCAGAATGAATCAAACAATTTTCGCCAGCACCGAAGGCCGCATGCTGGGCATCGGCCTGGCGCTGACCGGCTTGGGGCTGCTGGCGTTCGGGATCGGGTGGCACCTGTATCCGGACGGCATTCTTCCCTACGCGATCATGACCGGGCTGAACCTGATCATCGGCCGCGAAGCGGGGATGTCCTTCGGCTATGCGAGCGGTTTAGGCCATGCCCAGGTGGTGCCCCTCAACATCCTGATCGAGACCATCCAGGTGCTGGTGATCTACCCGCTGTTCGTGCAGAGCACGCGGCACCTGATCAAGCTGCGCACGCTGGAGCCTTTCATCACGCGCATCCACCACGCCGCGGAGTCCGGCGGGGGCGTGGTGCGCAAGTTCGGCATCGCCGGCCTGTTTGTTTTCGTGTTTGCGCCGTTCTGGATGACGGGGCCGGTGGTGGGGGCGATTATCGGTTTTCTGATCGGCTTGCGGCCGTGGGTGAATCTGGCGGTGGTGCTGGTGTCGACCTATATCGCCATCGGCATCTGGGCGCTGCTGCTCAACGAACTCAATGTCTGGGCGTCAACCGTCAACCAGTTTGCACCCTACGCGTTGTTTCTCGCGATCGTGCTGATCGCCGCCGCGATGCAGTGGCTGGGCCGGCACCGCGAGCGCTCCTCGAATGGCAAGGGCGGCTGAAGCGGTTTCGCAGCCGGTCAGCCGCAGGTTTTCTCAACCGCCCGCAGGACTTTCTTGCCGGCAGTCACGCTCTTTTTGGCTTTAACCGTTTTGACAGGCTTGGCAGGGGAGGTCAGCCGGATGTCGACTCGCTGCCCCAGTGCAGCAGCAGCGCTGGCCAGGGTGGTCAGCGTCAGCCCGGGGTCGTTTTCGTCGAGCAACCGGTCCAGCGCGGCTCGGCTGGTGTGCATGCGGGTGGCAAGCCGCGCTTTGGTGAGCTGTTGGGCTTTCATTTCCTCGGCGATTTGCCAGGCGATGACGCGCTTGAGGGCCACGGCGGTCACCTCTTCCAGTATGGCTTCCTGTTGCAGGAAGTCGTCAAAGCTGCTGCCGATGTTCTGCTTGCCCATGATCTATTTGCCTCTCTTTGCTTTAGCCGATTCTTCGCCAGATTCAGATCCGGCTTCGGGGTGGCTTGCTGTTTTTTGATGAAGCCGTGCTGCAGCAGCATCATCGACCCTTCCAGCGTAAACAATACCCGTGCGATCGTGTTGTCGAGTCTGATCCGCACTTCCCAGATATCGCCTTCCAGGTGCCTGACCAAGGGCATGCCCCGAGGCCAGCCGAATTGAACGGTCTTTGATATCCTCGCCTATGGCCTTGCGGTCGGCGGCAGGCAGTTCTTTCAGCCAGTCGCGCACGGGTTCTGCTCCGGCGTCGGTCTGAAAGAATCGAACATCCAGTGCGGGCTTGGTCATTGGAATGTACCAATATTGGTACGTGTTTAAAAGTTTGCCGACGTCCGACGGGGCGGGCTGTGACACGGCGGCGCTTACCCCCTCAGCCGCACCCGCTTTTCCACCGTGAGCACGTCGCCTGCCGCATCCATCACCGCATACAGCCGGGGTTGCGGGCGGCTCGTCCAGGACGGGCTGGGGACGGGTGAGTCGAGATACACCACCTGCGCGCCGTCGAACTGCTTTTCGACCTGGCCGTGGGTGATCAGATCGTTGAGGGCGGCGATGGAAATTCCGCGCTGCTTCATGTGGCTGAAGGCGAGAGGGCTGATTTTTCCGAGTTTCATCATGGGGTTCTCCTGATTGCCTGTGCGAGTGGTGGGCCTCGCGTAGTGGCGTTTTTCGAATTCGCTATTTATACTGTTCATGCATACAGTAACAGTACTGTACATGCATACAGTATTCGGAGGAAGCCCCCATGCGAGACCTGACGCGTCGCCAGGAAGAAATCTTCAGCCTGATCCGGGAATGGATCGAGACCACCGGCCTGCCGCCCACGCGGGCGGAGATCGCGCAGCACTTCGGCTTCAGTTCGCCCAACGCGGCCGAGCAGCACTTGAAGGTGCTGGCAAAAAAGGGCGTGCTGGATCTGGTGCCGGGGATGTCGCGCGGCATCCGCCTGAAAGGCGGTGGCGGGGTGCCGCTGGTGGGCCGGGTGGCGGCAGGCAGTCCGATCCTGGCGCAGGAGAACATCGAGCGGCACTACCAGTTCGACCCCGCGATGTTTTCGCCGCGCGCGGACTATCTGCTCACGGTGCACGGCATGAGCATGAAGGATGCCGGCATCCTCGATGGCGACCTGCTCGCGGTGCATCGCAGCGCCGAGGCCAAGGCGGGGCAGGTGGTGGTGGCGCGGATCGGCGACGAGGTCACGGTCAAGCGCTTCCAGCAGCGTGGCCACACCGTGCAGCTCATGCCGGAAAACCCCGACTTCGAGCCCATCGTCGTCGACCTCAAGCGCCAGGAGCTGGTGATCGAAGGCATCGCGGTGGGGGTGATCCGCAGCGGAAAGAGTCTGTGAGCGTGGCTGCGGCGGGACGGGACGGCTGTCGGGGGCGCCAATGGATGAGTTGTTTGGGCGGGCGCGCTCGACTTGCCCCAACACGTGCACAAGATGTTCAAGGAAGGTGAACTGGAGTCGGGATCAACTACCGAGGAATCCTCTGTAGTTCAAACCGGAGGTGGCGCTTTCACCCTGTCTCGACACACGTTCGTTATCAAGGAACACTCACAACAGCTTGACTCATGACTTGACTTACAGTTTGCTTATCGCATGGCTTATCAACCAACATTTACGATCACGCCCAGCCTGCTTTCGCAGGTGGAAGCGATTGCTGCTTTACGGGAGCGGATTCTGGGGGCGGCCGTCGAGTTGACGTGGATTCCGGCGCTGCAAAAGGACACGCGCACGCGGAATGTCCACGCTTCAACCGCGATCGAGGGCAATCCGCTTACGCTGGAGCAGGTGCAGGCACTGGAGGAGGGGGGCGAACTGGCCATCTCCGGCGAGCGCGCCAGGCGCGAGGTGATCAATTATTTTGCCGGATTGCGCTATGTGGAAAAGCGCGCTTCGCTAAAGCGCATCGGCGACGACCATGTCCTTGAACTGCACCGCATCCTGGCGGGCAAGGTGATGGATCAGGGGGCGGCAGGGCAGTACCGGACAATCGCGGTGCGGGTGGGCCGTTTTGTGCTGCCGCCTCCGTTGGAGGTGTCCGGGCTGATGTTCGAATTACTCGAATGGTGGAACAAGGAATCGACGAAGCTTTCGCCGGTGTTGAGCTCGGCCATTCTGCATCACCGGTTCGAGACGATCCATCCCTTTGCCGACGGCAACGGGCGAACGGGCCGGGCGCTGGCCTTGTGGGAGCTGTATCGACGCGGCTTCGATACGCACCACATTTTTTCCGTTGACGAGTTCTACTGGGAAGACCGGCCACGCTATTACAAGGAACTGGATGCGGTGCGGAAGGCGGGCGAGGATTTGACCGGCTGGCTGGAGTATTGCGCAGAAGGGCTGCAGCAAACGCTGGAACGGGCATGGCTGAGGGTGCGGACGTTTAGCGTGAATGCGCCGGCCAAGCTGGTGTTGCGGCCTAAACAGGAGCAACTGCTCAATCTGCTGCGCGACCACCACAGCTTGGCCCCGGCGGAAATCTGGGCCGCCCTGGGCGTCTCGCGCCAAGGCGCGATGGATATGCTCCATCCGCTGCTGGAGGCAGGACTGGTCGAGAAGGTCGGCGGCAAGAAAACAGGACGCTATGTCCTCAGGAAACCATGAGTACGCTCTGAGCGATAATCGACCTCAGCCCACAACTCTCCCCATATCCGGATAGACCAGGAAACCCGCTTCAAATCGCCGAGCACGAAATCCTGCTGCTCGATATTGGCAGCCATGACGAGGTGTACGGGTGAATGGGCGGGATGTTTGGGTTGCAGTTCATTATGATCGGGGCATGAGCCAGGCTTGCTACCCACACGACTAAGGAGCATTGGTCGCGCATCGCGCCCATTCCGCCCCATATTGTTAAAAGACTGAACAACCCGCCATGACCCGCTTCGCCGCCATTGACTTCGAAACCGCCAACAACGCCCGCGACAGCGCCTGCGCGGTGGGGGCGGTGATCGTCGAGGACGGTCGCATCGTGGACCGTTTGTCCGCGCTGATCCGCCCACCGTCGGGTCAGTTTTTGTTTACGCATATCCATGGCTTGTCGTGGGACGACGTGAAGGGCGCGCAGCCTTTCGATGCGGTGTGGGCGGGGTTGGCGCGCGAGCTGGCGGGGGTGGCGTTTCTGGCGGCGCACAACGCGCCTTTCGACAAGGGTGTGCTGGGCGCCTGCTGCGAGTCCTACGGGCTGGCGGCGCCCCTGCTGCCTTTCGTGTGCACGGTGAAGCTGGCGCGGGCGCGCTGGGATCTTCGCCCGACCAGGCTGCCTGATGTGTGCAACTACCTGGGCATCGACCTGCGGCATCACCAGGCGGATTCGGATGCCGAGGCGTGCGCGCGGATCGTGATGGCGGCGCAGGCGGACGGGTGGTGCTACGGGGCCTAGTGTCGTGAATCTTAAATATCGAAACATAAAACGGCGTCTTTTTCCGCATGGCGGCGTTGCTCGTCGTTGCCATAGAGCCAGCTATGTCGCCTCCTCGCGCCTTGCCCCGCGAAAAAATCCATC
>JBAQND010000158.1:0-1931 GCA_049303455.1 Thiobacillus sp.
GTCGGCGCGCGCCTCGCCCGGCGGCGCAACGGCGGCGTGGACGCGCGAAATGCAGCGCTCGGAATTGCTCATGGTGCCGTCGGTCTCGCCCCAGGTGGACGCGGGCAGCAGCACGTCGGCGAACGGCGCGGTTTCGGTGTCGGCGAAGACCTCCTGCAGCACCACGCATTCGGCCGCCTGCAGCGCCTCGTGGACAAGATTCTGGTCTGGCAGCGACTGCGCGGGGTTGGTGCAGGCGATCCAGATCGCGCGGATCTCGCCGCGCCGCACCGCCTCGAACATTTCCACCGCGGTCTTGCCCGGCGTCGCCGGCACCGCGTCCACCCCCCACAGGCGCGCGACTTCGGCGCGATGCTCGGGATTGTCCAGATCGCGGTGCGCCGAGAGCAAATTCGCCAGCCCGCCGACCTCGCGCCCGCCCATCGCGTTGGGCTGGCCGGTGAGCGAGAGCGGCGCGGCGCCGGGCTTGCCGATCTGCCCGGTGGCCAGATGCAGGTTGATCAGCGCGGCGTTCTTGTCGACGCCGCAGCTCGACTGGTTCAGGCCCTGGCAATACAGGGACAGCGTCGGCCCGGCGGCGAACCAGCGCGCGGCCTGCACGATGTCGGCCGCCGCCACCCCGCAGATCGGCGCCATCTTCTCCGGCGTGTAGTCGCGCACCAGGTCGCGCAGCGCCTGCCAGCCTTCGGTGTGCTCGGCGATGGCGTCGCGGTCGATCAGTTCTTCCCACAGCATCACGTTCAGCATGGCGTGGAACAGCGCGACGTCGGTGCCCGGCAGGATGGCCAGATGCAGGTCGGCCTCCTCGGCCGTGTCGGTGCGGCGCGGGTCGACCACGACGAGCTTCAGGTTCGGGTTGGCCTTCCTCGCCGCCTCGATGCGGCGGAACAGGATCGGATGCGCATACGCCGTATTCGAGCCGGCGATGAAGATCGTCCCCGCCGCCTCGATGTCGTCGTAGCAGCCCGGCGGCGAATCGGCGCCCAGCGTGGCCTTGTAGCCCGCCACCGCCGACGACATGCACAGGCGCGAATTGGTGTCGACGTTGTTGGTGCCGATCAGCCCCTTGGCCAGCTTGTTGAAAACGTAATACGCCTCGGTGGTGAGCTGGCCGGAAATGTAGAAGGCGACGGCGTCAGGGCCGTGCTCGTCGATGACCGCACGGAATTTTTCCGCGACATGGTCGAGTGCCGCGTCCCAGCCCACGCGCCGGCGCGGCGATGCGCGGTCGGCGCGCAGCTCGGGGAAAAGCGCGCGTCCGGACGCCTGCGCCGACAGCGCCAGCGCCGCGCCCTTGGTGCACAGCTTGCCGCGGTTGGCCGGATGCGCCGGGTCGCCGCGCACGCCGGTGATCTTCCCGGCATCCGCCTCGATCAGCACCCCGCAGCCGGTGCCGCAATAACAACAGACAGATGAAACGACAGACATGATGGCTCCTCGCCCTGGTCTTCAGCAGGGTCTGTGCCAGGGGCTCACAGCGCAACAAATTCAATGGCTTGACGGGATTCCGGCGGACGCGGCGCCGGCAAAGCGCTCAAGCGCAGTGCACGATCGGGCGGGTGTGCCGCAAATTGGTGCGCCGACGTCGGCCGCCGCGCGAATGCAGCCACTCTCGCCGTATGATTGGCGGGGTTCGCCCGGCTCCATCTGTCACGCATTCATCCTGGAATCAAACCGAGCATGCTTTATTCACACAACGAGGCCGACATTGGCTAGCCCGCCCCCTTCCAGCCGCCTGCCGCCGGTCTCGCTCGCCTGGCTGACCTGGGGCCTGCTCGCCAGCCTCTATTTCGTCGGCTACTTTCAGCGCGTCGCCCCGGCGGTGATGGTCGACGAACTGATGCGCGACTTCAGCATCACCGCCACCATGCTCGGCAATCTTTCCGCCCTCTACTTCTACACCTACGCCGCCATGCAGATTCCCAGCGGCC
>JBAQND010000159.1:0-18143 GCA_049303455.1 Thiobacillus sp.
TCCCCCGCGTCCGGCAAGGCCCGGCAGCTCGGCGAGCACATGGCCGCGATCGGCCGCCAGGCGGACTACTACTGCCCGGCGCTGCCCAACGGCCCGCGCGAGGCCATCGCGCTGGTTGAGGCCGAACTGGAACAGCGCCGCCCCGAATCGGTCACCCTGGTCGGCAGTTCGCTGGGCGGCTTCTACGCCACCTGGCTGGCGGAAAAGCACGACTGGAAGGCGGTGCTGGTGAACCCGGCGGTGCACGCCCACACGCTGTTGCGCAGCGCGCTCGGCCCGCAGACCAACTGGCACACCGGCGAGCAGTGGGAACTTACCGAGGCCCATCTGGCCGAACTCGCCGCGCTGGATGTCGAACGCATCACCCGCCCCGAACGCTATCTGCTGCTGGTGCAGACCGGCGACGAGGTGCTCGATTACCGCGATGCGGTGGCCTACTACGCCGGCGCCACGCAGATCATCGAAGACGGCGGCGACCACGGCTTTGCCGGGTTCGAGCGCCACTACCAAACCATTCTGGATTTCTGATCTTTCATGTACCTCATCTTTGAAGAGGACGGCCACTTCAAGGCCGGTTCCATCCTGTCCGAAACCGACGCCACGGCACAGGTGGAAACCGCCTCGGGCAAGCGCAGCAAGATCAAGACGGCGAACATCCTGCTGCGCTTTGCCGCACCCGCGCCTGCCGAGGTGATGCAGCAGGCCGAAACCCTGGCGGCGGAACTCGACGCCGATTTTTTGTGGGAGGTGGCGGGTGCCGACGAGTTCGGCTTCGCGGAACTGGCGCAGGAATACTACGGCCACGCGCCGACGCCGCCGGAATCGGTGGCACTGCTGCAGAAGCTGCATGCCTCGCCGATCTATTTCCATAAACGGGGCCGCGGCCGCTATCGTCCGGCGCCGGCTGACACGCTGGCGGCGGCCAAGGCCGGGGTGGAGAAAAAGCGGCTGGCGGCGGAGCGGCAGGCGCACCTCGCCGCCGAACTGGCGGCCTTCCGGCTGCCGGAGGAATATGTCTCGCTGGTCCCGCGCATCCTCATCGCGCCGGACAAGAACACGCTCGAATACAAGGCGCTGGAAGACGCGGCGGCGGCCACCGGGCTGTCGCAACTGCGGCTGATCGAACGCTGCGGCGCGATCCCGTCGACGCTCGACTTCCATCTGGCGACCTTCCTGCTGGAATATTTTCCGCGCGGCACCGGGTTCGCCGACATCACCGAGCCGGGTGCTTTAAATCCAAGCGATCCGCCCGAACTGCCGAAAAGCACGGTGCGCGCCTTCTCGATGGACGACGAGGCCACCACCGAGATCGACGATGCGCTCTCGGTCGAGTGGCGCGACGACGGCAGCGTGCGGGTCGGCATCCACATCGCGGCGCCCGCGCTCGGCATCACGCCGGGCTCGGAACTCGACCGCGTCGCGCGCGAGCGGCTCTCCACCGTCTATTTCCCCGGCGACAAGATCACCATGCTGCCGGACGCGCTGATCCACCATTACACCCTGGGCGAGACCCACGACTGCCCGGCGCTGTCGCTGTATGTGGACGTGGCGTCCGACCTGCGCGTGCTCGGCACCGAAACCAAGCTGGAAATGGTGCACATCGCCGACAACCTGCGCCACGAGACGCTGGAAGTGCTGTTCAACGACGACACGCTGCGCAACCCGGCGGTGCCCGACTACCCCTACCGCCGCGAACTGGAATGGCTGCGCGACTTCGCCGCCGTGCTGGAAGCTGGGCGCGGCAAGGCCGACACGGTCGACCGCGTCGACTACAACTTCAAGGTCGATGGCGAGCGCATCAGCATCGTTCCGCGCAAGCGCGGCAGCCCGATCGACAAGGTGGTGTCGGAGCTGATGATCTTCGCCAACGCCCACTGGGGCGGCTGGCTGGCAGAGAAAAAGGTGCCCGGCATCTACCGCGCGCAGTCCAACGGCAAGACCCGCATGACGACCTCGCCCGATCCGCACGTCGGCCTCGGCGTCGACCAGTACGCGTGGTCATCGTCGCCGCTGCGCCGCTATGTCGACCTGGTCAACCAGCGCCAGCTGATCAGCCTGGTGCAGGGCAGCGATCCGGTCTACCCGCCGCGCAGCGAGCAGCTGTTTTCGGTGGTGCGCGAGTTCGAGCTGGCCTACGACGCCTACAATGAATTCCAGCGGCGCCTGGAACGTTACTGGATGCTGCGCTGGATGCAGCAGGAGGCCGTCCAGGAGGTCACCGCCAAGGTCATCCGCGAAGACCTGGTGCGCCTCGACACGCTGCCGCTGGTGACGCGCGCGCCGTCGGTGATGGGCGTCGCCCCGGGCGCGCGGGTGCGGCTGGCGATTTCGAATATCGACCTGCTCGACATCCACTTTCACGCCGAGTACCAGGAAACCCTGGAGACGCCGCCTGACAGCAGCGTCGCGCTTCCGTAAAATCAACCCTGATCCCACTTTCTGCCTGCACCGTGTCCACCGCCCCGCCGATCCTCCTCGCCGAACCGTCCAGACAGGGCACGCGTATCGCGCTGGCCCTGCTGGCGTCGGCGGCGGTGCACGGCGTGGTGCTGTCGACCCAGTTCGTGCAGATCAACCCGCGCCTGTTCGAGGATCCCAACCTGCCGATGGAAGTGGTGCTGGTCAACGCCAAAACCCTGGAAACACCTCTCAGCCCCGACGCGCTGGCGCAGGTGAGCCTGGCCGGTGGCGGCAATACCGACGAGGACCGGCGCCTGAAGAGCCCGCTGCCCGCCAGCCGCGAAACCCAGACCGGCAGCGAAGAAGCCGCCTTGCAGGCGCGGGTGGCCGCGCTTGAACAGCAGGCCAAGACCTTGCTGACCCAGTTGCAGCCCAACGGCCAGCTGCAGGAGCAGCCGCGGGCGGCGCCGCCAACGCCGCCAACGCCGGCCCAGCCCGCCGTCGACCTCAGCCAGCTCAACCAGCAGGCGCGCGAAATGGCGCAGTTGCAGGCGCGCATCTCGCAGGAATGGGACGAATACCAGAAGCGTCCCAAGCGCGCCTTCGTCGGCGCCAACGTCAAGGAATACGCGTTTGCGCGCTACGTCGAGGACTGGGTCGCCAAGGTCGAGCGGGTCGGCAACGTCAACTATCCCGAAGCCGCGCGCCGCCAGGGTCTCTACGGCAGCCTCCAGCTGACCGTATCGATCCATTCCGATGGCCGCATCGAGCAGGTCGACGTCAACCGCTCGTCCGGCTCCAAGATTCTCGACGCGGCGGCGATCAGAATCGTCGAGCTCGCCGTGCCCTACGCGCGCTTCCCGGACGACGTGCGGCAAAAGGCCGACATTCTGTCGATCACGCGAACCTGGACCTTTACCCGTTCGGATCAGCTGGTGGGAACAGACTAAGTGGCGACCATTCCCGCTCATGTACAATATAATATTATGATTTGCTTATACATTTCGGAGTCAGACCATGCATACCGGCACCACACTTACCCAGTTCATCATTGAAGAGCAACGCCGTACCGCCGGCGCCACCGGCGATTTCACCTCGCTCCTGAACGACGTCGTCATCGCCTGCAAGGCCATTTCCAACGTCGTCAACAAGGGCGCACTGCTGGGCGTGATGGGCTCGCTGGACTCCGAGAACGTGCAGGGCGAAACGCAGAAGAAGCTCGACGTCATCACCAACGACATCATGATCGGCGCCAACGAGTGGGGCGGACACCTCGCCGGCATGGCTTCCGAGGAAATGGACGAACTCTATCCGATCCCCAACCAGTACCCGCTCGGCAAGTACCTGCTGGTGTTCGATCCGCTCGATGGCTCATCGAACGTCGACGTCAACATCTCGGTCGGCACCATCTTCTCGATCCTGAAAGCGCCGGTCGCCGGCCGCGCCGCGGTCACCGAAGACTTCCTGCAGCCCGGCGCCCAGCAGGTCTGTGCCGGCTATGCGATCTACGGTTCGTCGACCATGCTGGTGCTGACCTTCGGCCACGGCACCAACGGCTTCACGCTCGACCGCGACATCGGCGAATTCGTGCTGACCCACCCCAACATGCAGATCCCCACTGAAACCAAAGAGTTCGCGATCAACGCGTCGAACATGCGTTTCTGGGAAAAGCCGGTGCAGCGCTACGTCGACGAGTGCCTGGCCGGTAAGACCGGGCCGCGCGGCAAGGACTTCAACATGCGCTGGGTCGCCTCGATGGTCGCCGAAGTGCACCGCATCCTCACCCGCGGCGGCATCTTCATGTACCCCAAGGACACCAAGGATCCGGCCAAGGCCGGCAAGCTGCGCCTGTTGTACGAAGCCAACCCGATGGCCTTCCTCGTCGAGCAAGCCGGCGGCGCCGCCACCACTGGGCGCGAGCGCATCCTTGATCTGGCGCCCGAAGGCCTGCATCAGCGCGTGCCGGTGATCCTCGGCTCCAAGTCCGAAGTGGACACGGTGACGGGCTACCACCACGAAAAGGCCGCCTGAGCGGTTGCGGATCGAAATGCTGGATTGAAAAAGCCGGGCGATGCCCGGCTTTTTCAATGGTGGGCTGCGGACTTAGGCCGCAGCCTGGCTCGCACGCGCGCGCATCAGTCTCTCGCAGTCGCCCGGCGGCAGCGGACGGCTGAACAGATAACCCTGGGCCTGGTCGCAACGGTTGGCGCGCAGATACGCCAGTTGCGCCTCGGTTTCGACGCCTTCCGCCACCACCGTCAGGCCGAGGCTGCCGCCCAGCGCGATGATGGTGCGCACGATGGCGGTGTCGTTGTCGTCGCCCGGAATGTCAATGATGAACGAGCGATCGATTTTCAGGCAGTGAATGGAAAAGGTCTTCAGGTAGCTGAGCGAGGAGTAGCCCGTGCCGAAATCGTCCACCGCGATGCGGATGCCCAGGGCCTCCAGTTCGGCCAGCACGCTGGCTGCTGACTCCAGACTGTCCATGATCGACGACTCGGTCAGTTCCAGCTCGAGGTCGCCCGGCTCCAGTCTCGCATCCCGCAGGGCCGCGCTGATCTCCTCGGCCAGGTCGGCCTGGCGGAATTGCCGCGTCGACAGATTGACCGCCATGGTGCCGGCGGTCAGCCCCTGATCCTGCCACGCCCGCAACTGGCGGCAGGCTTCGCGCAACACCCACTCGCCGATCGGCAGGATGAGTCCGCTCTGTTCGGCAACCGGGATGAATTCGTCGGGGCCGACCGCGCCCAGCTCGGCCGATTGCCAGCGCAACAGCGCTTCCCATCCCATCAGGCGACCCGACAGGATTTCCAGTTTGGGCTGGTAGTGCACTGCCAGTTCATTGCGTTCCAGCGCGTGCTTCAGACGCGCCTCCAGCAGCACACGGCGCTGGATATCATCGGAAAGATCGCGGCTGAACACAATGATGCAATTGCGTCCGGACAGTTTGGCGTGGTGCATGGCCAGGTCGGCGTAGCGCATCAGGATGCTGGCGGACTCGCCGTCCGTGGGGTAGATGACGATGCCGATGCTGGCGCTGATATCCAGGCGATCGTTGCCAAGATCGAATTCACGCGCCAAGGCCTGCAGCACCCCCTGGCCCACTTGTTTGGCCTGCTCGACCACCATGTTTTCCAGCAGAATGACGAACTCGTCACCGCTGAAGCGGGCCATGAACGCCTTTTCCGGCAGGCTCTCACGGATACGGCAGGCGACGGCGACCAGCAGCAGGTCACCCTGCTCGTGGCCCAGCGTGTCGTTCACATTCTGGAAGTGATCCAGATCCAGCAGCAGGACCGCGCAGGGCGCATCCGGCCGGGCGCGCGCCATCGCCAGATTGAGCCTGTCGTTGAACGCCGTTCGGTTGGGCAACCCGGTCAGGTCGTCATGGCCGAGCATGTGCCGCATCTGGCGGAACGGCCGGCTCACCGCCTCGGCATAGATTGCGCGATACAGAAAGTAATAGGCAAACACCTTGTACAAATGGCCGAGCAGATTGGCCGTGCTGGCGACGTCCACATACACGATAAAAAACAACTCGCCCGCCGCCATCAGCAGCAGCGCCAGCATCAGGCTCTGGATATCGCAATGGGTAATCTGCGCGCGACGCAGATAGATCAGAACGGCGATCGCAAGGTATAGGCCGGAGACCCCCCACTCGAGCGTCACCTTGAGCGGCGTCAATCCCTGACCGGCCATGTACATCGCCGGCACGCTGTCCGGCGACACCAGAAGCCCGTAAGAAAGCGCGCCCACCACGAGCAGCGCCCCGGCCCAGCCGTAGCGGCTCGCCGGGTAGCGCACAGCCGGGGTTTCGGGCAGCAGCACATAGGCCAAAAGGCCGATCCCGGCGGCGTAGCGGGCGCACAGCCAGAACAGGATGGATTTGTGGGGGGAATTGGGGCTGAGCAGATCCGGCATGCCCATGTAGGACAGGAAGTGCAGGACGTCGAACATCGCCACCGCCAGAAACGCGCAACCCAGCACCATCGAGCGGATCGAGCGCACGGTTTCCTGCGCGCCATGTCCGGTGAAAAAGACCAGTGCCGCAACGATGATGGCAAAAATCTCCATGATCGAATGCGCCGCCAGGAAAGTCGAGGGCGAGATCGCTCCCTGATTGGCCGGAATGGCCTGCCACAGCAGCAGCAGGAAGCATGCGGCCAACAGCAAAATGCCACCCAGCCGGTGACGGTCTTGTCCTTGCAGTTGATTCAAGAAACGCCCCTCACTGGCTTACTGGAAAGATATCTACGGCCTGCTGAAAAGAAAATGAAGCAAATCGATCTATTTTTTATAAGTATATTTACTTGGTATTTAGCGTTTGACTGCCCCGGTCAAGCTCCCACCGGATGCGGGCATTTCGTCAGGTCGGGGACGGGCCAGCGCTTGTTCCTGATTGACCGCCGCATTAGCCGGAAAAAAGAACGAACAGCGCAACCCCGACGGCGAGCAGCGAGAGCGCTACGGCCACACCGCACAGTACGGCCATGCGCCTGAAGCGCGACTCTGCGACTGCCGCGGCCTGCTCGAGGGCGGTCACCGTTTTCCGCAGCTGCTCGGCCAGCGCCTTGACGTGCAGCGCATTCTGCGAGACCGCCGTCTGCAGCTCGGTGATCTGCTTCTGCAGCACGCCGGACTGGGCGGCCGCCGCCTCGTCGCTTTTGCGCGTGGTGAATACCGGCAGCGCCGACGAAACGATGGGGCTCACAAAAGGCAGAATCGCCTTGACCGCGGGAATCAACCATGCCGCCATGAAGTCTCCTTGTCTGATGCGGCGTGGCGCCGCGAACGCTACTTTAGCGCGGGCTGCGTCACCGGATTGAAGATACGGAACCAGGGCTGGGCGTCGCAGCCGACCGAGGCCGCCCACTGCCAGCCACCGCTGTTGGCGGCCAGGTCGAAGTCGATCAGCTTGTCGGCGAAATATTTTTCGCCCAGCCGCCAGTCGACCAGCAGGTCTTTCGTCGGGAAACTCGCTGTCACCATTCTCAGCCGGTTGTGCATATAGCCGGTCTGGTTCAACTGCCGCATCGCGGCATCGACCAAGGGATAGCCGGTGCGCGCTTCGCACCAGACTTCGAAATGGCCGGGGGGATTCGGCCACGGCAGCGCGTCGTATTGGCGTTTAAAGGCGTGGCCAGCGGCGACATCGGGACGTGCCACAGGATCTGATGGTAGAAATCGCGCCAGATCAGTTCGGACAGCCAGGTCTGCGCGCCGCGCCCGCCCTGTTGCCAGGCCGCGGCGGTGAGCTGGCGGATCGACACCGTGCCGAAGCGCGGGTGCACCGACAGAACGACGGCCCCTTCACGGCGGGATAGTCGCGCTGCGCCTGAAGCGGTCGATGCGGCCGAGCACGATCTCGTCGCGCACGACGCCATGCCTGACCACCAGTCCGCCGCCCCGGGACTGCAGCGCCTGCTGCAGTTCGGTCACGCTGGCGTGGATGAACTCGACCTGGCGGTCGGCCGGATCGGGGAGCGCATCAAGGATGTCGTGGTCGAAAATGAACGCGCACACGACCTGCCGTGAGCGCTTGAGCACGTGGTAGAGCGCAGCGTGGTCGAAGTCGCGCAGATCGCGGCGGAACCACACCAGGGCACGGGCGTATTCAGTCATGCGGCGTTCTGGGCGCTATAGCGTGAAGAGAGGGTGAAAAGGAATGCTCGCCTGATTTGAGGCAGATTACAATGGGAGGGCAATCATGGAAACCATCAATCTCACCCACAATTTTCTGATCGCCATGCCGGGCATGGTCGATCCTAATTTCAACGGCACGCTGACCTATATCTGCGACCACAGCGCGCAGGGCGCGCTGGGCGTGGTGGTCAATCGGCCGATCGACCTGGACTTGTCGACACTGTTCGAGCAAATCGGCCTGTCGCTGCCCGAGCGCCTGCAGCGCAAAACCGTCTACTTTGGCGGACCGGTGCAGACCGAACGCGGCTTTGTGCTGCATACCCCCCCGCTCACCTTCAGCTCCACCCTCACCGTCAACGACGCGGTCAGCCTCACCACCTCGAGGGACGTGCTGGAAGCGGTGAGCCAGGGTGCGGGGCCGGAAAAGTTCATGGTGTCGCTGGGCTACGCGGGCTGGGGCGCCGGCCAGCTGGAAGAAGAAATCAAACAGAACGCGTGGCTGTCGGTGGCCGCCGACCCGCAGGTGATCTTCGACCTGGCACCCGAAGAACGTCTGCCTGCGGCGATGAAGCGCCTCGGCATCGACTTCGCCAGCCTGTCCGATGAAGCCGGGCACGCTTGACTTGAGCTATGCAGACACCCACGGTACGGTGCTGGGCTTCGACCTCGGCCTGAAGCGCACCGGCGTGGCCTCGGGCGATCTGTCGATCGGCGTCGCGCATCCCCTCACCGTCATCCAGGCCGACTCCACCGATGCGCGGCTCGCCGCCATCGCCAGGCTGATCGCCGAGTGGCAGCCGGTGCTGCTGGTGCTGGGCCTGCCCACCCACGCCGACGGCGGCGAGCACGAAATGACCCGGGTGGCCAAAAACTTCGCGCGCAAACTAGAATCGCGCTTCAAGCTACCGGTGTTCATGGTGGACGAGCGCCACACCAGCACAGCGGCCGAAGCCGAATTGCACGAACGCGGCATCCACGGCAAGAAGAACAAGGCGCTGACCGACGCCGTCGCCGCCCAACTGATACTGCAAGGATTCCTTGATGCCCGCCTCATTGCCTGACGTCGACCCGCTGATCGCGCAACTGGCCGCCGCCATCGCCCCCACCCTCACCCCGGACACCGTCATCGTCGGCATCCACACCGGCGGGGTGTGGGTGGCCGAGCGCCTGCACGCGCTGCTCGGCTGCGCCCTGCCGCTCGGCACGCTCGACATCTCGTTCTACCGCGACGATTTTTCGCGCATCGGCCTGCACCCGCAGGTGAAGCCGTCCAACCTGCCGTTCGACCTCGAAGGCCGCGATATCCTGCTGGTCGACGACGTGCTGCACAGCGGGCGCACGGTGCGCGCGGCGATGAACGAGCTGTTCGACTACGGCCGCCCCGCCTCGATCCGGCTGGCGGTGCTGGTCGACCGCGGCGGCCACGAACTGCCGATCCGCCCCGATTTTGCCGGCCTCACGCTTTCCGTTCCAGACCACCAGAACATCAACCTTTCACGGCTGGACGACGGCCACCTGACCCTTTCCCTCGCATGAATCTACAACTGACCGAAGACGGCAGGCTGCGCCACCTGCTCACCCTCGACGGCCTGCCGCGCGCGATCCTGACGCAGATCCTCGACACCGCCGAATCCTTCATGAACGTCGGCGAGCGCGAGGTGAAGAAAGTCCCGCTCTTGCGCGGCAAGTCGATCTTCAACCTTTTTTTCGAGCCGTCGACGCGCACCCGCACCACCTTCGAGATCGCCGCCAAGCGGCTGTCCGCCGACGTCGTCAACCTAAATATCGCCACTTCCAGCCAGACCAAGGGCGAGGCGATCCTCGACACTGTCGACAACCTCGCCGCGATGCACGCCGACATGTTCGTCGTGCGCCACGGGCAGTCGGGGGCGGCGCATTTCATTGCGCGCCACGTCGCGCCGCACATTTCTGTGATCAACGCCGGCGACGGCCGCCACGCGCATCCGACGCAGGGCCTGTTGGACATGTTCACCATCCGCCGCTTCAAGGGCGAATTCCATAACCTGACGGTGGCCATCGTCGGCGATGTGCTGCACTCACGGGTGGCACGCTCGCAGATCCACGCGCTGACCACGCTGGGGGTGCCGGAAGTCCGCGTGATCGCCCCGAAAACCCTGCTTCCCTCCGGGGTCGAGCAGATGGGGGTCCGGGTGTTCCACGACATGGAGGCAGGCCTCGCCGGTTGCGATGTGGTCATCATGCTGCGCCTGCAGAGCGAGCGCATGAAGGGCGCGCGACTGCCTTCCGCGCAGGAATACTTCAAGTTCTTCGGCCTGACGGCGGAAAAACTCGCGCTCGCCAAGCCGGATGCCATCGTCATGCACCCCGGCCCGATGAACCGCGGCGTGGAAATCGCCTCCGAAGTGGCCGACGGCCCGCAGTCGGTGATCCTGCCGCAGGTGACCTACGGCATCGCGGTGCGGATGGCGGTGATGGCGATGCTGGCGGGTACAAACGCATGAAAATCCATATCAAAAACGGCCGCGTGATCGACCCGATGAGCGCGCGCGACGAAGTCGCCGATATCTATGTCGCTGCGGGCAAGATCGTCGGCAACGGCCACGCGCCGGCCGATTTCCACGCCAACCGCGTCATCGACGCCAGCGGCCTGATCGTCTGCCCCGGCCTGGTCGACCTGTCGGTGCGGCTGCGCGAGCCCGGCTTCGAATACCGCGCCACGCTGGAATCGGAAATGCTCGCCGCCGCCGCCGGCGGCATCACCTCGCTCGCCTGCCCGCCCGACACCGACCCGCCGCTG
This sequence comes from Thiobacillus sp., assembly GCA_049303455.1. Lineage (GTDB taxonomy): Bacteria > Pseudomonadota > Gammaproteobacteria > Burkholderiales > Thiobacillaceae > Thiobacillus. The sequence continues at coordinate 10,823 of JBAQND010000159.1, forward strand.
GACGAGCCGGGGCTGGTCGAGATGCTCAAGTTCCGCGCCAAAAACCTGCCCGGGCCGCGCGTCTACCCGATCGGCGCGCTGACGCAGAAGCTCGAAGGCAGCATGCTGACCGAGATGGCCGAGCTGACCGAGGCGGGCTGCCGCGCCTTCACCCAGGCCGACGCCCCGCCGACCGATAGCCAGGTGCTGCTGCGCGCGATGGAGTACGCGTCCACCTTTGGCTTCAGCCTGTGGTTGCGGCCGCAGGATGCCTCGCTGGCGCGCGGCGGCGTCGCGCACGACGGCGCCGTGGCTTCGCGTCTCGGCCTGCCCGGCATTCCCGCACTGGCCGAAACGGTGGCGCTGGCAACGATTCTGCTGCTGGCGCGCGAGACCGGCGCCCGCATTCACCTTGCCCGGCTGTCGACCCACGAAGGTATCGCCATGGTGCGCGCCGCCAAGGCGCAGGGGCTGGCGGTCACCTGTGACGTCGCCAGCACCCACGTTCACCTGTCGGAGAACGACCTCGTCAGCTTCGACTCGCATCTGCACCTGATGCCGCCGCTGCGGAGCCTGCGCGACCGCGATGCCATCCGCGCGGCGCTGCGCGACGGTTCCATCGACGCACTGTGCTCCGACCACACCCCGGTCGACGAGGACGTGAAGCAGGTCCCGTTCGGCGAATCGACACCGGGCGCCTCCGGGGTCGAACTGCTGCTGCCGCTGACCCTGAAGTGGGCACGCGAAATGGACGTGCCGCTGCTGCAGGCGATCGACCTGATTTCGTGGAAACCCGCGCAGATTCTGGGCGTGCCCGGCGGCAACCTGGCAGTCGGCAGCTGCGCCGACATCTGCATCTTCGACGAGACCGCCGAATGGATCGTCACCCCCAGGGCACTGTCCAGCCAGGGCAACAACACGCCCTTCCTCAACCAGCCGATGCAGGGCCGGGTACGCTATACGCTGATCGACGGCCATATCGACTTCGAAGCCCCGCTTTGACCGCCGTCCTGTCACCTGTGGCGGACACCCTTCCCGCCATGCGCCGTCTGTCCTTTCCCCTGCTGCTCGCCAGCCTGGGTGCCGGCGCGCTGGCCGTCGCCGGCTTCGCCCCGCTCGGCCTCTGGCCCTTGCCGGTGCTGAGCCTGGCCGTGCTGTTCGCGCTGCTGGCCCGCACCCCGTCGAAGCGCGCCGGTTTTCTCGTCGGCCTGGTCTGGGGATGGGGCTTCTTCATTGCCGGCGTGAGCTGGGTGTTCGTCAGCCTGTCGGTGTACGGCGGCATGGCAACGTGGCTGGCGGCGCTCGCGACCTTCCTGTTCTGCACGGTGCTGGCGCTGTTCCCGGCCGCGGTCGGCGCACTGCAGGCGTACCCAAAAGGGCATAAACGCTGGCCGGTCTCAGCCACACTGCGTCTGCTGCTGGTGATGCCGCTCGCCTGGGGCGCGACGGAATGGGTGCGCGGCTGGCTGTTCACCGGCTTCCCGTGGCTGGTGGCGGGCTATTCGCAGGTGCCTGCGAGCCCGCTGGCGGGGTATGCGCCGCTGGTCGGCGTGTATGGCGTGTCGTATCTGGTGGCGCTGATCGCGGCCCTGCTGGCATGGAGCGTGACGACACGCAGCCGGCTGGCGCTGCGCATCTGGGCCGTGGTGGCGATCGTGGCGCTGGGGGTCGGCGGCCAGGCCTTGCGCGGCGTCGACTGGACCACGCCGGCGGGCGCCCCGACCACGGTCGCGCTGCTGCAGGGCAATATCCCGCAGGACATGAAATGGCAGCCGGAAACAGCCCAGGCCACGCTGGAGACCTACGCGCGCATGGCCACGGCCTCGCCCGCGCAACTGATCGTGCTGCCGGAAACCGCGCTGCCGCTGTTCGAATCCGATCTGCCCGATTCGTATCGCGAAGGGCTTGCGGCGCTGGGCCGGCAAAACGGCGGCGACGTCCTGACCGGGCTGCCCACCGGATCGCCCGCGGGCGCCTACTACAACAGCGTCATCAGCGTCGGCGCCGCGCCCATCCAGCGCTACCACAAAGTGCATCTGGTGCCGTTCGGCGAATACATTCCGCTGAAGGCAGTATGGGGCTGGGTGATCGAAGTGCTGCACATCCCCCTGTCGGACTTTGCGCGCGGCGCCGTCGACCAGCGCCCGCTCGCCATCGGCGGCCAGCGGGCGGCGGCCAATATCTGTTACGAGGATGCTTTCGGCGAAGAGATCATCCGCCAGTTGCCCGAGGCGAGCGTGCTGGTGAACGTGAGCAACCTGGCGTGGTTCGGCGATTCGTTCGCGCCCTGGCAGCACGCGCAACTGTCGCAGATGCGCGCGCTGGAAACCGGACGCATGATGCTGCGCTCAACCAATACCGGCGTCACCGCGATCATCGATGCGAAAGGCCGGATGCTGGCCAGCCTGCCGCCTTTTACCGCCGGCAGCCTGTCCGGCGAGATCCAGGGCTATGCGGGCAGCACGCCCTATGTGCGCTGGGGCAATGCGCCGGTGCTGGCGCTGTGGGGGGTGCTCGGCGTGGGGTGGCTGGCGGCTGCGCTCAGGCGGCGGCCTTGACCCGCGTGGCGTTGCGGCCACCGCGCTTGGCTTCCAGCAAGGCGGCGTCGGCGCGCGCCAGCGCCTCGTTTTCGCCCTTGTCGTCGCGGCTGTATTCGGACAGGCCGCCGCTCCACGACAGCTTCTGCGTCACGCCGGGGATGAGCTCGACGCTTTCCGGCATCTTGGCGCGCAGGCGCTCGGCCAGTTCCTGCGCGCGTTCCAGCGGGGTGAAGGGAAACAGCACGCAGAATTCATCGCCGCCCAGGCGGGCGATGAAGTCGCTGTTGCGCAGGCAATGTTTCAGCGCATCGCCGAACTTGATGATGAGCTGATCGCCCGCTTCGTGACCGAAGGTGTCGTTGACCTGCTTGAAGTTGTCGATGTCGAGAATCAGCAGGCTGTGCGACCAGCCGTCCTTCAGGCTGGCGAACAGCTCCTTCTGCTTTTCGTCGAAACTGCGCCGGTTGTTGACCTGTGACAGGTGATCCATCCGCGCCTGCGTGGTGACTTCCTTCTGCCGCCCCACCATCACCTTGCCGAGTTTCAGCATGGTCTCGAGCGGCGGCTTGAACTCCTCGAGGCTGACCGGATATTCGGCACGCAGCCGCTGCTGGCGAAGGTCGTTGGTGAACTTCACCAGCGTGCGCAGGCTGTCGGTCACCCGGTTGCGCACCGACAGAAAAGTCGCCATCACCAGAACCGCGATCACCAGGCTGGCCACCAGCCAGCCCAGCAGGTAGGGCGCCACGCGTTCGACCACCGGCGTGACGGGTCGCCACACCGCGATCTGCCACGGCGTTCCGGCCAGCGCGATCAGGGTGGGTTGGGCATGCCGCTTGATCACCTGATTGCCACGCCGCATCAGCACCATGGACGCATCGCCCGCCTGGACTTGCTGCAATTCGGCGTAGGCGGCGGCGTCCGGCAGGGGCAGGGTGTCAAACAGGGATTGCAGCTGGGGCACGCTTTGCTCGACGATGACAAAGCCGAGCCGTGTGCCGTCACTGTCCACCACAGGATGCGACAAGGACAGATTGAAGGTGGCGGTGGCCGTCGCCCCGGTGCCCTCGCCCCCGGCACCGGCCAGCAGCCGCCGGGTGTCACTCGGCAGAAAGCCCGGCAACAGCTGATTCTGCTCGGCCGTGACGAACAGCACGGTGGCGTCCTGATTCAGGGCGTGCAGGTTGGCGGCCTGCGCCTGACACACCGCCGGCGCAGCACTGACAAAGCAGGCCCGCGTCTGCGGATGGGCGGCGATCTGCGCTGCGCTGCGGCGCAGGGCGTCGGCCAGGAACTCGATCTGCGCCGCCATCACGGGCTTGTCGAATTCTTCCGGCAGCGGCAGCGCTTGCGGCCGCGACAGGTAAAACGCAGCCGTGCCGAGTCCTGCCAGCAAAACCAGGGCTGTGGTCAGGATCAGACCAAACCGCAATATGGACGTGTGGGGCATGACGTATGCGCCAGCGCTAACCTCTTATGTTTATTGTCTCCGCAAAGGCCTGCCACCGATTTCCGCCCGAAAGCCTGCCAACATGGCGCTGTACCCAGCAAATTCCATGCCCCAACATAGCCGCACCCGGCAGGCCAGCCTGCCGGGTGCGGCGTTCATCCCCGTTAAAGGAATCCGACGCTACTGGCGGCCGGTGCTGCCGAATCCGCCCTCGCCGCGCCGGCTCACTTCAAAATCGTCCACTATGTTGAACTCGGCCTGGACCACCGGCACGATGATGAGCTGCGCCAGACGCTCCATCGGCGTAAGTTCGAATGCCTGCAGGCCGCGGTTCCAGGCGGACACCATGAGCTGGCCTTGGTAATCCGAGTCGATCAGCCCCACCAGGTTGCCCAGCACGATACCGTGCTTGTGGCCGAGACCGGAGCGCGGCAGGATCAGCGCGGCATAGCCGGGGTCGGCCAGGTGGATGGCCATGCCTGTTGGAATCAGCCGAGTTTCGCCCGGCGCCAGTATGATCGGACCATCGATGCAGGCACGCAAATCGAGTCCGGCAGCGCCCGTCGTGGCGTAATGCGGCAGCTGGTCGCGCAGGCGGGCGTCGAGAATCTTCACATCCATCTTCATTTTCGTCGGGATCTCGTCAGTTCAGGTGATTAACAAGGTGGCGGATCAAGGCGCGCGCCTGGATCAACTTGTCGGCACGCGGCAGCCGGTGCTGGCCCCGGTCATCGAACAGCACCAGCTCGGCCGTATCCTGGCCGAGCGTGTCCTGCGCCAGGTTGCCGACCAGCAGTGGCAGCTTCTTCTTCAGGCGCTTGGCTTCGGCCTGCTCGGCCAGCTGCTCGGTCTCGGCGGCAAAGCCCACGCAAAATGGCGCATCGGGCAAGGCCGCGACCTCGGCCAGGATGTCGGGATTGGCAACCAGCTGCAGCGTCATGCCGTCCGTGCTTTTCTTGAGCTTCCGCGCCGCCGCCATATCCACCCGGTAGTCGGCCACCGCCGCCACCGCGATGAAGACATCACTCGGCAATTCCGCGAGCACCGCGCGGCGCATGTCGGCAGCGCTTTGCACGTCGATGCGGCGCGCCCCCGCAGGCGTGGCGAGACAGGTCGGGCCCGACACCAGACACACCTCGGCGCCCGCCTCGGCCGCCGCCTGCGCCACTGCATAGCCCATCTTGCCCGAGCTCAGGTTGGTGAGGCCGCGCACCGGGTCGATCGGCTCGAAGGTGGGGCCGGCGGTGATCAGCACCCGTTTTCCAGCCAGAGGGCCGGCGCCCAGGAGGCCAGGCAGCGCCACCACAATATCGGCCGGCTCCAGCATCCGCCCCAGGCCGGTTTCGCCGCACGCCTGCTCGCCCGCGGCCGGCCCCAGCAGGCTCACCCCATCAACCTGAAGTTGTTCCAGGTTGCGTCGGGTCGGCGCGGCCGCCCACATTTCGCGGTTCATCGCGGGCGCGACGGCCAGTTTGCAGGCGCGCGCGAGGCACAGGGTCGACAGCAGGTCGTCGGCACGGCCGTGCGCAAGCTTGGCCAGGAAATCGGCGGAAGCCGGCGCGACCAGCAACAGGTCGGCCTCGCGCGAAAGATGAATGTGTTCCATGCCGTCGCCGCTGGCGGCGTCCCACAGGGACGTCAGCACCGGCTTGCCGGACAGGGCCTGGAAGGTCAGCGGGCCGATGAACTGCCGCGCGGCAGCGGTCATCACCACCCGCACATCGGCCCCGGCCTTGATCAAGAGGCGGCACAATTCCGCCGCCTTGTAGGCGGCGATGCCGCCAGTCGCCCCCAGGATGATTTTTTTGTTTGCAAGCAACACAGCTTCGGTTCCCGGCGCATTTCCATGAATAATGGCCACATTCTACAGGGAGACAGGCATGGCGATCCGCGACTGGCCGGAGGACGCGCGTCCGCGCGAGAAGCTGCTGAAGCAGGGCGCCGCCGTACTGAGCGACGCCGAATTGGTGGCGGTCTTCCTGCGCACCGGCATGGTCGGCAAAAGTGCGGTCGACCTGGGGCGCGACCTGATCGCGCGCTTCGGCGGCCTGGGCGGGCTGTGCCGGGCCGACAGAAAGTCAGCCTGTGCGGCGCCCGGCGTCGGCGAGGCCAAGTTCGCGTTGTTGCAGGCCGTGATGGAGATGGCGCGGCGCACCCTGGCCGAAGACATGCAGGCGGGCGACGCGCTGACCTCCCCCACCGCCGTGCGCGACTACCTGCGGCTGATTCTGCGCGACAAGGAATATGAAGTGTTCTGCTGCGTGTTTCTTGATGCGCAAAACCGGGTGATTGCGGTGGAGGAGCTGTTCCGCGGCACGCTGACGCAAACCAGCGTCTACCCGCGCGAGATCATCAAGCGCGCGCTGGCACACAACGCCGCCGCGCTGATTCTGGCGCACAACCATCCGAGCGGGGTGGCCGAACCCAGCCAGGCCGACCGCACCCTCACCCGCCGTTTGGCGGATGCGCTGGCACTGGTGGACGTGCGCGTGCTCGACCATTTCATCGTCGCGGGCGCGTCCTCGCTGTCGTTCATGGAGTCCGGCCAACTCTGAATTGACGCCAAACTTGCCTCGCACTTGCAGGCTGTGATATAAATCGCGGTTCTCGGGTTGGCCCCCATTGCTAGCCCGGCTAGTTAACCCGCATTGTTAACCCTCAATTTTGGAGCAGCGTCATGGCTCGCGTATGTGTCGTTACGGGCAAGAAGCCCATGGTCGGAAACAACGTTTCCCACGCCAACAATAGAACCAAACGGCGTTTTCTGCCGAACCTGCAATACCGCCGGTTCTGGGTCGAGAGCGAGAATCGCTGGATCCGTCTGCGTTTGTCCACGGCTGCCCTGCGCACCATCGACAAGAACGGCATCGACGCCATTCTGGTTGACCTGCGCGCTCGCGGCGTCGCCGTTTAAGGAGAACTCTCATGGCTAAAGGCGGACGCGAAAAGATCAAGCTGGAGTCCACTGCGGGCACCGGTCACTTCTACACCACCACCAAGAACAAGAAGACCATGCCGGAGAAGATGGAGATCAGCAAGTTCGATCCCAAGGCTCGCAAGCATGTGATGTACAAGGAAACCAAGCTGAAGTAATCCAGCTGGTTGCCATCCTGCCAGCTGGTTGCCATCCTGGTTGCCATCGAGTAGGGGACGGGGTCACCCCCGTCGCCCTCTCACACCACCGGACGTGCGGTTTTGCATCCGGCGGTTCATTGAACACACTGGGAACACACTGGGAACACACTGGGAACACACTGGGAACACACTGGAATCGTCGCATCGTATCGAGCAGCGACACCAGGCCTAATCGATCAAGGAAGGACTTCGGGAACGCGTGGTTCATGTGGCTTGC
>JBAQND010000160.1:0-9454 GCA_049303455.1 Thiobacillus sp.
TGTTGATCAGCCAGTGCCTTGATGCCTTGATCGGCATATCGGCAGTATGGAGAAACTCCACGCGGAAGTCGCAGCCTGGCAAACGCGCCGCGACCAGATTCACGCCAGGGTGAACTGGCAATTCACGACAGAGGACGCACGGGTCAAGCTCTAACGACTATATCCGACAGGCTGCCAGGGTCAGGCGGCGGGCGCGGTCTCGGCGTCTGCCGCGTAAACAAAGGAATCGGCGAAGAATTCGTCTTCGGGCAGATTGCGCGTTTGCACGAAACAGTCGCGCGCGCTGTCGACCATGATCGGCGCGCCACTGGCATAGACCTGGTAGCCCGACAGGTCGGCAAAGTCAGCCTGTACCGCTTCATGCACGAAGCCGGTGCGGCCCTGCCACGCATCGTCCGGTTGCGGATCGGACAGCACCGGGATGTAGCTGAAGTTCGGCCGTTCGGCCAGCCATTGCCGCGGCAGCTCGGGCATGTATAAATCCTTCAGCGAACGCACCCCCCAGTAAAGCACCAGTTCGCGATCCGTGTGTTCGGCAAAGGCGTGCTCCAGCATGGCCTTGATCGGTGCAAAACCGGTGCCGCCGGCGATGAAAATCATCGGCTTGTCGGAATCCTCGCGGATGAAGAAGCTGCCGAACGGGCCTTTCAGGCGCAGGATGTCGCGTTCCTTCAGGCTGGAAAATACCTGGTCGGAGAACAGACCGCCCGGGACGTGGCGGATGTGCAGTTCCAGCAGCGCGTCGTCATGTGGCGGGTTGGCGAGCGAATAGCTGCGCGACTTGCCGCCCTTTAGCTGAAAATCGATGTATTGACCGGCGAGGAACTGCAGGCGCTCGCTGGCCGGCAGCTTGATCTTCATCACCATCACGTCGTCGGCACGCTTTTCCAGCTTTTCCACCCGGCACGGCAGGGTTTTCACCACGATGTCCTTGGCGGCGCCGATCTCCTTGGCCTCGATGGTGAGGTCGGACAGGGGCTTGGCGCGGCAGAACAGCGCGCGGCCCTGCGCCTTTTCCTCGTCTTTCAGTGCGTTGGGTGAGTGCGTGCCGTAGTCGATCTGGCCGGACAGGATCTTGCCCTTGCAGCTGCCGCAGGCGCCGTTGCGGCAGCCGTAGGGCAGCGCAAAGCCTTCGCGCAGTGCGGCCTCGAGTATGGTTTCGTCATCCTCGACGATGAACTGGTGCCCGCTGGGCTGGATGGTGACCTGATGCGGCATGATGTGGGCTTAAAATGCGATGATAAACCAATGGATTATCGCCCGCGCAGGCGGGGTTTTCACCCCTGCATGGGTGGGGTTACAGGTGAGCGGTCATGAAAAAAATACTGATAGTCGGATTTGGCGATGTCGCCGAGCGGCTGGTGCGACGCTACGCCGGGCAGGCTGATTTCACCGGCATGATCCGGCGCCCCGAGCGCGCCGCCGAACTGCGCGGGCTGGGCGTGACGCCCTATGTCGGCGATCTCGACGTGCCGGCCACGCTGAAGCGGCTGCCGCGCGTCGACGGCGTGTTTCACTTCGCGCCGCCCCCCAACGAAGGCCAAACCGATCCGCGCACCGCGCATCTGCTGCATGCGCTGATGCGGCGCGGCTGCCCGGGCGCATTGGTCTACATCAGCACCAGCGGCGTGTACGGCGACTGCGGCGGCAGCTGGGTCGCCGAAACGCGTCCGGTGGCGCCAGTGAATGGCCGCGCGGTGCGGCGGGTCAACGCCGAGCGCCAGCTGCGCGCCTGGGGCGAAACGCAGCGGGTGCAGGTGAGCATTTTGCGCGCGCCGGGCATTTACGCCGCCGACCGCCTGCCGCTGGCGCGCATCAAGCGCGGCACCCCGGCGCTGGTTGCAGAGGACGACAGCTACACCAACCACATCCACGCCGACGATCTGGCGCGGCTGGCGTGGGCCGCGCTGTTCCGTGGCCGTTCGCAGCGTATCTATCACGCGGTCGATGCGCATCCGCTGAAAATGGGCGACTGGTTCGACAGCTGCGCCGATGCCTTCGATCTGCCGCGGCCGCCGCGTGTCAATCGCGCCGAGGCGGAGCAGGTGCTGTCCGAAGCCTTGCTGTCGTTTCTGCGCGAGTCGCGCCAGCTGTCGAACGCGCGCACGGTGCGCGAATTGCGGCTGCAATACCGCTACCCGACATCCGATGATCTGCTGCGCGAAATCAAACAGGCGCGCGGCCAGAAGATTTAATTAACGCAGCCGGTCATCGGGCTCGCGCTTGAATTCGCCGTCTATCGTTTTGGGCGTGACGTTTTCGTCCCCTTGCCTGGGGTAAGCGGCGGCATCGTCATTCGCCGGACGCAGCGGGTCCGGTTTGCGGCGACGCCAGGTGCCGGGGGCCAGCAACAAGCCCAGCGCGATGGCATCGCTGATGAAACCGGGGAAGACAAGCAGGCCGCCGGCGAGCAGAATACGGCCACTGGCGAACATCGCGGCCAGGGGATTCGTCCCCGACTGCACCGAAAACAGCAGGCGCGCGCCCCAGGCAACGCGTTCGACGCGGATCAGCATGACCCCGGCAACCGCCGCGAGCAGCAGCCACAACAGCACCCAGCCGCCGATGGCGCTGGCGACCCAGAAAATGCTGATGGCTTCCAGAACCGGAAACGACAGCAGCAGTAGCACAATCCAACCAAAGCGCATGTGATGGAACCTTTGTTAATCTTGACTAATTTACCCGATGCCGCGAGCGCCGAGAAACTGGCGCGTGCGTTGATCGAATGCCGGGCGGCGGCATGCGTGAACGTTTTGCCGGCATGCCGCTCCATCTACCGATGGCAGGGCGCGGTGGAAGTGGCAACGGAAATTCCGCTGTTGATCAAGACAACCCGCGCAGCGTACCCGCTGGTTGAAAATGTCATCCGCACGCAACACCCTTATGATGTACCCGAACTGATTGCGATATCGATAACAGACGGCCTGCCTGCGTATCTGCACTGGTTGGCCACGGAGACTGAAAAGCATGATCAAAAAAAATAAGTGGATTCATTTTCTCAGCGCACTGCCACTACTTTGGGGCGCGCTGGCGCTTTTTCCAGTGGCCCACGCCGAAGAAGCGTTTCTTGACCCCGAAGTCGCGTTCAAGTTCTCGGCGCGTGCGCTGGATGCCAACACGCTGGAAGCGCGCTGGCAGATTGCCGACGGCTATTACATGTATCGCGACAAGTTCCAGTTCACGGCCGAGGGGGCCACGCTCGGCGCTCCGCAGCTGCCTGCCGGCAAGGTGAAGGAGGACGAGTTCTTTGGCAAGGTCGAAACCTATACCAAGGACGTCCGCATCGCGCTGCCGATCCAGCGCACGCCAGGCGCGACTTCGGTGACCCTGAAAACCGTATCGCAGGGCTGCGCCGACGCCGGCCTGTGCTATACCCCGCAAGAAGCGAGCGTGTCGATCAAGCTGCCCGCGCCGGTGGCCGCAGCCGTGGCGGCGCCCGCTTCGCCCGCTGCCGCACCTGCCGCCTCATCTGCGCCCGCGCTGGAGGGCCTGCGCAGCCTGCTCGGCGCGACGGAGATGCCGAAACTGCTGCCGCCGGACGAGGCCTTCCCCGTTGCCGCCGCCATGCCGGATGCGCTGACGGCCCGGTTCGATTACACGCTGACCGCCGACACCTATCTGTATCGCGACAAGCTTGCCTACACCGTCAAATCGCCTGCCGACGTCAAGGTGGCGAGTGTCGATACACCGGCGGGTGACGTCAAGGAGGATCCGACCTTCGGCCGCACCGAGGTCTACCACCAGGATTTTGCCGCCGGCGTGACGCTGTCGCGCGCGCTTGCCGCAGGCGAGCAACTGGTGCTGGAAGCGACCTGGCAGGGCTGCAATGAGGCGGTCGGCGTGTGCTACCCGCCGATCACGCGCGACTTCATGCTGACCGCGGGCGCGACCGGCGCGACGGTCACGGTCAGCGCCCAGGCCGTGCCGGCCGAGCCTGTCATCGAATCCGACACCTCGCGCATCGAGCGCGTGCTGACGGGCGGCAGCTTCTGGCCGGTAGTCGCCACCTTCTTTGGCCTCGGCTTGCTGCTGGCGTTGACCCCCTGCGTGTTCCCGATGATTCCGATCCTGTCGGGCATCATCGCCGGCCAGAACACCAAAGTGACCAAGACCAGCGGCTTTCTGCTGTCGCTCGCCTATGTGCTGGGCATGGCGATCACCTATGCGGTGGCCGGCGTGGCGGCGGCGCTGTCCGGCACCCTGATTTCCAACGCCCTGCAGAACCCCTGGGCGCTGGGCGCCGGCGCGCTGATTTTCGTGGGCCTGGCCATGTCCATGTTCGGCTTCTACGAGCTGCAATTGCCCAGCGCGCTGCAGAGCAAGTTTTCCGAGCGCGCCAACAAGATGAAGGGTGGCAATTTCTTCGGTGTGTTCGCCATGGGCGCGCTGTCGGCGGTCATCCTGGGCCCCTGCGTCGCGCCGCCGCTGGCCGCCGCGCTGGCTTTCATCGCGCAGACCGGCAACACCGTGCTCGGCGGCGTCGCGCTGTTCGTGCTGGCGCTGGGCATGGGCGTGCCGCTGCTGCTGATCGGCCTGTCCGCCGGCGCCCTGCTGCCGCGCGCCGGCGGCTGGATGAACGCAGTGAAGTACTTCTTCGGCGTGATGATGCTGGCGATCGCCATCTATCTGATTTCGCCGGTCATTCCGGCCTGGGTCGGGATGTTATTGTGGGCGCTGCTGCTGATCGCGTGCGCGATCTTCCTGCATGCGCTCGACCCGCTGCCCGCCCATGCGACCGGCTGGTCGCGTTTGTGGAAGGGCCTCGGCGTGGTGCTGCTGATCGGCGGCCTGGCGATCCTGCTCGGGATGCTGGCGGGCAGCCGCAACCTCTTGCAGCCGCTCGATGTATTCAAGGGCGGCGCGGGTGGCGGCGTGGCGCTGGCGGCCGAGCAGAACGGCCTGCCGTTCGAGAAGGTGAAGGACGTGGCCGAACTCGACGCGCGCCTGGCAGCGGCCAAGGCCGACGGCCGCGCGGTGATGCTCGACTTCTACGCCGACTGGTGCGTCTCGTGCAAGGAAATGGAAAGCTTCACCTTCAGCGATGCGCGGGTGCGGGCGCGGCTGGCGGACGTGGTGCTGCTGAAGGCCGACGTCACCACCAACAGCGACGCCGACAAGGCACTGCTCAAGCGCTTCAACCTGTTCGGCCCGCCCGGGCTGATCTTCTGGAACACCGCAGGCGAGCAGTCTGGCTACAAGGTGATCGGCTTCGAGAAGGCCGACAAGTTTCTGGCCAGCATCGACTCGGCGCTCGGCAAATAGTCCATGTCGTGGTCGACGAATCCCTGCGGGCTTGCGCACGCAGGGATTCGTCGTTTCAGCTTATGTGCCTAGGGCTGGCGCCGCAGTACGGAAATGCTGTCCAGTAGCGGCGTGACGACGGGCTCAATCTTGCGCCGCATCAGCGAGCCGATCGCGGTGGTCTTGAGGAAGATCGGCCGCACGCTGTCGGCGTCCACCGCCGCCAGTGCGTCGAGCGCCGCGCAATCCGCTTCAAACTGGGGTGCCGCGTCGAGCAGGGCCGCGCGTGCAGGGCCGCGCGCGGCTTCGTCGGCCTGGCGCAAGGGCGCGCACCACTGCGCCAGCGCATTCAGCGTGTGATTGACCACTTCCTGGTTTTCCGGGCGTTCGAGAATCAGCGCGGTGGTGGCGAGGAAGGTCTGCCCCTGTGCCGACAGCGCTCTTTCCAGCATCGTGCAGCAAGGGTTGTCGGCAAGCGCCGGCACGCTGGCGTGATCGGCGCGCGCGGGACGCGGGTTGGGCAGCTGGTCCGGCTGCAATTCAAGGAAGGCCACGTAATACGAATTTCGGCTGCTGCCGCGTTTCCAGATCGCCAGCCGCTCGGCGTCGGTGAGCACACCCGAGTACAGCATCACCGCGACGGTATCGAGAATGCCGACGTCGTCCTCGTGCAGGAACGCCAGGTGGTCGACCAGAAATTCGGCCAGCGTGCGCCCCATGCTGCCGCGGCACACCACGTCGCGCATCAGCATCAGCCGCGCGTTTTCGAGGGTCGGCATGCACCACCAGGCGTAGCGTGCCAGCTCGTCGGTGAGCGCGGGCGAATGCACCACCGCCACCACCGCTTCTTCTTCGGCGATCAACAGCAATTGCGCCAGATGCTGGATCGACAAGCCGGACTGCGACTGCCGGGTCCAGCGCGTGAGATGCACCGGATAACCGCCGGGCGAGCCCAGCGCATGGCCCGACAGCTGTTCGCGCACCCGCTTCAGATAGCGGTCGGCGCGCTCGTTGGGTTTCAGCGGCACGCTGGCCTCGCCCTGCGGCGTCAGCGCCCACAGCGTCATGCTCGATTCATCGATGCGGACGGCCTTGAGTTCGGTATTGAACAGGACGTTGAGGCGCAGTTCGTCTTCGGGGGACAGCTCGTCGTTCATTCAGTTTTCTCACCACAGAGGCACAGAGGCACGGAGAAAAACAAATGCAGTTCTCTGTGTCTCCGTGCCTCTGTGGTTAATGGTTTATAACTTTCCAAACACGTCACGTGCCGCGGCGATGGTGGCGTCGATGTCGGCGTCGCTGTGCGCGGCCGAGACAAAGCCCGCTTCAAAGGCAGACGGCGCGAGGTAGATGCCGTGGTCGAGCATGGCGTGGAAGAAGCGGTTGAAGGCGTCCTTGTCGCACTGCATCACCTCGGCAAAGCTTGCCGGCGGCCTGGCCGCGAAATAGAGGCCGAACATGCCGCCGACCGAATCGGCGCAGAAGGTGACGCCGGCCTCCTTCGCGGCAGCGGTCAGGCCCTTCACCAGCCGCTCGGTGCGGGCGGCGAGGTTCGCGTGGAAGCCGGGCTCGGAAATCGCCGCGAGCGTCGCGAGCCCGGCCGCCACCGCGACCGGGTTGCCGGACAAGGTGCCAGCCTGGTACACCGGGCCGGTCGGGGCGAGCATGTCCATGACGTCGGCGCGGCCGCCGAAGGCGCCCACCGGCATGCCGCCGCCGATGACTTTGCCGAGCGTGGTGAGGTCCGGTTTGATGCCGAGCAGTTTCTGTGCGCCGCCCAGATCGACGCGGAAGCCGGTCATCACCTCGTCGAAGATCAGCAGCGCGCCGTGCGCATCGCACAGGCGGCGCATCGCCGCCATGAATTCGGCGGTCGGCTTGACCAGGTTCATGTTGCCGGCAAACGGCTCGACGATGATGCAGGCGATCTCGTTGCCGATTTCGGCGAAGGTGCGTTCCAGCCCGGCGACGTCGTTGTAGTCGAGCACGATCGTCTGCGCGGCGGTTTCTGGCGGCACCCCGGCCGAGGTGGGATTGCCGAAGGTGAGCGCGCCGGAGCCGGCTTTCACCAGCAGGAAATCGGCATGGCCGTGGTAGCAGCCCTCGAACTTGATGAACTTGGAACGGCCAGTGAAGCCGCGCGCCAGGCGGATTGCGCTCATCGTCGCCTCGGTGCCGGACGAGACGAGCCTGACTTTCTCGATGCTCGGCACCAGTTCGACGATGCGGCGGGCGATGGTGAGTTCCGCTTCACTCGGCGCGCCGAACGACAGACCGTTGACGGCAGCATCCTGCACCGCCTTCACCGTGCCGGGGTGCGCGTGGCCGAGGATGGCCGGGCCCCACGAGCCGACGTAGTCGATGTATTCGCGGCCGTCGGCGTCCCACACGCGCGACCCCTTGGCGCGGCTGAAGAACACCGGGGTGCCGCCGACGTTCTTGAAGGCGCGCACCGGGGAATTCACCCCGCCGGGGATGACTTGTTGCGATTGTTCGAAAAGTTGTTCGCTGCGGGTCATTGTTCGGATTCCGTTTCAAATAGATGATTCAGGGCGCGCGCGCTGGCGCGGATGTCGGGAGCGTCGAACAGCGCCGACAGCACGGCGAGGCTGTCGGCGCCGGCGTCCAGCAGCTGCAGCGCATTGGCCAGCGTGATGCCGCCGATGGCGACCAGCGGCACGTGGATCAGCGGTGCGGCTTCGCGCAGCAGGTCGAGGCCGGCGCGCCCGGCCGCCGGCTTGGTGGGCGACGCAAAGAAACTGCCGAAGGCGACATAGTCGGCGCCGGCGGCCTGCGCGGCCAACGCCCGTTCGAGGCTTTGGTAGCACGATGCGCCGACGAGTTTGCCACGGCCGAGGATGATGCGCGCTTCGCGCAGACTGGCGTCGTCGCGCCCCAGATGCACGCCGTCGGCGTCGCACAAATCGGCCAGCCGCAGGTCGTCGTTGACGATCAGCGGCACCCCGAAGGGGCGGCACAGCGCGACCAGTTCGCTCGCCTGTTCGTGGCGGCGCGCCACGTCGCCCGACTTGTCGCGGTATTGCACGGCGGCCACGCCGCCCGCCAGCGCCGCCTCGACCTGCATCAGCAAGTGTTCGGTGTCTGCGGTTTCGGGGGTGATGGCGTACACGCCGCCAGGGAATTGGGCCATTGGGTGTTCGGGCAAGTTAGGCATTGCCTTCCGTCTGCCCCTCCTGGGCCCAGAAGAAACGCTCGGGAATGTATTGCCCCATGCCGGGACGAAAGGCGGCCTTCAGCGTTTCATAGGTGAAGTGCTGTGCATCGCGCACCGCCGTGGGCACGTCCTGGCCATACGCCAGGGCAGCGGCGATCGCCGAGGCGAGGGTGCAGCCGGAGCCGTGATAGCTGCCTGGCAGGCGGTCCCAGGCGTCGGTCTGCACGTGGCCGTTGGCGTCGTACAGGCTGTTCAGCACGCGCGGGGTCGTTTCGTGGGTGCCGGTGATGAGCACGTATTCGCAGCCGAGATCGGTCAGGTGTGCGGCGCAGGCAGCGAGGTCCATGTCGTCGTCATCCGACTCGAACAGCGCCAGCCGGCGCGCTTCGTGGCTGTTGGGCGTGAGGATGCTGGTCTGCGGGATCAGCAGGTCGCGCATCGCGGAGATCATGTCCTCGGTGGCGAGCTCGTCGCCGCGCCCGGACGCCAGCACCGGGTCGAGGATGACCGGGATGTCCGGATAGTCGGAGAGGATTTCGGCGATGACCGCCATCGACTCGGGGCTGCCCAACATGCCAAGCTTGAACGCGGCCACCGGCACGTCTTCAAGCAGCATGCGCGCCTGATCCGCCACCCATTCGGCGTCGATGGCCAGCACTTCGTCGACCCGTGCGGTGTCCTGCACCGTAATCGCGGTGATCACCGACAGCGGGTGGCAACCCATGCTGGCCAGCGTCAGCAGGTCGGCCTGGATGCCCGCACCGCCGGTCGGATCGGACGCGGCAAAGCAGAGCACCAGCGGCGGTGTGGGTTTGGGGACGAATATGGAGGGCATGGCGTCACTGCTTTAGAATCAAGCGCTCGATTTTAGCCGATTCACGGAATACCCATGTCTGATCTCCCCGAATACAAAAGCTGGATGTGCCTGATCTGCGGCTACATCTATCACGAGGAAACCGGCGCGCCCGACGACGGGATCCCGCCCGGCACGCGCTGGGAGGACGTGCCGATCAACTGGACCTGCCCGGATTGCGGGGC
>JBAQND010000161.1:0-6511 GCA_049303455.1 Thiobacillus sp.
AGTCACCTGGAAAACGTGGTGCGCACCCTGCATCGCCCGATCCTGGTCATCCCGTCCGACTACACCGAGCCGCAGCGCATCCTGATTGCCTTCGACGGCAGCGCCACCACCCGCAAGGCGGTCGACATGGTGGCGCGCAGCCCGCTGTTGCGCGGCCTGCCCTGCCATGTGGTGATGGTCGGCGAGGACAAGACCGATTCGCGGGAATCGCTGGACTGGGCGCGTGCCCATCTGGAAGCCGCCGGCTTCGACGTCACGGCTGAAATCCGGCAGGGCGAGGTCGAAGGGGCGCTGTGCGCCTACCGCGACCTGCACGCCATCGACCTCATCGTGATGGGCGCGTACGGCCATTCCAGGATCCGCGAGTTCCTGATCGGCAGCACCACCACCAAGCTGATCCGCCAGTCGAAAGTGCCGTTGCTGCTGTTGCGTTAAGCCGGCGCCGGAGAGGCTTCAGGAAAAGCGGCCGCCGTAAGCCGAGAAACGCCGCACCGCCGACAGCAGATTGACCTGCAGCAGCAGCGCCGACAGCGCCAGCACGCCGCCCGCCGCAATCGCCAGTTGCGGCCACAGGACGGCCCCGGCGAGCAGCACGCAGGCGGCGAGGTGAAGGCGAAACTGCCCGCGCATCCGGTGTTCGGCAATCATCTCCTTCATGGTCGGGATGCTGCCCGCCTTGGCCTGCAACTGCGCCTGCAGATGAAACCAGGCGAGGAAGGGCACGATCTTGTAGAGCATGCCGTTCACCACGCTCATCGCGAAGCCGCCGAGAAACAGCACCCCCAGCAGCAGGGGATAGGCGTCGCTGTCCGCCCACGCCGGCTGCAACTGGGCCGCTAGCCAGACGGCCACGCAGGCGAGCAGGCTGGCCATGCCGAGGCGCCAGTGGTCGAGGGTGACGTCCGCCAGCTTCCTGCGCCGGCGCGATTGCAGGCGCAGGGTGGCGACGGCGAACGCCACAATGGCGCCGGCGAGGGCGGCATCGACGATGGGTGCGGCGGCCTCGAAAAACAGCAGCGCGGCGGCGTGGAGCAGCAGCAGCGCGAACAGCGTGCCGGCGAGCCAGCGGGCGAGCCGCGGCGGATAGGGCGGCGTGATCTGGAACATCGGCACCACCTGGTAGGCCACGCCGATCACCAGCAGCAGCACCCAGCCGAGCAGGCCGAAGGCGACGTGCGCGGCGATTGTGGCCTCGACCGCGGGCGGGGACCACCAGCCGGCGCGCAGCAGCGCAAGCGCCAGCCCGAGCAGCAGGGTGACGGCCAGGCTCAACACCGCGAACCGAATGCCGTTGACCGTGACGCCGGCCACGGCGCGCGCGAGGCTGATCGATGCCGCCGCGAGAAAGACCGCGAAACCGCCGCCGAGAAGAACGATGGCGATGCCGAAAGCGGACGGTTCTGCCGCCAGAAAGCCGGTCATCAGGGCAAGGGTTCCCAGCGTGAGCGACACGTGGCTGATCCAGGCGACCCGCCGCGCCGCTGGCAGCGACGCGCCCGCCACCACCGGCAGCATTTGCAGCAGTGCGCCCAGCATCACCATGGCGAGAAAGCCCAGCGTCAGCGCGTGGGTCAGCGCAAGCGCCTGCGGCGTCCAGCGCGAGGCCAGCGCCTCGGGCGCCCACACGATCAGGCCCGCGGCCGCCAGCAGGAACAGCGGCGCGGTGAGGAAGAAGCGCAGCGGCAGCGCGAACGGCGGCGCCTGTTCGAAGGAGAGGCCGGCTTGCAGGCTCATCGCGCGGACCGCCTTAAAGGTCTTCGCCGGCCTGGCGGATCAGGATGACGTAGCTGCCGTCGGCTTCCATCCGCGTGGCGTGGCGATAGCCGCGTTCGGCGAGCAGCGGATACAGCGGAAACGGCTCGCGGTGCAGCAGCAGCCGGATCGACTGGCCGGGGCGCAAAAGGTCCAGCGTCTGCAATACCTTTTCCATCGGCTCCGGCGGTTCCAGCCCGCGCGCGTCGACGAGGATTTCCTGGGTCGGGATGGACATCGGATCGCTACGCCGCGGCGTCTGATACGGGCATGGCGTCCATGGAACGGATCACGTCGTCGCGCTCGCCGCCCAGCACCTGGTCCGACATGGGATAGAGCATGTTCTCCTCCTTCAGGTTGTGCTGCTGCATCAGCATGTTGAGCGTTTCCGACAGGCCGAGATAGCGGTCGTGATCGGCGTTGGCCGCGGCGAGCGCCATTTCCTGCAGCAGGCCGCGCATCTGCGTGTGTTCCGTGCGCATGACCTCGGTCGGCCCCGAGCGCATGCCGGTGCGGGCCTCGAAGGCGGGAAACAGCACGCCCTCCTCCATTGCCAGGTGGTGCGCCATCGCCTTTTGAAAGCGCTCGAACAGGCCGCGCGCGCTGTCCCATTTTTTTTGCGCCACGGCGTCTTCGGCTGAGGCGAACAAATCGTCGCAGGCGCGGTGGTCGGTGCCCAGAAAATCCACAATCGTGCGCATCGCTATCCCCCGTGTTTACTGAGATCGCAGTGTAACAGGACAAGCAAACCTTAAAATCACCTTGATGTTTTATCTACATGTTGTATTGTTTATTGGTAGTCAACACAAAATGTAGATAAACGAGGAGATGACGATGGCGGACGTGGGGATGGGCAGCGTGGTGTCGATGGCGCCGCGCGAGGTGGTCAAGCGCGACGGCCAGCGGGCGGCGTTCGACGCGGGGAAGATCCGCTCGGCGCTGCTGCGCGCGGGGCAGGCCAGCGGTGAATTTGGCGAGGCCGAGGCGGATTTGCTGACCGCTCAGGTGGCGAAGGTGCTGATCCACAGCTTCCGCAATGCGCCACCCGACATTGAGCGCATCCAGGACGTGGTCGAGCAGAGCCTGATTGCGGCCAACCACCTCGCCACCGCGCGCGCCTACATCGTTTATCGCGAAACTCACAAGAAGCTGCGCCAGGACCGCAAGACCGTGGTCGATGTCGAATCGTCGATCAATGAGTACCTATCGCGCCAGGACTGGCGGGTCAACGCCAACGCCAACCAGGGCTATTCGCTGGGCGGGCTGATCCTCAACGTGTCGGGCAAGGTGGTGGCCAACTACTGGCTCAACCACGTCTATTCGCCTGAGTTGGGCGAGGCGCACCGCGATGGTTCGCTGCACGTCCACGACCTCGACATGCTGGCGGGTTACTGCGCCGGCTGGTCGCTGCGCACGCTGCTGCACGAAGGCCTCAACGGCGTTCCGGGCAAGGTCGAGGCGGGACCACCCAAGCATATGTCGTCCGCGGTCGGCCAGATCGTCAACTTCTTGGGCACCCTGCAGAACGAATGGGCCGGCGC
This sequence comes from Thiobacillus sp., assembly GCA_049303455.1. Classification (GTDB taxonomy): domain Bacteria; phylum Pseudomonadota; class Gammaproteobacteria; order Burkholderiales; family Thiobacillaceae; genus Thiobacillus. The sequence goes on from JBAQND010000161.1 coordinate 3,294, forward strand.
ACAGGCGTTCTCCTCGTTCGACACCTACATGGCGCCCTTCATCCGCAATGACGGCATGCGCTACGACGAGGTGCGCCAGTGCATCCAGGAACTGATCTACAACCTCAACGTGCCGTCGCGCTGGGGCACGCAGACGCCGTTCACCAACCTCACCTTCGACTGGACCTGCCCGGAAGACCTGCGCGAACAGGTGCCGGTGATCGGCGGGGTGGAGATGCCCTTCACCTACGGCGAGCTGCAGGTCGAGATGGACATGATCAACCGCGCCTACATCGAGGTGATGACCACCGGCGACGCCAAGGGCCGCGTGTTCACCTTCCCCATCCCCACCTACAACATGACGCCGGATTTCCCCTGGGAATCGGAAAACGCCGAGCGGCTGTTCGCCATGACCGCGCGCTACGGCCTGCCGTACTTCCAGAACTTCATCAATTCGGAGATGAAGCCGAACCACATCCGCTCGATGTGCTGCCGCCTGCAGCTCGACCTCAGAGAATTATTGAAGCGCGGCAACGGTCTGTTCGGCTCGGCCGAGCAGACCGGCTCGGTCGGCGTGGTGACGGTGAACTGCGCGCGCCTTGGCTACGAGTACGAGGGCGACGAAGCCGGGCTCTTGCGTCGCCTCGATGCCCTGCTCGACATGGCGAAGAACGGCCTCGAGATCAAGCGCAAGGAAATCCAGCGCCTGATGGACAACGGCCTCTTCCCCTACACCCGCCGCTATCTCGGCACGCTGCGCAATCACTTCTCAACCATCGGCGTCAACGGCGTCAACGAGATGATCCGCAACTTCACCGACGACGCGCACGACATCACCAGCGCATGGGGCCACGAATTCGCGGTGCGCTTGCTCGACCACATCCGCGGCCGCATCGCCGCGTTCCAGGAAGAGACCGGCCACATGTACAACCTCGAAGCCACCCCGGCCGAGGGCACCACCTACCGCTTCGCCAAGGAGGACGCCAAGCGCTACCCGGACATCCTGCAGGCGGGCACCGAGGACGCGCCCTATTACACCAACTCGACACAGCTGCCGGTGGGCTATACCGACGACGCCTTCGAGGCGCTGGAGTTGCAGGACGACCTGCAGCGCAAGTACACCGGCGGCACCGTGCTGCACCTCTACATGTCGGAGAACATTTCCTCGACCGAGGCCTGCCGCAACCTGGTGCGCCGCGCGCTGGAACGCTTCCACCTGCCCTACATCACCATCACGCCGACTTTTTCGATTTGCCCCAAGCACGGCTACCTCGCCGGCGAGCACGAGTTCTGTCCCACGTGCGACGAGGAAGCCCTGTCCCGTAAACGTGCTGTGAATGCCTGACCCCCAAGGAGACTGAAATGAATGACCTGACTGTTCCGACCCAAGTACTGACCGCGGCTGCACTGAAGGACGAGGAGCGCACCCGCTGCGAAGTGTGGACCCGCGTGATGGGCTATCACCGCCCGGTGACGAGCTTCAACACAGGCAAGAAGAGCGAGCATCGCGAGCGGCGCCACTTCGTCGAGAGCCGCTGCAGCATCGGCTGATGTCGGTCATGACACGGGTAGGAGCGGCCTCCTGGCCGCGATTGCTGTCTATCGCGCCTTGGAAGGCGGTGCGTGTCTGTTGCCGCTTCATCGGCTTTACAGCCACGGCCTACCCCTTGCGGGTGCTCCGATGCCGCGCGTCGGCGGCCTGACGCCGCTTTCCGCCAGCGACTGGCCTGGCATGCTGGCCGCGGTGGTGTTCTGCCAGGGCTGCCCCTGGCGCTGCGGCTATTGCCACAACCCCGGCCTGATTCCCGCGCGCGGCGACAACGAAATCCCCTGGGCAGACGTGCTGGCGTTCCTGCGCCGCCGCCAGGGCTTGCTCGACGGCGTGGTGTTTTCCGGCGGCGAGCCGACTGCGCAGGCGGGCCTGCTGGACGCCATGCGCGAGGTGCGCGCGCTCGGCTTCAAGATCGGGCTGCACACCGGCGGCATGTACCCGCAGCGGCTGGCGGCGGTGCTGCCGCTGGTCGACTGGGTGGGGCTCGACGTGAAGGCGCCGTTTGCGGATTACGCACGCGTCACCGGCGTGGCCGGCAGCGGCGAGCGGGCGCTGGCCGGTTTGCGGCAGGTACTCGAATCCGGCGTGGCGCATGAAGTCCGCACCACGGTGCACCCGGCGCTCCTGGCCGATGCGAAAGTGGTCGGCCTCGCGCACGATCTGGCCGCGCGCGGGGTGAAGCATTACGTCATCCAGGCTTTCCGCAGCCAGGGCTGCCAGGATGCGGGCTTGTGCCGGAACGCGACACGCGAGCGGCCCTTGCGGGACGTGGGCGGGGAGCTGGCCGGGTTGTTCGGGGAATTTTCGGTGCGTGCGTAGGTTCAGCGCCGGCCGGCCTGCAGGAACAGCGGCCACCGCGGCTTCCACGCGGAAGTGGCAGAAGTGGGTTGCTCCAGTGCACTGCGTGCCTTCATTGCACCAGTCCATTTCCAGGAACATGTTCTTTCAGTTGACGGACGAAATCGTCGGGTGGGAGTGGACGACTGATCAGATAGCCCTGGATCACATCGCAATGCATGGCCGCCAAAAGATCCATCTGGGCAAGCTCTTCCACCCCTTCGGCGACGACGCAAAAATCCAATACTTTTGCCAGCGCGATGATGCGTTCAACGATGGCCTGCTGGCGGACATCCAAGGCCAGGTCTATGATGAAGGCTCGGTCGAGCTTGAGGATGTTGGCCGGAACCTGGGTCAGATAAACCAGCGATGAATAGCCGGTACCGAAATCGTCGAGTGCAAGTCGAGTGCAATGTTGATATTCATCTCGCGCAAACCGGCCAACGTGTCGCGTACTTCTGGCGAATGGTCGACTGCGGTGGTTTCGAGAATTTCAATTTCCAGGCGTTGGGGCGCCAGGCCGTTGACGTTGAGCGCGCTGCGAACTTTTTCCAGCAGGTTGCCGAACTGGAATTGGGCCGGGGAAATGTTGACGGAAACGCTCAAGGGAGGCAGTCCCAGCCTGTCCCAGGCGGCCATCTGCGCGCAGGCGGTTTTGAGTAACCCAGTCATTCAGCCAGTCGGTCAAACCCATCTCGTCGAGCAGGTGGATGAATAGTCCAGGGGAAACTCGGGCCGGTACTTGGCTGTGCGGAACAGCGACTCGGCATAGGCGTTGTCATCGCTCACGCGGGGCCGCGAGTACGAGGGTTTGACGCCCAGCCAGTTGAGCATCGCCAGCACCGTCGTG
>JBAQND010000162.1:0-2948 GCA_049303455.1 Thiobacillus sp.
GATCTACCCCGCCAATTTCTGGAAGCACAAAAATCACGAGATGCTTCTAACCGCCTTCGGCATGGCTTGTCACGACGGATTGGCGGCGGATATCAAGCTGGTTTGCACCGGTGCGCCGGGGGCGAGACAGGAATGGCTGGTCAGCGCCGCACGCGCAATGAACCTGGGCGAGCGGGTGCTGTTTCCGGGCTACCTTCCCGAGACCGAATTGGCAGCCTTGATGGCCCAGTGCCGTGGAGTCGTTTTCCCCTCGCTGTACGAAGGCTTCGGTCTGCCGGTCATCGAGGCCATGGCTGCCGGTGTGCCGGTGGCATGCGGCAACACAACGTCACTGCCTGAAGTGGCGGCCGGTGCGGCTATAATGTGCGACCCTCGTGTGCCGACGCAGATTGCCGAAGCCATTCTTACCCTGGTTGAAGATGACACCACCCGTATCCAACTGATCAAGGCCGGGCTCAAGCCCACCGCACCATGCACCGCCTGTGCGGATACCTACACAATGCCGCGTGATGTCATCGTTATCTTGTTCGGGCGCCTCGTAATATGAGTATTCATTATCCGGCCACGCCTGCTGCCATGCTTGGCAGCCTTATCCGGCACAGGGAATTGCTTTGGGATCTGGTCAAGCGTGACTTTATAGGGCGTTACAAGGGTTCCATGCTGGGCGTCGTCTGGTCCTTGTTCAACCCGCTATTCATGCTGGCCATATACACCATTGTCTTCAGCGTGGCTTTCAAGGCCAGATGGGGCGCTGGCGAAGAAAGTAAGGTCGCTTTCGCCATCGTGCTTTTCTCGGGGATGATCGTCCACAGTTTCTTTGCCGAATGCCTCAACCGTGCGCCAGGCCTGATCACCAGCCACCCTAATTACGTCAAGAAAGTGGTATTCCCCCTTGAAATACTGCCGTGGATGGCGTTGCTCTCGGCCTTGTTGCATTTTCTCGTCAGCTTCGGCGTTCTTCTGGTTTTTTGCCTGCTGGCCGGCGTGGCTGTTCATATCGGTGCGCTGCTTATCCCCATTGTTCTCATCCCTCTGATATTGATGATGCTGGGCCTTTCCTGGATATTCGCCTCGCTCGGAGTCTATCTGCGTGACCTTTCCCAGGTCATGGGCATGGTCACTACCGTTGCACTTTTCCTGGCGCCGGTTTTCTACCCCATCGAATCCCTCCCCGAAACCTATCGGGCGCTCCTGGCGTGGAATCCGATTACCCTTCCTATCATTCAACTACGCGACTTGATGCTCTGGGACAAACCGCTGCATTGGGGGGAGTGGGCGATCAGTCTGGCCATTGGCGCATCGGTCTGCTCCATCGGTTACTGGTGGTTTCAGAAATCGCGTCGAGGATTTGCCGATGTCCTCTAATGAAATCGTCATCGACGTTCGCAATCTCAGTAAGCGTTACGAAATCTACAACACACCGCGCGACAGGTTGAAGCAACTTGTCTTGCCCCATTTGCACCAGGCCGCCAATCGCGCAGGTGTTGCGTTGGGGGTATCGAACCATCATTCCCCGCCCTGTTATTTTCGAGAATTCTGGGCGTTGCAGGATGTTTCGTTTCAGGTGAAGCGCGGCGAAACCTTCGGCATCATCGGCCGTAACGGCAGCGGCAAAAGTACCCTGCTGCAAATCCTTGCTGGTACTTTGGCGCAGACGAGTGGTGAGGCCAGTGTCAACGGCCGCATCGCCGCGTTGCTGGAACTGGGCAGCGGCTTCAACCCGGAGTTTTCCGGTCGTGAAAACGTTTTCCTGAACGGGCGCATTCTCGGGCTCAGCCAGAAAGAAATCGAAGCCCGCTACGACCAGATCGTCGAGTTCGCCGACATTGGCGAATTTATTGATCAACCCGTCAAGACCTACTCCAGCGGCATGTTCGTGCGCCTCGCTTTTGCGGTGCAGGCGCATATCGATGCCTCCATCATCATCATTGATGAGGCGCTGGCAGTAGGGGATGTCTTTTTCCGACAGAAATGCTACGCACGCTTGCAGCAATTGCGAGATTCCGGTGCGGCCGTATTGTTAGTTTCCCATTCCATGCCCGATATCGAGCAATACTGTGAACGGGCCATTTTGCTTGATCATGGCGAGCGTAAATTTATAGGCTCGTCTTCCGATGCTGCGAAGCACTACTACTTGCTGCACCAACCCCCAACAAGGGGGGTAAACAGACCGGCATCCGAGCCAGCAATCTCCGAGTCCGAGGCCCAGAGCATCTCTACTATCGACCGCCCCTCCCAAGAGGCGTTTCTAGACCTGTCTGGCCAGCCGCAGGTTAGTAATGGTCAGGCGCGTTGCGTCGCGGTGGCCTTGTGCAATGAGGCCGGCGAGCCATGCAACAGCTTTCGCCAAGGCGATTTGGCTGTCTTTTATTACGAATTCGAGCTTTCCGAAGATATTGGTGTGCCGATTTGTGGTGTTGTCATCACAAATGAGCGGGGCGTGATTGTCCACGGAAAGAATGCCTGGCAATACGATAACGACGTACCAACCGGAACAGTTGCCGGCAATCGGGTTGTTTGCCGACAGGAAGTCGCGCTGCAGCTGGGCCCAGGTGAATATACGTTCGAGCTGGGTTTGGCATCGGTTACATGCTCAGAGTGGAACAGTCGGCGGCTGATCTCTCATGAAGAGTGGGCATCCCGTTATACGACCGTGTGTGTTGTTACAAGTGCGGGGCAACTGTCAGTTGGCTTTGCGCACAAGAACGGAATTCCGGTCTTGACTCATCATGGTGTTGCCGATTTACCCGGTAGGATTTTTACGGAAGTGATCAAATGACGATTACGCACAGTAAGTGCTGGTGCGGAAGTACTGAGCTCCTCCCGTTCAGCGCTGAATACGGTGAATGTTCCGCCTGTGGCACGCTCGTTTCCCTTGCGGGGATGTCGACCGAGGAGCTGCAGGTCTCTAATGACGAGACTGACTTTTACGGCAAGCAATATTGGTT
>JBAQND010000163.1:0-1928 GCA_049303455.1 Thiobacillus sp.
TGGCGGGCTTCTTCTGCCGACTTGCCTTCCTGTTTGTTCGACCATTCCCGCCTTACTGATGTCCGATATATGTATACAATTAGCGGACATGGAGCCAGTCATGCTCAATCCGACGCCCGTCATCAAATCGCAGGTGGTGCAACGCATCAACCAGGCCCCGGCAGCCAAAGTGTGGACGCCGGTGGATTTTCTCGACCTGGGTAGCCGCGATGCGGTGGACAAAACGCTCCAGCGCATGGTCGCCAGCAATGATCTGCGTCGCATCGACCGAGGACTGTACGACCAGCCCCGGATGAATTCCCTCACCGGCCAGCCGACCGCCCCCGATTATCGCAGCGTGATCGATGCCGTCGGTCGTCGCGACCAGGTGCGCGTAATGATTGACGGGATGACCGCCGCCAACGATCTGGGCCTCACCAATGCGGTGCCGGGGCAGGTCATCGTACATACGGATGGTCGGCTGCGGCCGATCCAGTTGGGCAAATTGACCCTCCAGTTCAAACTGACAGCGCCAAGCAAGCTCTACTGGGCCAACCATCCAGCCATGCGGGTGGTGCAAGCCCTGTACTGGCTGCGCGATGGCCTGAAGGGTGGTGCCCAGATCGATCAGAATGCGATTCAAGCCAAGCTCATTCGGCTATTGCAGGACTCCAGCCAGGGAAGCGCGATTCGTGATGATCTGCGATCCGGTTTACACACCGTGCCGTCGTGGATGCAACAGTGGATCCGCGATCTGCTTGCCCGATCCGAACTGGCAAGCACCAAGGCTTCACCGTGAACGCCGGCTCTCTTCGTATCATCGCAGTCTCTCCCGAGGATCGTCGCGGCCTGGTCCTGGCGACCGCCAACCGGCTCGGCACACTGATCCAGAATGTGGAGAAGGATTTCTGGGTATCCGGGTTCAGCGTTCTATCGTCTGCCAGAGTCCAACATAATTGGCATGGTCATTCAGCTGCCCCTGCTGCCCGGTTGTGTTTCTATTTTCAGGCTGTCATCCAGTAGCAGAAACAGCGTCTCGTCGTCCGTCGACGTGTATATGCTGGTGGTTGCCACGCTGGCGTGTCCGAGCAGGCGCTGGATCATGTTGACCGGCATCGTCTCTGCGGAATGCGCGCCGCGCGTGTGTCTCATCCAGTGCGTCGAGGCTTTCGCCATCTTTTTGGCATCGTCGTGATGCCCCTGCGTGGCAAGCTCCGTAGCTGCTTCCCTGAAGAACGTCTTCAAGGCCTTGTACAGCGTTGTGGGATCCATGGTGCCCGTATCCTGCCCAAGCCGCAGCCGGGCGATCATGGGAATGTCTTCAGGATTATCCAGCGGGTCGGCATTCAGGCCCCGCCAGGCCAGGTAATCGCGTAATGCATCCATCACCATGCCGGGCATCGGGACTGCCCGCCATTTGCCACCCTTGCCGAGCACTTTCAGCATCCAGCGGACGCCCAGGCCACGCTTGAGCGGGACCGAGTAGAGTCTCCCCAGGCGGGCATCCACCAGTTCGGCGAGCCGTAGCCCCGTGGCATAGGCGAAGGGGAACACGAAGCGCAAGCGCCGGACGGATTCGTCCATAGGCTCCCTGTGCAGATATTCCATGAGAAATGCCCACTGGCTGCGCGTGAAAGCGTGCGTCAGTTCCAAGTCAGGCGCGGTAGCCACGTCCATCACCCGCTGTGGCGGCGGCACGCCGTCCCATGGATTGCTGTCGAGGTAACGCACCTTGGCAAGCCACTCGAACAGGGATTTGAGGATGGTGTGGGCCTGGATTTGGCTGCGCAGCGAGGTAGCTCCTTCGAATGGCCGCCAGTTGGCCGACCAGCGCGGTGTGCTGCGTTTTCCCATCCATTCCGCCTGGGGAAGGCGCCATGGCCATGCCGCGGGCAATGTGCGGCCGAGCCCGCCCAGCCAGTCCCGGTAAGCAACGGCATCCTCGATCG
>JBAQND010000164.1:0-23816 GCA_049303455.1 Thiobacillus sp.
ATCACCTGCTTGATCGGCAGGCCGTATTTCTGCGCGAAGCCGAAGTCGCGCTCGTCGTGCGCCGGCACCGCCATCACGGCACCTTCGCCGTAGCTCATCAGCACGTAATTGCCGACCCACACCGGCACCGCTTCGCCGGTGAGCGGATGGGTCACGCTGAGGCCGGTGTCCATGCCCTTCTTTTCCATCGTCGCCATGTCGGCTTCGGCAACGCTGCCCTGCTTGCACTCGGCGATGAAGGTGGCGAGCGCAGGGTTGTTTTCAGCCGCGCGGGTGGCGAGAGGATGCTCGGCCGCGACCGCGACGAAGGTCACGCCCATCAGGGTGTCGGCGCGGGTGGTGAACACCCATAACAACGACTCCCCTTCCTTTGACAAAGGGGGGGCGGGGGGGATTTTGAACGCCAGCCGCACGCCGACGCTCTTGCCGATCCAGTTGGCCTGCATGGTCTTCACCCGCTCGGGCCAGCCCGGCAGCTTGTCGAGGCCGGACAGCAGCTCGTCGGCGTACTGGGTGATGCGGAAGAAGTACATCGGGATGTCGCGCTTTTCGACCAGGGCGCCGGAACGCCAGCCGCGCCCGTCGATCACCTGCTCGTTGGCGAGCACGGTCTGGTCGACCGGGTCCCAGTTGACGCTGGCCAGCTTCTTGTAGATCACGCCCTTTTCGAACAGGCGCGTGAACAGCCACTGCTCCCAGCGGTAGTAGTTGGGCTTGCAGGTGGCGAGCTCGCGCGACCAGTCGACGGCGAAGCCCAGCGCCTTGAGCTGGGTGCGCATGTGGTCGATGTTGGCGTAGGTCCAGGCGGCGGGCGGCACGTTGTTGGCGATGGCGGCGTTCTCGGCCGGCAGGCCGAAGGCGTCCCAGCCCATTGGCTGCATGACGTTGAAGCCGCGCATCGCGTGGTAGCGCGCCAGCACGTCGCCGATGGTGTAGTTGCGCACGTGGCCCATGTGCAGCTTGCCCGACGGATAGGGAAACATCGACAGGCAGTAGTATTTGGGGCGATCGGACTCGTCGCGCGCGCGGTAGGCCTGGCTGGCCGTCCACTGCGCCTGGGCGGCGTGTTCGATTTCCGGAGGAAGGTATTTTTCTTGCATCGCAACAACCGCTTAGAATCAAGCCGGCGATTATACCGCCCGCCCGGCGTGGCCCGCTTGCCTGAGCTGTCCGCAGGGAACGCTCGACGACTGCCCCGGCCGCTGCGTCCTTATATCCAAGAAGGAGACTCCATGAAAAAGCTGCTTCCCCTCGCCCTGCTGGCCGCCACCCTGCCTGCCATGGCCACCAGCCTGACATCCTGCCCGTCAAGCAGATCGGCCTGGAACTGGCGCGCGACATCGCCATGGCCTCGGTCGAGGCCTGCGCAGGACGGCTACAATGTGTCCGCCGTGGTGATCGACCGCGCCGGCAACCTGCAGGTGGCGCTGCGCGACAGCCTGGCGGCGCGCCACACGCTGGAAGTCGCCGAACGCAAGGCCGGCATGGCCACCATGTCGGACGTCGACTCCGGCGAATTTCGCGCCGCCCGCGCCGACATCCACCCCGGGCTCAACCACATCAACGGCCTCATCGTAATGGACGGCGCGCTGCCGATCCGCGCCGCCGGCAGCCTGATCGGTGTGGTCGGGGTCTCCGGCGCGCCCGGCGGCGACAAGGACCGCGCCTGCGCCGCGGACGCGCTGCGCAAACTGGAGGAGCGGCTGGAATTCGCCCTGTAGGGCCGGCTCGGCCGCACATGCCCGGGTACAGGCCCTGTCCCGCGCGCGTAGTGCGTGGTTGCTGGCTTTAGCGCCCCGACTACCACGACCTGCCCCTTGCGGGTAAAATGTTGCGGTTTCGCTTAATCATCACCCATCCTTCAGGGAGTCCTACATGTCCAAGAAGCATCCCGTCATTGCGGTCACGGGTTCATCCGGCGCCGGCACCACCACCGTCAAGCGCGCGTTCGAACACATTTTCTTCCGTGAAAAAATCAACGCCGCCGTGATCGAGGGCGACAGCTTCCACAGCCTGTCGCGCGTCGAATTCAAGGAAGCGGTGAAGAAAGCCGAAGCCGAAGGCAACATGTCGTTCAGCCATTTCGGCCCGCAGTCGAATCGCTTCGACAAGCTGGCCGAACTGTTCGAAACCTATGGCAAAACCGGCAGCGGCAAGAAGCGCTACTACATCCACAGCGACGAAGAGGCCGCCGAGCATAACAAGCGCCTCGGCACCAGCCTCAACCCCGGCGAGTTCACCCCGTGGGAAGACGTGCCGGGCGGCTCCGACGTGCTGTTTTACGAAGGCCTGCACGGCCTGGTGAAGACCGACGACATCGACGTCTCCAAGCACGTCGACCTCGGCATCGGCGTGGTGCCCATCGTCAACCTCGAATGGATTCAGAAAATCCACCGCGACGGCGCCGAGCGCGGCTACTCGGCGGAAGTGATCGTCGACACCATCCTGCGCCGCATGCCGGACTACGTGAACTACATCACCCCGCAGTTCTCGCGCACCGACATCAACTTCCAGCGCGTGTCCACCGTCGACACCTCCAACCCCTTCATCACGCGCGACATCCCGACGCCCGACGAGAGCTTCATCGTGATCCGCTTCCGCGAGCCCAAGGGCGTCGATTTCCCCTACCTGCTGAACATGATCTGCAACTCGTTCATGTCGCGCCGCAACACCATCGTGGTGCCGGGCGCCAAGATGGGCTTCGCCATGGAACTGATCCTGGCGCCGATCATTCAGGACATGATTGCGAACAAGGGCAAGTAATTCGGTGAGTGTTGGTTGTATGAAAAACGGAGCCTTTGGCTCCGTTTTTCATTGGCGAATTACCGCTATCAACCGGCGTCGGATCGGAGCGCCTACCGCGCGAGCGGTTTAGTCCAGCTGTTAAGGCTTGTCCGACGTCTGCCCGCAGGGCTATCGCGTACTGGCAGGCCCGCGGATGGGGACAGGCATCGTACAACCCTTAACAGTTGCAGTCATACGAATCTCGGCCTGACCTACGTCCGAAATCAACGGTAGAACTGCCGTCCAAACATTAAAAGCGGATGCCGGGTCATCGGCCATTGCGGCCATCGAGACATCTGGCGGCTTCGGCCGACAACCTGCCTGTCATGCCTGATTGTCGACCGTCGCACCCTCGACCGATCAGCGTGAAGCAACCATGGTACCCGAACCCTTCCGCGACACTATTCTCGTGCTTGACGAGTTCCTAGATGGTCCAGCCGGCGAAGATGTCCTTCAGGATGTGTAGCGATTCTCGTACGGCGGAGCGGCCGCCGTTAAGATATATTTACCGCTATGCAGCTCCATGCGCTTACGGCTCGCCTCTGGCAAGCCCGCTGTTATCGCAATAACAAATAATTCTAGTATATTCGTTTTGCACATATTTGATATTTATTCGTAATGAGAGTAAAATTCAATTATTCGAATAACGGATGCCGCGATCATGTCCAAACGTCACCAGGTGCTTCTGACCGCCCCACAGCTGGGGCAGACACTGCTGTCCGCGCGCAAGGCCCGCGGCATGTCACAGGCGGCGCTCGCCAGCCGCGTGGGCTTGAGCCAGCCCCGTGTGTCTTTCTTGGAGCAAAATGCCGGCGACTTGAGCGTGGACCAGCTACTGGCATGGTGCGCCGTGCTGGGCCTTGAGCTTAGCGTCGGGGCGCGGATCGACGAATCCGCGCAGCGCACGCCGGCGGGGTGGTAACCGTGGGCCGCAAATCGCACAGCCGAAGCCTATCCATCTGGGTAAACGGCATCCGTGTCGGCACATGGACTATCCCGGCTCGCGGCGAGACGCAGCTCCAGTACGATTCGGACTGGGTCGGGTCTGACGTGGGGCGGCCATTATCGCTCTCATTGCCGTTCAACCTCGAGAACCGTTCGCTGAGCGGCCCAGCAGTTTCGAACTACTTCGACAACCTGCTCCCGGACAGCGAGCCAATTCGAAAACGGGTGGCCGATCGGTTCAAAACGGGGTCCACGGACGCATTCGACCTCCTGAAAGCCATCGGACGGGACTGCGTCGGCGCGGTACAGCTCCTCGGAGAGACCGAAATGCCGGAGGCCTTCGACCGGGTCGAAGGAAAACCGCTGGCTGAGGCTGACATCGAGCGGCACTTGATCGAGGTCGTCGCGCCCGGCAGGTTTGGGGCGGCCCGGAATCCGGACGACGACTTCCGCATATCGCTGGCAGGCGCTCAGGAGAAGACCGCGCTGCTGTGGTGGGACGCCAAGTGGCAAATGCCGCGGGGCACCACGCCGACCACCCACATCCTCAAGCTCCCCCTCGGGCTCGTGGGCGGGCGAAAGGCGGACTTCACCACCTCCGTCGACAACGAGTGGCTGTGCCTGCGAATCCTGAAAGCATACGGGCTGGACGTGGCCGAGGCCACCATCGCGTCCTTCGGCGAACAGCGCGTGCTCATCGTCGAACGCTTCGATCGCCGGATTTCAGCGGACGGACGCTGGCTGATGCGCCTGCCCCAAGAGGATTTCTGTCAGGCCGCGGGCGTGTCGCCGCACCTCAAGTATGAGCGCGATGGCGGCCCCGGTCTGAGGGCGCTGTTCACCACGCTCAGGCAGTCGGTGAGCGCTGAGCAGGACATGCGCACGTTGCTTGCCACGCAGATCCTGTTCTGGCTCTTGCGGGCGCCGGATGGGCACGCCAAGAACTTCAGCCTGCATATCCTGCCCAGCGGGCGCTTCAGGCTCACCAAGCTGTACGATGTCATGTCCGCCTATCCTGTGCTCGGCGCCGGCCCCAACCAGTGGTCACTTCATGAGCTCAAGCTTGCCATGGCGTTGCTCGGCAAGAACAAGCATTACGCGATGTCCCAGATCCAGCGCAAGCACTTCAACTCCACGGCGCGGAAAGTGGGCTACGGCGACAGCGCGGAGCCTGTCATCATGGACATTCTGGCGCGCACGCCGGCGGCCGTTGCCGAGGTCAGTGCAAGTCTCCCGGAGGGTTTCTCGCAGCGTGTCGCCGACAGTGTTCTCGGTGGACTCGAGGAAGCGGCCAGGAAGCTCCAAGCGATGCCGTCCGCTTAGCCCGGCTACGTCGGTGTCCTGTCGCTGGTGCAAGGTGCATGTGCCGTTAGTTAAAATAAAAAGTGGCCAGGAATTAAGCATATCGTCGCCGAAAATTGGGCTTTGGCCAGGCAATCTCCGTTTTTAATGTTGGTGACAGGCTCAAACCGGCCATGAGACGGCCAGGCTGATCGCCATGACCGTCTGGTGTTCGGCCTTATGTAAGGCTTTGCATAAGGCCGATGACTTGCCAACCATGCCAGCTCAGCCACAGGCAGCTTGCTAAGGTACACCGGCCGTCTGGGAACGCATGGTTTCGGCTCACTCAGTGAACGCGGTTGGCCGACTCCAGCCATCTAAACCACCGCAAATCCCACCAGCGCGATTTCGTCGCCATCCTTGATCGGAGCGGATTTTTCTGCGAACTGCTTGTTGATCGTGATGTTCAGTTTCGGATTGCCAAGCAGCAGCATCTTCCACATCTCGCCGCGCTTGGACAGCACGAACAACAGCCGCTCGACGTCGGTCACGTCCGGCGGCAGGGCGATTTCGTCGGCGGCCATGCCGAGGGTGTCGACAAGATCGCCAAAAAACAAAATTCTCACCATCTGTGGACCTTTATAATCTACAACTGACCGCCCAATTTTACCCCCGTATGTCTGCCCATCTGCTGGAAAACCTCAACCCCGAACAACGCGCCGCGGTGACGCTGCCGCACGAATCCGCGCTAATTCTGGCGGGCGCGGGCTCGGGCAAGACGCGCGTGCTGACCACCCGCATGGTGTGGCTGATCCAGACCGGCCAGGTATCGCCGCTGGGCGTGCTGGCGGTGACTTTCACCAACAAGGCGGCGAAGGAAATGATGACGCGCGTCTCGGCGATGCTGCCGATCAACACGCGCGGCATGTGGGTCGGCACCTTCCATGGACTAGCCAACCGCCTGCTGCGCACGCACTACCGCGAGGCGGGGCTGCCGCAGTCGTTCCAGATCCTCGACAGCCAGGACCAGCTGTCGGCGATCAAGCGGCTGATGAAGGCGATGAACGTCGACACCGAGAAATATGAGCCGAAGAAGGTGCAGCGCTTCATCAACGGCAACAAGGAGGCCGGGCTGCGCGCGCGCGACGTCGAGGCGTTCGACGAATACTCGATTCGCATGACCGAGCTGTACGAGGCCTACGACGCGCAATGCCAGCGCGAGGGAGTGGCCGACTTCCCCGAGCTGCTGCTGCGCGCCTACGAGCTTTTGTACCGCAACGAGCCGCTCAGGCAGCATTACCAGGATCGCTTCCGCCACATCCTGATCGACGAGTTCCAGGACACCAATACTCTGCAGTACCGCTGGCTCAAATTGTTCGCCGGCCCGCACACGGCGCTGTTCGCGGTGGGCGACGACGACCAGTCGATCTACGCCTTCCGCGGCGCCAACACCGCCAACATGGCCGAATTCGAGCGCGAGTTCGCCCACGGCAACGTGATCAAGCTGGAGCAGAACTACCGCAGCCACGGCCACATCCTCACCGCCGCCAACACGCTGATCTCGCAGAACGCGCACCGCCTCGGCAAGAACCTATGGACGGCGGAAGGCGACGGCGAGCCGATCCGCGTGTTCCACGCCTACTCCGACCAGGAGGAGGCGAGCTTCGTGGTCGACGAGGTGCGCGCGCTCAACCGCGAGGGGATGAACCTGTCCGACATGGCGCTGTTGTACCGCTCCAACGCGCAGTCGCGGGTACTGGAGCACGCGCTGTTCTCGGCCAGCGTGCCGTATCGGGTGTACGGCGGGCTGCGCTTTTTCGAGCGTCAGGAGGTCAAGCACGCGCTGGCCTACCTGCGCCTCTTGACCAACCCGGAAGACGACGGCGCATTTTTGCGGGTGGTGAATTTCCCCACCCGCGGTATCGGCGCGCGCACCCTGGAACAGCTAGCCGACCATGCTGCGCGCGCGGGCATGAGTCTGTGGCAGGCGGCCTGCACCCAAAAGGGCACAAGCACCAGCAGCGGCAAGGTGGCCGGCTTCGCCAAGCTGATCGAGCAAATCAAGCAGGTCACCGCCGACCTGCCGCTGGCCGAGGCGATCGACCACGTGATCGAGGCCAGCGGCCTGGCCGACTACTACCGCGCTGACAAGGAAGGCGCCGACCGCCTGGAAAACCTCAACGAACTGGTCAACGCGGCGGCCTTGTTTGCCGAGGAATCGGGTTCTTCGGATGCCTTGGGTTCCAATATCACGCCGGAGGCCTCAGCCCCCGCCGAAGCGACCCAGCCCGAACTGGATCGTTTTCTCGCCCACGCCGCGCTGGAAGCCGGCGAGCATCAGGCCGGCGCCGGCCACGACGCGCTGCAGCTGATGACGGTGCATGCCGCCAAGGGGCTGGAGTTTCACGCGGTGTTCATCACCGGGCTGGAAGAGGGGCTGTTTCCGCACGAGCAGAGCGCGAACGAGGAAAGCGGACTGGAGGAAGAGCGGCGGCTGATGTACGTGGCGATCACCCGCGCCCGGCGCCGCCTGTATCTGTCGCACGCGCAGTCGCGCATGCTGCACGGGCAGACCCGCTACAGCCTGCCGTCGCGCTTTCTCGACGAACTGCCGAAGCAGGTGCTGCTCAACCTCAACCGCCGCAGCGAGCCGGCCTACCCGTCAGGCGGCTACAGCGCGCCGGCAGCAGCCCCGCGCAGCCCGCAAACGGGAAATGACACCGGCTACAAGGTCGGGCAGAGCGTCACCCATGCCAAGTTCGGCACCGGCATCATCATCGACTTCGAAGGGCGCGGCGCGGACGCGCGGGTGCAGGTGAAATTCCGCGAGGTCGGCACCAAGTGGCTGGCGCTGGCTTACGCCAAGCTGGCGCCAGCCTGAGTACAGGGGCTAGAGCGACACCACATTGCTGGGCGCGGGTTCGTCCGCCCATACCGCGAAAATCGCCTGATACGAGGCATACAAGGAGCCGAACAGCACCGGCATCGCCACCAGCAGACCGAGCAGCATCGGCACCAGTGCGGCCAGTAACAACAGCAGGCCGAGTGTGATGCCGTTCACCATCATCGCCGCCCAGTTCCGGGCGACAGCCTTCAGACTCACGCCCAGCGCGGTGGCCGGGCGGGCGCCACCGAACAGGATCAGCGCGGGGGCAAACCACGTGGCCATGATCACCGGGGTGAACAGCAACAGCCCGGTGAACACCGCCGGCATCGCCTGATTCAGCAGCGCCTGCATTTCGACCGGGTCTTTTTGCGACTGTGCCGCCGCCATGATCGCCTGCGCATCGAACCCCATGCCGAGCATGATCTTGCCGATCAGCAGCGTGCCGAGCAGTTGCACCGCGCCGACGGCCATCAACGGAATGGCCGGGCCGCTCACCCCGGCCAGGAAATTCGGCAACTCGAGTTCGCCGCCGCCGTCGAGCACGCGATAGGCCGCCATGAAACCGGCCACCATCAGCGGCGAAGCCAGTTCCGACAGCGAACCGCCCACCACCGGAATCAGGCCAAGCGCCATCACCACGCCGAACAGGACGCCGAACGCAGCGGATAGCAACAAGGGGTTTTTTCGGTACAGGCGAAAGCCTGCGGCCACCCAATGAAAACCCTGGCTGGCCGCGACCTTGCGCGGAATGTCTTGATTGGATGCGGTCGTCATGCGGCGGATTTTAACCGACGCGCAGGACTATTTCGGCGCGCACTTGAAGCGGGATGCGAAGGAAGACGGTGCTTGTGGCAAAGAGCCAACGACAAAGTATCGCTTCAAATGCGTGCCGGAATCAGAACTCCTTGATCACCCACATCGGCGGACGCATGCCGGAATCAAGGCTGTCCTGCCGCGCAAACTGGCCGTCTCCGCGCTGGTCGATCAGGTAATACGGCTTGCCGTAGCGGGGGATGACTTTCAGCATGTAGAGCCTGCCGTTGGCGCGGTATTCAACGACGCGGCCCAGGTTGTTCGGTTGGATCGTCACCGGCGGGGCATCACCGGGGCCCGGTGCGCCATCGGGAACCGGCGCCAACCCGGGCGGGCGGTCGGCGGATTCGGCGGCGACGGCCAGGCCGCTCAACAACAGGGTCAACAGCAAAACGGAATAACGCATGGCACGCTCCAGATAACAGACTTTGAACCTAGATTACAGGCAGGACGGCAACTTACAAACTGAACTGGATTTCGCGCTCGGCCAGCGACGGCATGAAGCCGCGTTTTTCATAGTGGCTGAAGATGGCATCGATCACGTCTTCCGGCTTGTCGATGATGCGCAGAAGGTCGATATCCTCGGGCGAAATCATGCCGTCGTCCACCATCCGGGTCTTCACCCAGTCGGCCAGCCCCGCCCAGAAGCTTGATCCGACCAGGATGATGGGGATGGGTGCGGTTTTCCCGGTCTGCACCAGGGTAAGCGCCTCGAACAGCTCGTCCAGCGTGCCGAAGCCGCCAGGCATGACGACATAGGCGGCGGCGAACTTGACGAACATGACCTTGCGCGCAAAAAAGTGCCGGAAAGTCTGGCTGATGTCCTGATACGTATTGGCGCTTTGCTCGTGCGGCAGCTGGATGTTGAGGCCGACGCTGGGCGACTTGCCGAAATACGCGCCCTTGTTGGCGGCTTCCATGATGCCGGGGCCGCCACCCGAGATGACCGAGAACCCCGCGTCGGAAAGCTTGCGCGCGATCTCTTCGGTGAGCATGTAATTTGCATGGTCGGGCGGCGTGCGGGCGCTGCCGAAGATCGAAACGGCCGGGCGGATCGACGCCAGCCGCTCGGTTGCCTCGACGAACTCTGCCATAATCCCCAGCATTCGCCATGACTCGCGCGCCGAATAATCGGTCTCGGCGGTGCGCCGCGGGTCGGCGCTGGCCGGCAATTTATCAAAGTGCATTTTCGAGCGCCTCGTGAACGAATCTAGTGTAAGTCAAGCCAGAAAAACCCTGCTGCTGGTGGACGGTTCGTCCTACCTGTATCGCGCGTTTCATGCGCTGCCCGATTTTCGCAACCAGGCGGGCGAACCGACCAATGCGATCAAGGGCGTGCTGTCCATGCTGCACAAGCTGCGCCGCGACCATGCGGCCGATTATATCGCCTGCGTGTTCGACGCGAAGGGCAAAACCTTCCGCGACGACCTCTATCCCGACTACAAGGCCCACCGCCCCGCGATGCCGGACGACCTGCGCTGCCAGATCGAACCGCTGCACGCGCTGATCCGCGCCGAAGGCTGGCCGCTCGTCGTCGTCGACGGGGTCGAGGCCGACGACGTCATCGGCACCCTGGTGCGGCATGCCACCGAACGGCAGGTCCACAGCATCGTCTCCACCGGCGACAAGGACATGGCGCAACTGGTCAACGACCAGGTGACGCTGGTCAACACCATGAGCGAGGAGACGCTCAACGTGGCCGGCGTGGCCGCCAAGTTCGGCGTGCCGCCGGAACGCATCATCGATTACCTGACGCTGATCGGCGACACCGTCGACAACGTGCCCGGCGTCGCCAAGGTCGGCCCAAAAACCGCCGTCAAGTGGCTGACCGAATACGGCACGCTCGACAACTTGATGGCGCACGCCGACGAGATCAAGGGCGTGGTCGGCGACAACCTGCGCGCCGCCCGCGACTGGCTGCCGCAGGCACGCGCGCTGCTCACCATCAAGATGGATGTGGCGCTGCCGTTCGATTTCGACGACCTCACCCTGAAGCCGCGCGATACCGATGCGCTGCGTGCGCTGTTCGAGCGCTACGAATTCCGCGCCTGGCTGCGCGAACTCGATACCGCCGGCGCCCCGGCAGCCCAAAAGGACGCCACGCCATCCCGCGCCAAGATCGCGCAAGGCGGACCGGAGTCGGATGCGCCCGTCTTGCTGGAGCAGGACTCCAGCGGCGAGCACCGCGTCCACTACGAAACGATCCTCAGCGAGGCCCAGCTCGACGCCTGGATCGCCAGGCTGGACGCCGCGCCGGCGTTTGCGTTCGACACCGAAACCACCAGCCTCAACCCCATGCAGGCCGAACTGGTGGGGATGTCATTTGCCATCGCCCACGGCGAGGCGGCCTACCTGCCACTGGCGCACCACTACGCCGGCGCGCCCGCGCAACTGGATCGCGACGGCGTGCTGGCTAAGCTGAAGCCGCTGCTGGAAAACCGCGAACCCAAAATCGTCGGCCAGCACCTCAAGTACGAGCGCCACGTCCTTGCCAACTACGGCATCTCGCTTGGCGGCGTGGCCGACGATACCCTGCTGCAGTCCTACGTGCTCGAGGCCCACCAGCCGCACGAGCTCGGCAGCCTGGCGTCGCGCCACCTGGGGCTGGCGACGATCAGCTACGACGACGTCACCGGCAAGGGCGCGTCGCGCATCGGCTTCGAGCAGGTCGAACTCTCACGCGCCAGCGAATACGCGGCGGAAGACGCCGACGTCACCCTGCGCGTGCGCGATGCGCTGGCGCCGCAGCTTGCTGCGTCTGACAAGCTCGAGTTCGTCTACCGCCAGATCGAACTGCCGGTGGCCGAGATCCTGTTTCGCATGGAGCGCACCGGCGTGCTGCTCGACCGCAACCTGCTCGCGGTGCAGAGCGGCGAACTCGGCAGGAAGATGCTGGAACTGGAACAGCGCGCCTTCCAGGAGGCCGGGCAGCCGTTCAACCTCGGCTCGCCCAAGCAGATCGGCGACATCCTGTTCACGCAAAAGGGTCTGCCGGTGGTCAAGAAAACCCCCGGCGGCGCGCCCTCCACCGACGAGGAGACGCTGGCGCTACTGGCGCTCGACCACCCCATCGCGCGGGCGATTCTCGACTACCGCGGGATGGCCAAGCTGAAGTCGACCTACACCGACAAGCTGCCGCAGATGGTCCACCCGGTCACTGGGCGCCTGCACACCAGCTATTCGCAGGCGACCGCGGTGACCGGGCGGCTGTCGAGCGCCGAGCCCAACCTGCAGAACATCCCCGCGCGCACCGCCGAGGGCCGCCGCATCCGCGAGGCCTTCATCGCGCCGCCCGAGCACCTGCTGGTGTCGGCCGACTATTCGCAGATCGAACTGCGCATCATGGCGCACCTGTCGGATGATCCCGGCCTGCTGCATGCATTCGCACACGACCTGGACATCCATACCGCCACCGCCGCCGAAGTGTTCGGCGTGCCACTGGAAGAAGTGAGCAAGGATCAGCGGCGCATGGCCAAGGTCATCAACTTCGGCCTGATCTACGGCATGTCGGCGTTCGGCCTGGCCAGCCAGCTCAATCTCGAGCGCGCCGCCGCGCAGGCCTACATCGACCGCTACTTCGCGCGCTATCCCGGGGTGGCCGACTACATGCAGCGCACGCGCGAGGCGGCGCGCAGCCAGGGCTACGTCGAGACCGTATTCGGCCGCCGCCTGTACCTGCCGGAAATCAACGCCAAAAACGGCCAGCGCCGCCAGGGCGCCGAGCGCGCCGCCATCAACGCGCCGATGCAGGGCACCGCGGCCGACCTCATCAAGCTGGCGATGATCGCGGTGCAGGGCTGGCTCGATGCCGAAACGATGGAAAGCCGCCTGCTGCTGCAGGTGCACGACGAACTGATCCTCGAAGTGCCCGAGCA
Organism: Thiobacillus sp.; assembly: GCA_049303455.1. Classification (GTDB taxonomy): domain Bacteria; phylum Pseudomonadota; class Gammaproteobacteria; order Burkholderiales; family Thiobacillaceae; genus Thiobacillus. The sequence goes on from JBAQND010000164.1 coordinate 12,586, forward strand.
CGAACTCGACCGCATGCGCGCCGAGCTGCCCGGGCACATGTGCAACGTCGCCGCGCTCAAGGTGCCCTTGCGGGTGGGCGTGGGCGCCGGCAGCAACTGGGAAGCGGCGCACTGACCCTACGGCAGGCCAATGGGGAGCCCGGCTTACGGTTTCGGCCCCCATGTAGGAGGGCCGCCCCCGGCCCGATTTTCGCACCCATGCAAGCACCACGGCACCGGGCCGAGGGCGGCCCTCCTACGCCCCTCGTCAGCGCGATGCTTACTGTTTTTTCAGGCTATCGCGGATTTCACGCAGCAGCATGACGTCTTCCGGCGTCGCGGCGGGCGCGGCAGGCGGCGCTTCCTTCTTCAAGCGGTTGAGCTGCCTGACCATGATGAAGACGATGAACGCCAGAATGATGAAGTTGAGCAGGATGGTGAGGAAATTGCCGTAGGCGAATACCGGCACGTTGGCCTCCTTTAATCCATCCAGCGTCATCACCGCGCCTTCCGGGACGGCCCCGAGCGTGATGAACAGGTTGGAGAAATCAAGGCCGCCGAACACCGCGCCAATGATCGGCATGATCAGATCCTTGACGATGGAGTCGACGATCTTGCCGAAGGCCGCGCCGATGATGACGCCCACCGCCAGGTCCATGGCATTGCCCTTGACCGCAAATTCCTTGAATTCAGACACAATATTCATGCTCCCCCCCTTGTTATTGATGAAAATCGCCTGGTCCATCCTAGACGGCACGGCAACCTATCGCCAGTATTGAATGTAAATTCTTTCCGGTTTGGTGGGGGCCCGTGGTGAGGGTAAAATTCGCCTCCTTATGCGTATCGGCAGCCACCTCATCAAGAACCGCCTGATCGTCGCCCCCATGGCCGGGGTGACCGATCGGCCCTTCCGTCAGCTTTGCAAGAAGCTGGGCGCGGGCATGGCCGTGTCCGAGATGGTGACGTCGAATTCGCTGCTGTACGGCTCGGCCAAGACCGCGCGCCGTGCCAACCACGAGGGCGAAGTCGACCCGATCAGCGTGCAAATCGCCGGCGCCGACCCGGCCATGATGGCCGAAGCCGCACGCCACAACGTCGATCGCGGCGCGCAGATCATCGACATCAACATGGGCTGCCCGGCCAAGAAGGTCTGCAATGTGATGGCCGGCTCCGCGCTGCTGCGGGATGAGGTGCTGGTCGGACGCATCCTCGATGCGGTGGTGAAGGCGGTACCCGAGGTGCCGGTGACGCTGAAGATCCGCACCGGCTGGGACCGCGAGCACCGCAATGCACTGAACATCCTGAAAATCGCCCAGAACGCTGGGGTGCAGGCGCTGGCAATGCACGGCCGCACCCGCGCCTGCGGCTACACCGGCGAGGCGGAGTACGACACCATTCGCGCGGTGAAGGCCGAAGCCGGCATTCCCGTCATCGCCAACGGCGACATCACCACGCCGGAAAAGGCGCAATACGTGCTGGAATACACCGGCGCAGACGCCGTGATGATCGGCCGCGCCGCACAGGGCCGCCCGTGGATCTTCCGCGAGATCGAACATTTTCTGCAGACCGGCCAGCACCTGCCGCAGCCGAAGGTGGCCGAAATCCACGCCGTCCTGCTCGAGCACATCCACGGCCTGTATTCATTTTATGGCGACGTGACCGGGGTCCGCGTGGCGCGCAAGCACATCTCCTGGTACACCCGCGGCCTGGTCGGCAGCAGCGCCTTCCGCCACATGATGAACCGGCTTGATTCGGTGGCTGAGCAACTCGCTGTCGTCAACGAATACTTTGCCCAGGCGGCACGTGCCAACAGCCGCCTGAGCTACGAAACCAGCCACGACAATAATTGCGCGCAGGACATGCCACCGGCATCCCGGCTCGCAGCATAAGGGGAGCTTCAAAATGATCGAAGAAAACGAGATCGCCGCCTGCATGCGGCGGTCGCTCAATCGCTATTTCAAGGATCTCGACGGCGAAACGCCGAGCGAGATCTACGGCATGGTGGTGAGCGCGGTGGAGAAACCGCTGCTGGCCTACATCCTCGACCGCGCCGAGGGCAACCAGACCCGCGCCGCCGACATGCTCGGCATCAACCGCAACACCCTGCGCAAGAAAATGCGCGAACACGGCCTCTCCGAATAAACCGACCATGACTATTAAACGTGCCCTGCTCTCCGTGTCGGACAAAACCGGCCTGGCCGACTTCGCTCGTGCGCTCGCCGATGCCGGCGTCGAACTGCTGTCCACCGGCGGCACCGCCCGCGCCCTGCGCGACGCCGGCCTTGCGGTGATCGACGTCAGCGAATACACCGGTTTCCCGGAGATGCTCGACGGCCGCGTCAAGACGCTGCATCCCAAGGTGCACGGCGGCATCCTGGCGCGGCGCGACCTTGCTGATCACGTCGCCACCATGGACGCGCATGGCATGGGCTACATCGACCTGGTATGCGTCAATCTGTATCCCTTCGTCGCCACGGTGTCGAAGCCGCACACCCTGGACGAAGCGATCGAGAACATCGACATCGGCGGCCCGGCCATGGTGCGTTCGGCAGCCAAGAACTACCACCATGTCGCCATCGTCACTGACCCCGCCGACTATCCGGCGCTGGTCGCCGAGATGCAGGCCCACGGCGGCGCGCTCACCGACGCCACCCGCTTCAGGCTGGCGAAGAAGGCCTTCACCCACACCGCGCAGTACGACGGCCACATCAGCAACTACCTCACCGCGCTCAACGAAGCCGGCGAGCGCGAGGCCTTCGGCGAGCAGCTGACCCTGCAGTTCTCCCGCGCGCGGACCTGCCGCTACGGCGAGAACCCGCACCAGGCCGGCGCCTTCTACGTCGAGGCCGACGCGCCCGCCGGCACCATCGCGACGGCACGCCAGATCCAGGGCAAGGAGTTGTCCTACAACAACATCGCCGACACCGACGCGGCGCTCGAATGCGTCAAGCTGTTCGACGCCGCGCCCGCCTGCGTCATCGTCAAGCACGCCAACCCCTGCGGCGTCGCCTACGGCACCAGCCTGCTGGACGCCTACAACCGCGCCTACCAGACCGACCCCGAGTCGGCCTTCGGCGGCATCATCGCCTTCAACGGCCGGCTCGACAGCGCGACTGCCGCCGCCATCGTCGAGCGCCAGTTCGTCGAAGTCATCATCGCGCCCGAAGTCAGCCCCGAAGCCTCCGCCGCGGTGGCCGCGAAGAAGAACGTGCGCCTGCTCGAATGCGGGAAATGGCCGGCAGCCCCGTCGGGGAACCCGACTCAATTAGGCACAGCCCAGCTCGACATGAAGCGCGTAGCCGGCGGCCTGCTGGTGCAGGACGCCGACGTGCTGCTGCACGGCGAGCTGAAGACCGTCACCGAGCGCGCGCCGACGCCGCAGGAAATGGACGACCTCCTGTTCGCCTGGCGCGTCGCCAAGTTCGTCAAGTCCAACGCGATTGTCTACGCCCGTGACCGCATGACGGTTGGCGTCGGCGCGGGACAGATGAGCCGCATCAATTCCGCCCGTATCGCCGCAATCAAGGCCGAGCACGCCGGCCTGCCGGTGCCCGGCTCGGTGATGGCCTCCGACGCCTTCTTCCCCTTCCGCGACGGCATTGACCAGGCCGCGGCAGCCGGCATCAAGGCGGTGATCCAGCCCGGCGGCTCGATGCGCGACGACGAAGTCATCGCCGCCGCCAACGAGCACGGCATCGCCATGGTCTTCACCGGCACCCGGCATTTCCGGCACTGACGTGCCGGTGAGGCGTAAGGGGTGAGGGCATTCCGCCACCGCTTCGAGCCTTCCCTCGCGCCTCACGCCTTACCCCTCACCACACCCCTGCCCCCTCTCACGCACTTATGAAAATCCTTGTCATCGGTTCCGGCGGGCGCGAACACGCACTGGCGTGGAAGCTCGCGCAATCCCCCCGCGTTTCGCAGGTTTTCGTCGCGCCCGGCAACGGCGGCACGGCGACCGAGGACGGGCTCGTCAACGTGCCGCTGACCGAGATGGCCTCGCTGGTTGAATTCGTCCGCCGCGATCCGGACATCGCATTCACCGTGGTCGGCCCGGAAGCGCCGCTGGCGGCCGGCGTGGTCGACGCCTTCGCCGCCGCCGGGCTGAAAATATTCGGCCCCACCCAGGCCGCCGCCCAACTCGAGTCCTCGAAGGATTTCGCCAAGCAGTTCATGGCGCGCCACGGCATTCCCACCGCGGCCTTCGGCACCTTCACCGATGCCGCCGCCGCGCACGCCTACATCGATACGCACGGCGCCCCCATCGTGGTGAAGGCCGACGGCCTGGCCGCCGGCAAGGGCGTGGTGGTCGCGGCGACGGCGGACGAAGCGCACGCCGCGGTCGATGCCATGCTCGCCGGCAACAGCATGGGCGACGCCGGCCACCGCGTGGTGGTCGAGGAATGCCTCCTCGGCGAGGAAGCCAGCTTCATCGTCATGGTCGACGGCGAGCACGTGCTCGCATTGGCGTCGAGCCAGGACCACAAGCGCCTCGGCGACGGCGACACCGGCCCCAACACCGGCGGCATGGGTGCCTATTCGCCGGCGCCGGTGGTCACCCCCGAACTGCACGCGCGCATCATGCGCGAGGTGATTCATCCCACGGTGGAAGGCATGGCCGCCGACGGCATCCGCTACACCGGCTTTCTCTATGCCGGCATCATGGTCGGCTTGGATGGCGCGCCCAAGGTGCTCGAATTCAACTGCCGCATGGGCGACCCGGAAGCCCAGCCGATCATGATGCGGCTCAAGTCCGACCTCGTCGCCCTGCTGGAAGCCGCTGTCAACGGCAGGCTCGACCAGGTCGAAGCCGAATGGGACCGCCGCACCGCGCTGGCCGTCGTGCTCGCCGCCGCCGGCTACCCCGACGCCCCGCAGAAAGGCGCTGTCATCAGCGCGCTGCCGCCGGCTGCCGACGACCTGCACGTGTTCCATGCCGGCACCGCTGCCGAGGACGGCCAGATCGTGGTGAGCGGCGGCCGCGTGCTGGCGGTGACCGCGCTCGGCGACAGCGTGCGCATGGCGCAGAAGCGCGCCTATGAAGCGGTGGCGGCCATCCACTTCGACGGCATGCAATACCGCCGCGACATCGGCTGGCGCGCGCTTGATCGGAAAAAGTGAGGCGTGAGGCGTGAAGGATGAGGCGGCGGACCTGCGGGCGCACCTGCGGCGCGGCGGGCTCGTCGCCTACCCGACCGAATCCTGCTACGGCCTCGGCTGCGACCCGCGCAATCCGCGCGCACTGAAGCGGCTCATTCAGCTGAAGGGTCGCGACGCTGCCAAAGGCCTGCTGCTGATCGCCGACCACGTCAAGCGACTGCAGCCCTTCATGAAACCCCCAAGTACGGCCGACCGGACACGGATGCAGCGCGGCTGGCCCGGGCCCGTCACCTGGGTGGTACCGGCGGCGTCCGCCTGCCCGCCGCTGTTGACCGGCGGACGCCCCACCATTGCGGTGCGCGTCACCGCCCATCCCGTTGCAGCGCGCCTGTGCCGCAGCCTCGGTATGGCACTGGTCTCCACCAGCGCCAACAAAAGCGGCCAGAAACCCGCTCAAACCGCTGCGGAATGCCGCGGAATGTTCGGTGCGCAGGTGCGCGTGATCGCGGGCCGCATCGGCCAGCGCCGCCGCCCATCCACCCTGATCGACCTTGCTACCGGAACCGTCCTTCGTCCCTGATGCCTACCAAAGCCCCCTCCCCTTTTGATACCCTGGCAGTCAAAACCTGGCTGCTCGACCTGCAGGCGCGCATCGTCGCCGCGCTCGAGGCCGCCGACGGCCTGCCCTTCCGCACCGACGCCTGGGAACGGCCCGAAGGTGGCGGCGGCATTTCGCGGCTGATCGAGGAAGGCAATGTCCTGGAGCGCGGCGGGGTGAACTTCTCGCACGTGCTGGGCAGCCAGCTGCCGCCGTCGGCCAGCGCGCACCGGCCGGAACTTGCCGGCCGCCGCTGGGAGGCGATGGGCGTCTCGCTGGTGCTGCATCCGAAGAACCCCTACGCGCCGACGGTGCACATGAATGTGCGCTGCTTCGTCGCGATGAAGGACGGCGAGGATCCGGTGTGGTGGTTCGGCGGCGGCATGGATCTCACGCCCTACTACGGTTTCGAGGACGACGCGCGCCATTTCCACGCCACCTGCAAGACCGCGCTCGATCCCTTCGGCACCGACCTGCACCCGCGCTTCAAGCAATGGTGCGACACCTACTTCTTCCTCAAGCACCGCAACGAGCCGCGCGGCATCGGCGGCCTGTTCTTCGACGACTTCGCCGAAGGCGGCTTCGATCACGCCTTCGCCATGACGAAAAGCGTGGGCGATGCCTTTATCGCCGCCTACCTGCCCATCCTCGAGCGCCGCAAGCACGTCGAATACGGCGAGCGCGAACGCGATTTCCAGGCCTACCGGCGCGGCCGCTACGTCGAATTCAACCTGGTGTACGACCGCGGCACTCTGTTCGGCCTGCAGTCGGGCGGGCGCACCGAATCCATCCTGATGTCGCTGCCCCCGGTCGTGAAATGGCGCTACGACTGGCGCCCCGAACGCGGCACGCCGGAAGCGGCGCTCTACACGGATTTCCTCAACGCACGCGACTGGGTCTGATTCATGTCAAAAACATCCCGCCGCATTTTGCTCGGCACAGGCATGCTGCTGCTACTGGCCGGGCTGGTCGGACTGCTCGTCTGGGAGCTGCTGTCGTCGGCCCTGGAAGCGAAATATCTCACCAAAACCGCGCAGAAAATGACTTGGCAAGTCCAGCCGGGGCCGTCCGAGCGCATCCGTTATCCCGGCGAGGGGCCGTATGACGTGCGCCTCGGCTACACCAGGCTGCCGGATTATCTGGCGCGTCTGGAGCAGGCCGGCTGGCAGATCGACCGGCAGGCCGAAATCAGCCGCGAGATGGCGCGGGTAGCCGACCTCGGCCTGTTTTTGCCGTACCACGAGAAGGACCAGGCCGGCCTTACTCTGCTCGACAGCGATGGCCAGCCCTTGTACCAGGCGAAATACCCGATGCGGGGGTACAGTCGCTTCGAAGACATTCCCGACGTGCTGGTCGAGGCCCTGCTCTACATCGAGAACCGCGAACTGCTGGACGAGCAGTTCCCGACCCGCAACCCGGCGGTGGAATGGAGCCGCCTGGCGCAGGCCCTGATCGAAAAGGGCATCAGCCTGGTCGACCGCAATCGCAATGTGCCGGGCGGCAGCACCCTGCCGACGCAGATCGAGAAGTATCGCCATTCGCCCGACGGTCTCACCGCCAGCATGAGCGCGAAGCTCCGGCAGATGGGGACCGCCAGCCTGCGGGCCTATCTGGACGGCCCCAACACGCTCGAAATGCGGAGCGAAATCGTCACCGCCTATCTCAACACCGTGCCGCTGGCGGCGGCACCGCGCTATGGCGAGGTCAACGGCATCGGCGACGGCCTGTGGGCGTGGTACGGCCTCGACTTCGATGAGGTCAACCGCACCCTGGCCAAGCCGCCGCGCGGCAAGGACGCCGCCTATGCAAGCATGCTGAAGCACGCGCTGTCCTTGATCGTCGCCGAACGCCGCCCGTCGTATTATCTCGCCGCCAACCGCAAGGCGCTGGACGCGCTGACCGACGACCACCTCGATCTGCTGGCCAATGCCGAGCTGATTCCGCGCGAGCTGGCCGAGCGGGCCAAGCGGGTCGAGCTGCGCACGAGCAGCCACCGCGTCGACCCGCCGCCGCCCCGTTTTGTCGAGCAGAAAGCCGCCAATGCGCTGCGCATTCGTGTTTCCGCGTTACTCGGCGAATCGCGCCTGTACGACCTCGACCGGCTCGATCTCCAGGTCGACACCAGCATCAACCAGCCGGCGCAGAAAATCGTCAGCACCTACCTGCAAAGCCTGGCCAAGCCGCAGGCCGCCGCGGCATCGGGGCTGATCGGGCATCGCCTGCTGCAACCCGGCAACCCGCTTGGCGAAGTGATCTACAGCTTCACCCTGTATGAAAAAACCGCGCAGGGCAATCTGCTGCGCATCCAGGCCGACAACCTCAACCAGCCGTTCGACATCAACAGCCAGGCCCGCCTGGACCTCGGCTCCACTGCCAAGCTGCGTACGCTCGTCACCTATCTGGAAATCATCGCGCGGCTGCACGCTGACTACCGCGTGCTCGACGCCGCCATGCTCAGGCAGAAGGCGCAGCCGCAGCGCGACGTGCTGGCGCAGTGGGTGGCGACCACCCTGCTGAACCAACCCGACATCCGCCTGGATGCCCTGCTCGACGCCGCGATGCGCCGGCGCTATTCGGCCGGGCTGGAGACCTTCTTCACCGGTGGCGGCCTGCACAACTTCGTCAATTTCGACGTCAAGGACAACGGCCGCGTGATGGACGTGTGGGAAGCCACGAAGAATTCGGTCAACCTGGTCTACATCCGCATCATGCGCGACATCGTCCGCCATTACGCCAGCAGCACCCCGGGGGCGGGGGCGCGCATTCTGGATGACGCCAGCAACCCGATGCGGGAAACCTACCTCGCCCGCTTCGTCGACCAGGAAGGCCGCGTTTTCACCAACCGTTTCTACCAGCGCCACAAGTCACTCACGCCGGCGCAAATGGCGGAAGACCTGTATACCCGCATCGGCCACAGCCCGCGCCGCTTCTCAGCCGTGTTTCGTTATCTGGAACCGCAGGCGAAACTTGATGCCTATGTGGACGCCCTGCGCGCGCATGTGCCCGCCAGTGCCAGCCTCAGCCAGGAAGCGCTCAAGTCGCTGTATCAGGCCCATGCGCCCGAAGCCTACAGCCTGACCGACCGCGGCTACATTGCGCAGATTCATCCGCTGGAACTGTGGGTCGTGAAAACCCTTCGCGTCACGCCAGGCACCGACCTCAAAACCCTGTATGAATCCGGCACCGGGGTGCGCCTTGAAGTTTACGAGTGGCTGTTCAAGACCAGCCGCAAGAATGCACAGGACATCCGCATCCAAAGCTTCCTCGAAGTCGAGGCCTTTGAAAGCCTGCTGGCCGACTGGAAGCGCCTGGGCTACCCGTTCGACAACATCACGCCGTCCTATGCCACCGCGATCGGCAGCTCCGGTGACCGTCCCGCCGCGCTGGCCGAGCTGATGAGCATCCTGGTCAACGACGGGGTGCGCGCGCCGATGGTGAACCTCACCGGGCTGCATTTCGCCGCCAACACCCCGTACGACACCCGCCTGTCGAGGAAGCCGCCCAAGGGTGAGCGCCTGATGCCGGCCGAAGTCGCGCAGACCGTGCGCCGTGCGTTGGCCAACGTGGTGGAATCCGGCACGGCCGTCCGCCTGGCCGGCACGCTCAAGGACTCAGCCGGGCAGCCGCTCGTCCTGGGCGGCAAGACCGGTACCGGCGACCACCGCTTCGAGCGCTTTGGCCGCGGCGGCCAGCTGCTTGAATCGCGCGTGGTCAACCGCACCGCCACCTTCGTGTTCTATATGGGCGACCGTCATTTCGGCACGCTGACCGCGCTGGTGCAGGGCGAGCAAGCCGGACAGTTCGGCTTCACCAGTTCGCTCACCGCGCAGATGCTGAAAACCCTGTTGCCGCAGCTGCAGCCGCATCTGAACCTGCAGCCGGTGGCGCCCCCCAAGGTCGCAGCCGATGCGGTCGCCAAGCCCACCCTTCCCACGCCTGAAGTGCCCCCCGCACCCCGTGCGCCCGTGCAGGAAAAACCGGATGGCTCGACCAGTCAGGCCGATCCGCCGATCAAGCAACCCGAGCCATTTCAGGGCGGCTTCCCCGAAGATCTTGAACCCAGCGTGGTGGTGCCGGTCCCAGTGATACCTGAGCCGCCTTCGCCACCCGACGGCGCAGCGGAACCGTAATGCCGGGCTTGGGCACTTTAGCGATTGCTAATAAATCGGATATGCTCAAAAACTGATTCTTGATCACAGCACCATGAATGACATTCACCCCCTGATCCAGCACACCCCCCCCGACCCCGGCAATGACAGCATTCCGGCGCTGCGGGTGCTGTCTGAAATCACCACCAGCCTGTCCTCCGATTCCAACGTCGAGCAGCTGCTGGGGCGCTTCCTCGCGACCATGATCCGCCTGGCCGGCGCGCAGGCGGGTGCGGTGCGCGTCATCACCGGCGACCGCACCCACTTGCGGCTGATCGGCTCGGTGGGCCTGCCGCCCGAACTGGTCGAGCACGAGAGCATGGTCAGCGTCGATTGCGGCGTGTGCGGCAAGGCCGCGCGCGAGGTGACGGTGAGCAGCTGGAACAACGTCGCCTTCTGCAAGCGTCAGGCCAACAACGCCTATTTCAGCGACACCTGCAACACCGTGGTGGCGGTGCCGCTGATGCACAAGAACCAGGTGATGGGCGTCTACAACCTGTTCCTGGAAGAAGGCCACGTCGTGCCAGAAGACGTGCGCCTCTTGTTCCGCTCGATCAGCGAGCACCTCGGCATCGCGCTGGAAAACGCGCGGCTGACGCGCGAGAACATGCGCATCTCGCTGATGAACGAGCGCCAGATGCTGGCCAACCAGATTCACGACTCGCTGGCGCAGACGCTGGCCTACGCCAAGATGCGGCTCACCGTATTGAGCGACGCGATGAGCCACGAGGACTACCCCAAGGCCAACCGCTACCTCGGCGACGTCGAGGAAGCGGTCGACCTCGCCTACGCCGACCTCAGGGACCTCATCACCCAGTACCGCGACCGCATCAACCCGCGCGGCCTGGTGCCAGCGATCCAGGAGCTCGCCAAGAGCTTCCGCAAGAAGGCCAACGCCGACGTCGATTTTCTCAACCTGGTGCAGGACGTCTCGCTCACCCCCGACGAGGAAATCCAGGTCTTCCACATCATCCAGGAATCGCTGTACAACATCGCCAAGCACGCCCGCGCGCGCCATGTCGTCATCACCTTCGACCTGGAGAACGGCCAGTACATCGTCAACGTCGCCGACGACGGCGTGGGCGTGCAGCGGAAGAACGACGAGTCCTCCACCCTGGGCAAGAGCTTCGGGCTGACCATCATGCGCGAGCGCGCCGCCAAGCTGGAGGGCAAGCTCACCGTGGAGTCGCGTCCCGCCGGCGGCACCGTCATCCGCCTGGTCTTCCCCCAGCGCAAAAGCGAGCACACCGCATGAGCCTCACCCGCATCATCCTCGTCGACGACCATACCCTGTTCCGCAAGGGCCTGGCCGAGCTGCTCGAACAAAGCGGTGAGATCGAAGTCACCGCCTTCACCGGCAAGCCGGAAGAGGTCGGGATGCTGCTGCGCGCCCACCGCCCCGACGT
>JBAQND010000165.1:0-2903 GCA_049303455.1 Thiobacillus sp.
GCTCCGACGGCCACCTGGCGGCCGACGTGCGCCCGCTGGTGCGGCTGTCGCTGCAGGTCATCGCCGAGCAGGACGGCCGCCGCGAGCAGGGCTCCGGCGGCGGCGGCGGCCGCTTCGACTACAGCTATTTCACCGACGATATCCTGGAAAAGTACGCGCGCCAGGCCGTGCACCAGGCCATGGTCAACCTCGACGCGCGCCCCGCGCCGGCCGGCACCATGACCATCGTCCTCGGCGCCGGCTGGCCCGGCATCCTGCTGCACGAAGCCATCGGCCACGGCCTCGAAGGCGACTTCAACCGCAAGGGCAGCTCGGCGTTTGCCGGCCGCATTGGTGAGCGAGTGGCGGCCCCCGGCGTCACCGTGGTCGACGACGGCACCATCCCGCTGCGCCGCGGTTCGCTCAACGTCGACGATGAAGGCAACCCCACCCAGCGCACCGTGCTGATTGAAGACGGCATCCTCACCGGCTACATGCAGGACATGATGAACGCGCGCCTGATGGGCATGCCCATCACCGGCAACGCCCGCCGTGAATCGTTCGCGCACCTGACCATGCCGCGCATGACCAACACCCTGATGCTGAACGGCGACAAGGACCCGCATGAAATCATCGCCTCGGTGAAGAACGGCCTCTACGCCGTCAACTTCGGCGGCGGCCAGGTCGACATCACCAGCGGCAAATTCGTCTTCTCCGCCGCCGAGGCCTACATGATTGAGGACGGCAAGATCACCTACCCGGTAAAAGGCGCCACCCTCATCGGCAGCGGCCCCGAAGTGCTGACGCGCGTGAGCATGATCGGCAACGACATGGAAATGGATTCCGGCGTCGGCACTTGTGGAAAAGAAGGGCAGAGCGTGCCGGTGGGCGTGGGGCAGCCGACGCTGCGGATAGATGGGTTGACGGTGGGCGGAACGGCGTAAGGCTGGCCCGCAATGTTTGAAATTATCGGCGCAATCACGGCGGTCGAATCCATTGCCGAGGGGGCAGGCATTCGGGTACGCCCCCGACTTGAAAAGATTTACGGCAAAGGCAACTGGAAGAAAAAGAAAGGGTTTGCCGATATCCGCTTGAGTCATGGCGAAACCGTCCGCGCTGAAATACACTGGTACGAGGCGCACGGAATCGGCAAGGTCGAACACAAGATCAAGAGGTTGCTATGAGCAAAAATCGTTTTGTCGTCTGTCTTTCAAACGAGGGTTATCCCGCTTCGCTGGAGCCGCGCAAGCTCTACGAGTGGCTGGACGACCCGCAGGCCGAGTCAAAAGGCATGCTGCGGATCATCGACGAGTCTGGCGAGGACTACCTTTACCCGAAGGCGTTTTTTGCCCAGGTCGCCGTGCCGGGTGAGTTGGCGGAGCGGCTGCACAAACTAGCGGCGTGAATTCAGATTTACACGGGAAACGGTGTCTGACCCTGTTTTCCCTCGCGAGTTGGTGCCTGAAATCGGGAGAATTGTTCGATGAGTAGCGGAAACCGTGGTCTTCCCCTATTACTTCCCTATTACTTCCTTAGCTCCACGTTAGACATTCAATTATGTGCATACCAATGGAATTACCAACCATGGAACCAAAAGATTACTTTTATGCTTTCGGGATTATCGCTACCGCAATTATCGGTATATGGAACGCGTTTAATCATATCAAGACCAACAAGAAAACCGCATTTATAAATACAGTAACAAGTGAAAGAGTTAAGTGGCTAGACAAATTAAGACACAACATATCTAGCTTTGCGGGTACAACCCACACATGGACGCGGGAGCTTCACAAGACGCCTGAAGAAGAAGTCAAGCTTCTCAGCGAAATCGACAAGCTAAGGTATTTAATAAGGTTACAACTGAACCCCAAGGATATTGACGGCAAGCCCAACACAGATAAACGTATCGAAAAACTCATTACTAAAATACCAGATTTAACAGACATAAGCCGAAGGGATGAATTAGACAAAGCTCTAAACGATCTCATTGTCGATAGTCAGGAGTTACTGAAAAACGAATGGGAGAAAGTTAAACTAGAAGCGAAAGAGGGAGACCTTAAAGATGTCTAACCCGGCAGTCGAGAGGGACTGCGCAAAAGCGCGCAGCCCCTCACTTTTACGTCAGAACTACCGGATAGCTTATGCCCATATTTTTAGAAATTGATGAAGATCTCAAGGAAAAGCAAATCCTTTGGCGTTATATTGATCTGGCAAAGTTTGTATCTATGCTTGAGCAAAATTCATTGTGGTTAGCCCGAGTTGATACATTCAAAGATCGACATGAAGGCCGCTTTCCAGAGGAGATGAGAAAATTTATTGAGAAGGCATATGAAGGGTTTGATGATAACGACCCATCCCCGGTGAAGGACGCTGACGATTTTCAAGACTACCTAGTTAAAAATACGTTTGTAAGTTGTTGGCACAAAAACTTTGACGAAAATATGGTGATGTGGGAAATCTATGGCAAAGATAACAACGCTGTTGCAATTCAGACTTCGGTCGAAAATATCGGAAACAATATCGATGCTTCAAGTCTTGAAGGGCACTCTCTTATTCTGAAAAGTGTCGTTTATCAAAAATCTGATGAAATTACCGGTGTGCTGCCTTATGAGGAATGTTTCTTCAGAAAACGTCCCCATTTTTCCTTTGAGGAAGAAGTAAGACTTAGCCTAGACACCTATTCACGCTACAACCCGTCTAAAAATACTCCATATGGTCATAATCTTCCTGTTCACATAAACGGCCTCATTGATAAAATTCTAGTTCACCCGGACTGTTCGGATTGGTTTTTAGACGTCATTAACAGGCCGCTGAAATACCCCACGCGGATGCGTGGCACGTTGCTCTAAAAGTTCGATTTTTCATTCAGTTCGCTCACACCATCAAACTTTCGCTCTCTTTGGGCTCGTTTTCGACCTTTTGAG
>JBAQND010000166.1:0-11211 GCA_049303455.1 Thiobacillus sp.
GCTCATGACCTGCATCAGCTTGTGCTTGAGCAGCCAAGCGGTCTTGTAGCGCACGCCCAGATGGCGCTTGAGTTCGAGGGCCGAAACGTTGTTCTTGGCCTGGGTCAGCAGGTGCATGGCCAAGAACCAGGTGGTCAGCGGCAGCTTGGTGGCCTCGAAGATCGTCCCGCACATCACTGTCGTCTGCTCCCGGCAGGCCGAGCACTGCCAGTACGTCAGCCCTTTGCGTTGAAAGGTGCAATGGCGCGTCTCGCCGCATTCGGGGCAGACGAAACCGTCCGGCCAGCGCAGCGCCACCACCGCAGCGTGGCATTTCTCCTCGGTCCCGTAGCGCTCCATGAACTGCCCCATCGACAAACCCTTCTGAAACTGCACCTTGTTGATTCCCATTGCGCATCTCCTTCGCTCAAAGATGCGCTCATTCTTCACCCCGTCAGGCTCAAAACATGAGCCTGCTGAACTTTGTGGCTAATCAGGTGAATGTTTAATAACACAGTAGAACTAGGGGGCAGTCAGAGATACCCCGCTTTGACCTCGCCGCCGAGTCCATGTCGCTTCCACGTCCCGCGATCAAGCCGCAGACGTTTCTGACCGGGGCACCGCCCCTTCCCGAATCGGCGCAGACCCGACTCGATCTTCAGCGCGCATTTTTTGCAGGGGATTTTGTCCGCCTCGATGCGGCCTTGCTCGAAACGCGCGAGGCGTACCTCGGCGGACACAGCGACAGCAGCCCGGCAAAAACGCTTGTCGACAGCATTGGCGACACGGAGTTGGCGGGGATCGACCGCTGCGCCGAGTGGCTGCGGGCCATGCCCCATTCCTGCCCCGCGCATTGGGTGTGCGGCGCTGTCTGGCGGAGCGGAGCCTGGGCCGTGCGCGGCGGCAAGTACGCGAGCGAGGTCGGCGCTGCCCGGTTCGCCTTGATGGGGGAACGGCTCGCACGCTCCAACGCCTTGCCGTCGCGTGCACTCGACCTGACGCCGAAGCCTGTCGAAGTGCTGACGATGCTGGCCGACAATCATTTCGCGGACAGTGATGCGCAACAGGCAGAGGCGTATCTGCAACGCGCAGAAGCCATCATGCCGCAGCATGCGAGCATCCATTGGTTGAGGATGCGCTATGCGCTGCCGGAATGGGGCGGCTCGGATGAAGCCGTTCGCGCTGCGCTGGCGCAGGCGCGGCAGGCCGGGGTCCGCGAATCCGCGCTGCTCGACATGGAAGATGAGTACGTCGTGCGCCCGGGGAAGATGTCCACGCCGGGGACGGCGCGCGCCTACAGCGAAGCCGTGATCAGCAAGCATCCGACACATGATCGGCTGTCGAGCCTGCTGCATGATTTCGTCAGGCTGGAAAACTGGCACGATGCCGTGCCGGTGGCGACCGCCTGATCGACGAATACCCGGACGACGACAAGGCCTACAACTTGCGTGGCCGGATCAACAAGCAACTTGGGAATATCGAAGCGGCACGCGTGGACTACCGCATGGCCGCCGCGATGGGGCATGCGCTCGCTTTGCAGGAACTGATGATGGCGCACCTGCGCGGTGGCCCCGGCCTGCCCGGAAAATCGTTCAGCGAAGTGATCGAGCTGTGCCGGCATGGCGCCGCGCTGGGGTCGGGTGTGGGGGCTAACCGCATCGGCTCCCTGTTTTTCGAGGCTGCCAGCGTCGGCGTGCCGTTCCCGGACGATCCGGCCCAGGGCTACGCCTGGCACCTGATGGCAGGCGGGCGGGACACTTCAACTCGCAATTCGACCTGGGCTGGATGCTCTACACCGGCCGGGTGCCAAGGGTGGAACCCGACGCGGCGAAGAGGCTCGGCACGTTCTGGCTGCGACGGGCCGCCGAACAGGACCACCCGTTCGCCAAGCGCAAGCTCGAGGAAAACGGCATCAGCCCATCCGAAGGCCTGTCCGCCGGACTGCTGGATGGTTTGAATCTTGGTGCGGTCTTCTCAGGCCTGTCCGGGATGACCCATGCCATTCGTGAAAAACTGAACGAAGTGGCCGGGGGCAAATTTCTTTAAGGCGCGCCGATCGCACTGGACAAGACGGGCATGCGCCCGGCACGGCGACGGTTCAGCTGTCCGTCCCCGGCTTCACCGTCCGCAGTTTCTTGGTTTCGCCCCGCCGCTGCTTGCTGTCCAGCCGCCGCTTCTTTGACGCCAGCGTGGGACGGGTGGGGCGGCGCGGCTTCTCCACTTCGCAGGCTTCGCGTATCAGTTCGATCAGTCGTTCCAGGGCGTCGTCGCGGTTGCGCCGCTGGCTGCGATAGCGTTCGGCCTCAATGATCAGCACCCCGTCCTGAGTGACGCGGCGGCCGGCCAGGGTGATGAGGCGGGCGCGCACCGGGTCGGGCAGCGAGGGGGAGCGGGCGACGTCGAAGCGCAGTCGCACCGCGGTCGACACCTTGTTGACCTTCTGCCCGCCGGGGCCCGAGGCGCGCACGAAATCCTCCTGGATTTCGCGCTCGTCGATCTCGATCTCGGCGTTGACCCGGATCATGTCCGCGGACGTGCGGTCACCACTTCACCACGTGCACGTTGTTGAGCGTGCGCCCCAGAAAGCGCTCGCCGATGGTCTGGAAGCGCAGCGGCACGTCGGTGACGTAGAAATCGTAGCGCGGCTGGGCCGGGCCGGGGTTGGCGAGCTTCTTTTCAGCCAGTACCGCCGCGACCTGCTCGGCCATGGCTTCGGCGGAATCGACCAGCGCGACGTCGTCGCCCACCACCTGGCGCAGCAGCGGTTTCAGCAGCGGGTAATGGGTGCAGCCGAGCACCAGGGTGTCGATGTGCTCGCCCAAGAGCGGCTTCAGATAGTCCTGGGCGGTCAGCCGGGTGACTTCATGATCGAGCCAGCCTTCCTCCACCAGTGGCACGAACAGCGCGCAGGCCTGCGAATGGATGCGCGAGTCGGGCGCGTATTCGTGGATCGCGCGCGCATAGGCGTTGCTGTTGATGGTGGTGGGGGTGCCGATGACGCCGATCTTCTTGCCGCCGCGCGCCGACACCGCGCCGGCGTCGATGACGTCGAGCACCGGCACCGGGGATAGATCCTTGACGATCTGCGAGGCCACGGCCGCCATGGTGTTGCAGGCGATGACCAAGAGCTTGACGTCCTTTTCCAGCAGGAACTGCGCGATCTGGGTGGTGAAGTGGGCGATGGTCTCGACCGACTTCACGCCGTAGGGCACGCGCGCGGTGTCGCCGAAGTAGACGATGTTCTCGTAGGGTAGGCGCTCCATCAGGGCGCGCACCACCGTCAGCCCGCCGATGCCGGAATCGAATACGCCGATGGGAGAATTTGCATTCGTGGACATGGGTGGCAGGATAGCGCTTATGAGAAAGACGGGATTTTACCTGCAGGGCCGCCCGGCATCGTATTCTGCGGCGCGGCAGCCATCATGAGCGAGTGCGGCTGCGACTCGGTGTGCAACACGGCGCCGCCCGATCCGCGCTATCGGCGCGCGCTATGGATTGCGCTGGTGCTCAATGCGCTGATGTTCGGCGTCGAAATCGTTGCCAGCCTCCAGGCGCAGTCGGTGTCGCTGCTGGCCGATGCAGTCGACTTTCTGGGCGACGCCGGCAACTACGGCGTCGCGCTCTTTGTGCTAGGCCTGGCGCCGGTGTGGCGCTCGCGCACCGCGCTATGGAAGGGCTGGCTGATGGTCGGTTTCGGCGTGTTCGTGCTCGGCAAGTCGGCCTGGCAATGGTCGGCCGGCGTGGTGCCGGAGCCGTTCATCATGGGCTGGGTGAGCCTCGTGGCGCTGGCGGTCAACGTCGGTGTCGCAGCGCTGCTGTTTTCGCATCGGGGTGGCGACGCGCAGGCGCGCTCGGTGTGGCTGTGCTCGCGGAACGACGCGCTCGGCAACCTGGCCGTGATGGGGGCGGCGGGCGGGGTGTGGGCGACCGCGCACGGCTGGCCGGACATCGCGGTGGCGCTGGTGCTGGCCGGGCTGGCGCTGAGTTCGGGCGCGTCGGTGATCCACCACGCTCGGCAGGAACTGCGGGCAGATGGGATGTAGGAGCGGCGCCCTCGCCGCGATGCCGTGATTGTTGCAAAGGTACGAAAATCGCGGCGAGGACGCCTGCTGGAGCTACTGGCGGGATGGCTGCGACAGGACGTCGTCAAAGGACTGGAAAGATGGACGCCGACGGGAGGCACCCCCGCAAGGGGCCGTCATCAGCCCCCTGCTGGCGAACCTCTACCCGCATCCATTAGACGAAAGAATGACAAAGCTGGGCTACCGCATGGCGCGCTACGCCGACGACTTCGTCGTCCTGTGTCAGAGCGCGGAACAAGCGCACGCGGCGCTGGAAGAAGTCAAAGCGTGGGTCGAAGCCAACGGCCTCACCCCGCACCCCGACAAGACCCACGTCGGGGACTGCCGGATAGAGGGACAAGGCTTCGAATTTCTGGGCTATCGGTTTGAAGCGGGCAAGCGCAGGGTAAGGAAAAAGAGCCTGCAAGGGTTCAAGGACAAGATCCGCGAAAAGACACGTCGCACCCGAGGCGACAGCATGGCGCGGATCATGGCCGACCTCACCCCGACGATCAGAGGCTGGTATGGCTATTTCAAGCACGCCTGCCGCTGGGAGTTTCCAAGGCTGGATGGACTCATCCGACGACGGCTCCGGGCGATTCTGCGCAAGCAGGAAAAGCGACCTGGCTCCGGAAAATGTCATGCCGATCACAAACGCTGGCCAAATGCCTACTTCGCTGCATTGGGGCTGTTCACCATGACGGAGGCCCGAATGTCGGCGAGCCAATCCCGATGAGGAAACCACTGACTGGAGAGCCGTGTGCGGGAGAACCGCACGCACGGTTCGGAGGGAGGGGAGGGCGAGAGCCTTTCTCTACCCCTATCCGATTTTTTGCCGGTGTGACGAACTGTTTCGACGCGCTTAAACCTTTTGAACCTTTTGTTGGCGTGCCAACGCCCACGCCACGTGCTCGCGCACCAGCGCGGACGGATGGTCGAGCTGCGCGCCGAGCGCGGCTTGAATTTCAGGAGAAGGCGGCGCATTGCCCAGCGCGACGGCGATGTTTCTCAGCCAGCGTTCGTGCCCGATGCGGCGGATCGGCGAACCCGCCAGGCGCTCGCTGAAGTCGGTCTGGCTCCAGGCGAACAGTTCCACCAGTCGGACGCTGTCGAGTCCGTTTCGCACCTCGAAGTCCGGCAGCGCGGCGGTCTGCGCGAAGCGGTTCCACGGGCACACCAGTTGGCAGTCATCACAGCCGTAGATTCGGTTGCCGAGCAGCGGGCGTAATTCAACTGGGATGCTGCCCTTGAGTTCGATGGTGAGGTAGGAAATGCAGCGCCGCGCATCGAGCGTGTAGGGCGCGACGATGGCCTGGGTGGGGCAGATGTCGATGCAGGCGGTGCAGGTGCCGCAGTGGCCGGCTTCGGGCGCATCCACCGGCAAGGGCAGGTCGGTGTAGATCTCGCCGAGGAAGAACCACGATCCGTGCTCCCGGTTCAAGAGCAGCGTATGTTTGCCGCGCCAGCCCAGCCCGGATTTCGCGGCGAGTGCCACTTCCAGCACCGGCGCGCTGTCGGTGAAGACGCGGAAATGATGCGCGCCGACTGCCACGCCGATTTTTTCGGCCAGGCTTTGCAGGCGGTTGCGCAAGACTTTATGGTAGTCGCGGCCCAGCGCGTAGCGGGAAACATAGGCGGCGTCGGCGTCGTCCAGCACCGCATGCGGGTCGACCGACACCGGCGGAAAATAGTCCAGCCGCGCGCTGATGATGCGGACAGTTCCCGGCACCAGTTCTGCCGGCCGGCTGCGCTTGGTGCCGTGCGCGGCCATATAATCCATCTCGCCATGAAAACCCCGATCCAGCCATTCCTGCAAGCCCGCTTCGGCCGCACTCAAGTCGCCGTCGGCAATGCCCACCGCGGCAAAGCCGAGTTCGCGCCCCCATTGCTTGATTTTCTGCGCCAGTAGGCTTAAATCCTGCTCATGCATACCGTCAATGATACCGTGCGTTGCCGCCGCCATCTGGCCGACGAGGCGGCCACGCTTGCATTCGGCGCGCAGCTGGCGCGGGAACTGATGCCCGGGTTGACGTTCTACCTCGAGGGCGATCTGGGGGCGGGCAAGACGACGCTGGTGCGCGGGCTGCTGCGGGCGCTGGGACACGAGGGGCGGGTCAAAAGCCCGACTTACACCCTGGCCGAAATCTACAGCCTGCCCGCGTTTGAGCTATACCACTTTGACCTGTATCGTATGCACGACCCGCGCGAATGGCTGGACGCGGGGTTTCGCGACATCAGCGACGGTCGGGCGGTGAGCCTGATCGAATGGCCGGAAAAGGCCGCGGGCTGGCTGCCTCCGCCCGACGTGGTCATCCGGCTGGCGATTGCGGACGAGGCGCGCGAAATCGAATGCGAAGCCGCTAGCCTGCGCGGCGCACATTATCTGGAGTCATTTTGCACGCTCTGCTGAAAATTTTCCTGCTATGCGGTGTGCTGGCGTCGGGCTGGGCCCAGGCGTTGCAGCTGTCCGCCACGCGACTGTGGCCGTCGCCCGATTACACGCGGATCACGCTGGAAGCCGCGCAGCCCGTCGCACATCAATATTTCACCCTGTCGAATCCCGAGCGCCTGGTGATCGACCTCGAAGGCATCGAGGCAGGCGCCGCGCTCGATGCGCTGGCTGCACAACTTTCCGCGGCCGATCCCTACATCGGCGCAATCCGGGTGGGCGTCAACCGCCCCGGCGTGATGCGGCTGGTGCTGGACCTGAAAGCCGCCGTCAGGCCGTCTGTGTTTCAGTTGCCCCCGCTGGGCGCGTATGGCCACCGGCTGGTGGTCGACCTCTATCCGGCGCGGGCGGGCGATATCACATGGAATCCCGCCGTTCCCCAGCCGGCGATGGTCGAGCTGCAGCGTCCTGCCAAACCGGGTGTTCCGCAATACGCGCGGCTGATTACCGTGGCGATCGACGCCGGCCATGGCGGTGAAGATCCCGGCGCCATCGGCGCCAAGGGTTCATACGAAAAACACATCACGCTGGCGCTGGCGAAAAAGCTCAAGCAAAAAATCGATGCGCAGGAAAACATGCGTGCCGTGCTGATTCGTGACGGCGACTATTTCGTGCCGCTGGGGCAGCGGGTCACCAAGGCGCGCGCGCTGAAGGCTGATCTGTTCGTGTCGATTCACGCCGATGCCTTCATCAAGTCGCATGCGCACGGATCGTCGGTGTACGCGCTGTCCGAGAACGGCGCAACCTCGGTCACCGCGCGCTGGCTGGCCACGAAGGAAAACGAGGCCGACCTGGTGGGCGGCATCAACATCGACGTCAAGGACCCCTTCCTCAAGCGCACCCTGATCGACCTTTCGCAGACCGCCACCATCAACGACAGCCTGAAGCTGGGAACCGCCGTGCTGAAGGAAATCGGTGGTGTCAACAGATTGCACAAGCCGCGGGTCGAACAGGCCGGGTTCGCGGTGCTGAAGGCACCCGACATCCCGTCGATCCTCATCGAGACGGCATTCATTTCCAATCCGGAAGAGGAAAGGCGCCTGAACGACGCCGCCTATCAGGACAAACTGGTGGATGCCATTGTCATCGGCGTCAGGAATTACTTCGACAAGCATCCGCTGACCGCGCCGTCGCGGCTGACACTCAATCCATGAGCGTCAGCCTGCTGGGCGCGGCGGCCCCGGGCTTCGACCGGCCGCTGGCGGTGCTTGAAGCCTGTCACGGCCGCATCGCCAAACAGTGCGACACCCTGGATAAATTGCTGGCGCACCTCGTGCACGGCGCCGACGCGCAGGCGCAGCAGGCGGCACGCGCGGTGCTGGCCTACTTCGACACCGCGGCGGTGCATCACCACGACGACGAGGAGCGCAACCTGTTTCCGCTGCTGGAACAGGCCGGCGCGCCCGGCGCCCGCGACCTGGTCGAGGCCCTGACCCTGGAGCACGACGAGCTGGCGCTGCTGTGGCGGCGCCTGCGCGTGGAACTGCTGCAGATCGGGTCGGGCGCGGCGTCCGCACTGGACGCGGCGCTGACGCACTGTTTCATCGCCCTCAACCGCACTCATCTCGAATTCGAAAACACGCATGTATTGCCGCTGGCGCGCCAGGTGCTCGGCGCGGCCGAGATCGAACGCCTCGGCCGCGCCATGGCGGCGCGCCGCGGCGTGACGTTTGCGCTCTGACATGTCGATTTGCGTATTGCCCGATGTGCTGATTTCGCAAATCGCCGCCGGCGAGGTGGTCGAACGCCCCGCTGCGGCCTTGAAGGAAATTCTCGAAAACAGCCTCGACGCCGGGGCCACCGATATCCAGGTCGATCTGGAGCAGGGCGGCATCAAGCGCATCCGGGTCGCCGACAACGGCAGCGGCATCGCGCGCGACGAGCTCGCGCTCGCCCTGACCCGCCACGCCACCAGCAAGATTGCCAGTCTGGCCGACCTCGAACAGGTGGCGAGCCTGGGGTTTCGCGGCGAGGCGCTGGCGTCGATCGCCGCCATCGCGCGGGTGCAGCTCGCCAGCCGCGGCGCCAACGCTGATCACCCCGGCGCCGAGCATGCCTGGGCGGTGCAGGTCGAGGGCGGGCGCCTGAGCGAGCCCGCGCCGGCGGCGCGCGGCGCCGGCACCACGATCGACATCCAGGACCTGTTCTTCAACACGCCGGCGCGGCGCAAGTTTCTCAAGACCGAGGCCACCGAATACGCCCACTGCGCCGAAACCGTGCGACGGCTGGCGCTGGCGAACCCGCAGGTGGCGTTCACCCTTTCCCACAACGGCCGGGTGCAGTTGCGGCTCAACGCCGATTCCGCCGCCGCGCGGGTGCGTCAGGTGATGGGCGAGGCGTTCGAGCGCAACACCATTGCGGTCGATGCCGCCGCGGGGGCCTTGAGGGTGTCCGGCTGGGTGATCCGTCCCGGCGCCGCCACCGCCAGCCGCGACAGTCAGCACGTGTTCGTCAATGGCCGCTACGTGCGCGACAAGCTGATCGTCCACGCCTTGAAGGAAGCCTATCGCGACGTGCTGCACCATCAGCTGAACCCGGCGTATTGCCTTTTCATCAGCCTGCCGCCGGATGCCGTGGACGTCAACGTGCATCCGGCCAAGACCGAGATCCGCTTCCGCGACAGCCGCGGCGTGCACCAGTTTCTGTTTCATGCGGTCGAGCGACTGCTGTCGGCGCCGGTGACGGGCAGCGCTGTGCCCGAGGCGCCTGGCACGCCCACAGCACCGGGGTTCAGGCCGGGGTTCGTCGCGCAGCAGCAGGGGTCGATGCCCCTGCAGGTGAACGAGGCGATGGCGTTCTATGCGCCGCTTCAGGGGGCAGGGATCAGGGGCCAGGATTCAGGGGAGGAGGGTGCGCCTGCGGCGCAGCCCTTGCCAGGTGGCATCGACGCACCGCCGCTCGGCTATGCGCTGGGTCAGTTGCACGGCGTCTATGTGCTGGCGCAGAACGCACAGGGGTTGGTGCTGGTCGACATGCATGCCGCGCACGAACGGGTCGTCTACGAGAAGCTCAAGACCGCGCTCGATGCCCGTGCGGTGCCGGCACAGACCCTGCTGATTCCGGTCGCGCTGACTGTGGACGCGCGCGACGCGGCGGAAATCAGCCCGCATCTGACGTCCTTGCGTGAAATCGGCTTCGAACTGTCGGTCACTTCGCCGACTTCGGTGGCGGTGCGCTCGGTGCCGTGGCTGCTGAAGAATGCCGACCCGGTCGAATTGACCCGTGCCGTATTGCGCGAAGTCGCCGAATTCGGCGTCGCGCGACTTCTGGCCGAGCGCCGCAACGAGCTGCTGGCGACGCTCGCCTGCCATGGCGCGGTGCGCGCCAACCGCCACCTGACCCTGCCCGAAATGAACGCGCTGCTGCGCGAGATGGAAGCCACCGAGCGGGGCGGGCAGTGCAATCATGGCCGGCCCACCTGGTTCCAGGTCAGCCTCAGGGAGCTGGACGCCATGTTCATGCGCGGCCGCTGACTTTTGGCTATAATCCTGAGCTAATTAGTCAGGTATTAACGAGATCCCCATGAACGAACGCGACGAACGCAAGACCATCCCGATCCAGGAACTCAACGAGGCCAGCAACTGCTCCAGCGCCGAACCCTATGCGCTGATGGTGCTGGGTGACTCCATGATGCCCGAATTCGAGGAGGGCGAGATCATCGTGGTCGAGCCGTCCGGCCTGGTCAAGGACGGCTCCTTTGTGGTGGCTTTCGTGAACGACGAATTCATTTTTCGCCAACTCGTGCAGCACGCCGACGGCTGGATGCTAAAGCCGCTCAACCCCATGTACGAGAACATTCCGGTGGCGGACATCGACGTGGCCAAGGGTGTCGTCATCATGAAGAAGTGGCCCGGCAAGCGCAGCGAGCAAAAGAGCTACCTCTGAGCACGCTGAGAATTAACATCCAACTCGTTGATGTATATACAAGTGCTATCGATCAGAATAATTGATTCTGTCATTTATAAATTGAATAAATTAGTTGACTAATTCGCTCAGGTATATAGACTTGGAACCCTGTTCAACCCTTTCCAACAGGAGATAAACCATGAGTGGACTGATCGCTAACTTCCCATCCGACGGCGTCGTGACCGTCAACCGTGTGGTGCTGAAACCGGAGTACTCGGTGGACGACTTGCAGGAACGGGTGGCGTTTCTGTGTGAAAACGTCAAGACCTACCATTCCGACACCGGCTTCGTCGGTGGTTTCGTCTCGCTGAACTCCGGCCAGGTGTCGAACGAAGGCTCGACCATCGGCCAGGCGGTCGAAAGCCCGATGAAGGGCAAGGAGGCGCTGATCGTGACCTTCTGGACCACCTTCGAGAACCACGAGAAATCGCACCAGTCGGAAACCTTCCAGCCGCTGTTCCAGAAAGTGCTGGATCTGTGCGAGAACGGCAACGAGGAAATCGCCTACGAGATGCTGTGGTCCGGCAAGGCCTACGGTCCCGACGAGATCGCGGTAGCGCGCCGGGCCAAGGCGCAGTACGCCGACGTGGCCTGATCACCGCAGCAAGCCAAGCCAAAGCGGCGGGGGAACCCCGCCGCTTTTTTTTGGTGCGCCCGGCGGGGCGCACTCACTTGGAGGTGAAAGTCCTCTACTCGCCCGACAAGGGGAAGAGGGGAAGAGTTAGCTGAACGGCAAGGGTGTTCTGGGAGACTGGAAATCTGGAGGAAGCCGAAGGCAAAGCGCTGGTCTGACGAACAGGAAGCGGATACGAGGCG
>JBAQND010000167.1:0-5028 GCA_049303455.1 Thiobacillus sp.
GTTCGGCCTCAACCAGCGCGATGGCCTCGCGCGGGCCGTTGGGCAGCGCCGGGCAGTAGTAGTCCGCCTGGCGGCCGATCGCGGCCATGTGCTCGCCGAGCTGCCGGGCCTTGCCGGACGCGGGGGAGGAATTGAAGCCGTGGAGATAGACGATCATTCCCGGATTTTACCGGGGCGGGGGGGATTCCTGAAACTTGGCGACAGCCCGGTCATTGCGAGCGCAGCGAAGCAAAGCAATCCAGTGCGGGTTAGGCGCGAAGCACGTTTGGTGGTTAAACCTTCGCGAGACTGCTGACCGTTGGCCGGGGGTAGCCCGGCGGCTAGTCACTTTTCTTGTCTCGCCAAGAAAAGTAACCAAAAGAAGGCGACCCCACATCCCCGGCCTTCGGCTTCCCTCAGCCAGAGCCTGCCGGGCGGGCGGCGAAGAACTCGCCCCGCCTTGTCGTTTTGTGTTGGTGGGCGGGGCTCAAACACCTTCGCCGCTGATCCGCCCGGCAGGCTCCGTCTTCGGCGGGGCTCAAGGGGAGAAAGTCAAAACCAGGCCGGTGGTGACTGGGTGTCTTTGGCGGGATGTGATGTTTCAAGTCCGGCGCAATGCCTGGCAGGCCTTGCGCGAGTCAGTCGTCGAAGCAGTAGAAGTCGGCCTTGGTGACGCCGCAGTCGGGGCAGCTCCAGTCGTCGGGGATGGCTTCATAGCGGGTGCCGGGGGCCAGTCCGTGGTCGGGGTCGCCGAGCGCCTCGTCGTAGACGTAGTCGCAGACGGCACAGGTCCATTTGCGGAAGACGGGGTTGGATTCGGGGGCAGAGACAGCAGCGTCGAGATTCATCATGGCAATTTCCACGGGTCGAGCGTGGCCAGAAGTGAGTTGAAAATGGTGTCCAGTTCGTCCCCCAGCACATCGAGTGCGGGATTGGCATAGGGTTTGAAAACCTCAGAAGCAGGACGGTGCGCGACCCAGGTGCGGCCGTCGGCGTCGTAGAGATGGATGCGCAGCGGAATGTCGATGCCCGCCGCTTTCTCAGCCGCCCACACCTTGACGGCGTAGTCGGGACGGAACACCTCGAGCACCTGGTCGGCCGGCACCGTGATGCCTTTCTTGGCGCAGTTGGCCTGGCCATCGGCGTGGGCGACCAGGCCCATCGGGTAGGCGGCGATGGCGGCGATCAGCTTGTCCGCCGCTTCGTCCACGGGAAGCGACACAGCGAAGCGGATCATGCGACCTCCAGTTCTGGCTGGGCCAGTGCGCGGGTGGCGGTGTCGAACTCGTGGAGTTCCTTGCGCAGGTGCTTGATCGCAGGGGTGACGATGGCGATGAAGTAGGCCTCGCGCAGGCGGCGCTGCGCGGCATTGTTCGACAGATAGCCCTTGGCGCCCGTGTGCATCATCGCGGCGTTGGCGGCCTTGAGGCTCAATTCGCTGCCGGCGAGCCGCACTTGCAGGGTTTCCTTCACATGCGGGGCGCTGCCGTCGCGTTCGATCTTGGCGGCCAGCGCGTAGGTGGCGGCGCGCGCGGCGTCGAGTTCGGCCTCCAGCGCGTCGGCCTGCACGTCGAGGAAGCGGTTGACGTGGCCAAACTGCTTGTCGGCGCGCTTCATCATTTTCACGCAGGCGTCGACGAGCCCCAGGCCCATGCCCATCTGCAGCAGGATGAAGGCCGACTTGGTGCGGTCGCGGAAGGCGTTGAATTCGTCCGCATGGCAGACCACGCGGCTGTGGGGCAGGAACACGTCGCGGAACTGGCAGGCGAAGGTGTTGGTGCCTTCCATGCCGATGAAGTGCGCGTTCTGCATCAGCGTGAGGCCGGGGGTGCTGCCGTGCACCAGACCGATCACCAGGCCGGGCGTGTCGGGCAGCGTGGCGCCCATGTGGAACCAGTGCTCGGGGCCGATATTCGACACCCACGGCAGCACGCCGTTGATGCGGTAGCCGCCGTCCACCCGCGTGGCCTTCAGCCGCGCTTCCTCGATGCCGACGCAGGACTTCATGCTGTTCGACTGCGCGGTGCCGCCGAGCACTTCGCCGCGCGCCATCTTCGGCAGCATCTCGGCGGCGAGTTCGCGGTTGGCGCTGTTGATCACGTACCACTGCAGCGCGTATTCCGCCCACAGCAGGAAGCCTGTGGAAACACATTCCTTCGACACTTCCTCGATCAGCTGGATGGCGTGGCCGAGGCCCAGCGCGGTGCCGCCGTGCTCGACCGGGGTGAGGCTGCCCAGCCCGCCGAGCGCGCCGAGCTGTTTGAGAAAATCGCCCGGGTAGAGGCCCTTGAGGTCGATGTCGACCACCTTGGGCGCGAGTTCAGCGGCGATGAGTTCGGCCAGGCCCGGCAGGATGTCAGCGGGCGGGGGGGCAAGGGCGGGGGCAAGGGCGGTTGCAGGCATGATGCGCTCCAAAATCAAGACCAGACGGGTCAGCCGAGTTCGACGCTGACGTTGACCGGGTTGCGCAGCGTATTGGCGACCGGCGACCAGGCGTTGGAATGCGCGACCAGATCCTTCAGCTCTGCCTCGCTGGCGTCGCCTTCCAGGTGCACCTTCACCCGCACGTCGGTGAAGCCCAGCTTCTTCATCGGGTCGAGGTCGCCCACGCCCCACACGGCGGTGACGTTGATGTCGCCCTCAAGTTCGAGTTCGAGACGGGTGAGCGTGATGCCTCGCGCCACGGCGTTGGCGTGCAGGCCCACCGACAGGCAGGAGCCAAGGGTGGCGAGCACCGCTTCGGAGGGATTGGGCGCGGTGTCGTCACCCAAGAGGTGCGGCGGCTCGTCGATCACGTGCGCCGGCAGATTGCGCACATAGGTCAGGTTGCGGAACTTGCTCTCGCACACGGTCTTGGCCTTGAGCGTAATGACCGATTGCGGATTGGCACGGCCGTTGGTGGCGAGGGTCGCAAGGCCGTCGGCATCGATGGGTTCGAGGACGGCTTGGGTTTTCAGGGCAACGACTTCAGACATGGCATGACTCCTTGAGTGGGTGGATCGGGGAACCGACACATCCTGTATTGCGATTCCCGTGCCAGCTCGGTCAAACAATGTCAACGCGTTGATTTAAAAAGCACTAGTTCTTAATTCGTCATTTCGCCAATGGCGGCGCGCTAACAAATTGTCAACCATTGTCAGGTCATTTCCA
Source organism: Thiobacillus sp. (assembly GCA_049303455.1). Taxonomy (GTDB): domain Bacteria; phylum Pseudomonadota; class Gammaproteobacteria; order Burkholderiales; family Thiobacillaceae; genus Thiobacillus. The sequence goes on from JBAQND010000167.1 coordinate 3,130, forward strand.
GGCGCTTGATGCGGTAGTTCAGCTGCCGCAGGGTCAGTCCCAAGACCTGCGCCGCACGCGACTTGTTGCCGTGGGTTTGCGCCAGCGCCTGCTCGATCTGCTGGCGGTCGTGCGATTGCGCCGGCAGGTAGGGGCGCACCGCGCCTGCGGTCGGCGCGCCATGGCGCGGCGGCATGTTTGGGGCGTCGGCGGCCTCGCCGCGGATGACGTGTTCGACCTCGCGCGCCGACACCGTCGCGCCTTCGGCCAGCAGCACCAGGCGCTCCAGCACGTTGCGCAGCTGGCGGATGTTGCCTGGCCACGGATAGTCGGCCAGCCGCTCCATCGCGTCCGGCGTCAGCCCAACATTGCGCTGGTAGCTCTGGCTGATGAGGTTGAGTTGATGCCGCACCAGCGGGCGAATGTCCTCGCGCCGCTCGCGCAGCGCCGGCAGGCGGATCGGGATGATGTTGAGACGGTAATACAGATCGAGGCGGAAGCGCCCGGCACTCACCTGCTGCTGCAGGTCGAGGTTGGTGGCGGCGACGATGCGCACGTCGATCGGTGTTTCGCGGCGGCTGCCGACGCGCTGCAGCGATTTCTCCTGCAGCACTCTCAAAAGTTTCACCTGCATCGAAAGCGGCAGGTCGCCGATCTCGTCGAGGAACAGGGTGCCGCCGCCGGCCTGTTCGAAGTAGCCGGCGCGCGCGGTGGAGGCGCCGGTGAACGCGCCTTTTTCGTAGCCGAACAGTTCGGATTCGAACAGGTTTTCCGGGATTGCCCCGCAGTTCACCTTGATGAAGGGCTGGTCGCGCCGTGGGCTGCTCAAATGCAGGGCGCGGGCGAACAGTTCCTTGCCGGTGCCTGATTCGCCGAGCAACAGCACCGTGGCGTCGGTCTCGGCCACCTGCTCGATCTGGCGCAGCGCGTGCCGCAGCGCCGGCGACTCGCCGACGATGCCGAGGCTGGCCTGTTGCGGCGAGCCGCGCTCGAGCGCCCACTTGAGTTCACGGTTTTCGCTTTTCAGCCGCGCGGTCTGCTCGGCCACGCGGTCGTTGAGCTTGAGGATCTGCGTGACCAGCGTGGCGATGATCTCGAGGATGCGCAGGTCGTCGGCCAAGGCGCGCGCGCGGCCGCGGATGCGGTGCACCCCCAGGAGGCCGAGCACCTCGCCGTCGCTCATCAGCGGCAGCGCGATGAAGCTCACCGTCTCGTCCGGCAGACGGTCGCGCTCGACCGCGCGCGCGAGGTAATGCGGATCGTCGTCGATGTCCTGCACGATCGCCGTCTCGCCGCTCTGCAGCACGCGTCCGGACACGCCGTCGCCCGGACGGTAGACGCCGCGCTCGGTTTCCGCCTGCGTCAAGCCGTAGGCGTAGCGGATCGCATAGTCGCCGCCACCGGGCTGCCGCAGCACCACGCGGCCGCGGTTCAGCCCGAGAAATTCCGAGATCAGGTGCAGCATCTCGCGGATCACCAGGCCGGGCTCCAGGCTCTTGCCCATCAGGCGCGCCGACTCGCGAATCACCAGCATCTCCTCGTCCTGCAGTCGTTCGGCGGGCAATATGGCTGTGGGCATGGCGGTCTCCTTAAAACAAAGTGTCAACACTGTGTAATCAAGAAGCGGGCCAGGTGCTCAACTGGGGTTTGAACGGTTTAAGAAAGAGCTTACGCAACAGCAAGTTAAAAATTTTCTCAGGGCTGGCACGCTTCCTGATTACGACAAGAGTGGAAACGCTGATGCCGCACATCGAAACCTGCCGAAACGCCAGTGAACACGGGGCATTGCAGACAGGAGCGCCGGCAGTCCCGGATCAACGGTCTGCACCAATCCGGAGCGCCATGGAAACAAAGCGGTGCGCGGCAGCGGTGGGCTTTCACAGTTGTTTTCGTCATTTTTTTTAATCCGATGAGGAGCAC
>JBAQND010000168.1:0-5032 GCA_049303455.1 Thiobacillus sp.
CTGAAAAATCGATGGCATGCACCTGCGCCCCCTGCTCCGCCAGCCACACGCCGTTGCGGCCCTCGCCGTCGGCGATGGCCAGCGCACGCATGCCGGGCTGGATCAGCGCGGCATGGCTCGCCAGAAACAGATTCGGCGCGGTGCCGAAAATGTAGTCGTCCGTGGCATAGCGCGCGTCCCAGAAATCCGAGGGTCTGTTCATGCCAATTTCGCACCTGCGTTGCCGCGAGAAAGCGATGGATGCAAGGCACGTCGCGCAGGCAAGGGCCTTCCCTTGCCAAGCGGCGTAACGCCGCAGACGCGCTTTCTCGCGACAACCCGGAGGGGCGGGCCGATTCGGGCGCTGCCCTTTGTCGCAGGTCGCTTGCTGTGATCGCACAGCGGCGCGCCCCGCTTCGCGGCCAGCATCCCGAATCGGCCTCGCCGCAGGTGTGAAATTGACATGAACAGACCCTACTTGGCGTGGGCGGCGAGCAGTTTTTCCAGTTGCGCCGCGGGCACCATGCCGGGCACGCGTTGGCCGTTGGCGAAGATGATCGTGGGGGTGCCGGACACTTTGAGCTTGGCGCCCAGCGCGATGGTGGCTTCGACCGGGTTGGCGCACTTGCCATCGTTGTTCGGCACGCTGCCGCGCGTGATGTACTGCTCCCACGCCTTGTTGCGGTCGGGCGCGCACCAGACCTGCTTCGAGGTCTGAACGGCCTTGGGGTGCAGGCCTTCGATCGGGTAGAGGAAGGTGTAGACGGTGATGTTGTCGACCTTGGCGAGCTCAGCCTCGAACTTGCGGCAATACGGGCAATCGACGTCGGAGAACACCACCAGCTTGCGCGCGCCGTTGCCCTTGACGGACTTCAGCGCATCGCCGAGCGGCAGGCTGTCCCACTTCACCGCCTGCAGCTGGTTCAGCCGCGCCTGCGTCAGGTTGCTGCGCTGCTTCAGGTCGATGACGTCGCCGCTAAACACGTATTGCGCCTTGGCGTCGACGTAGATCAGCTGGCCGTCGAGGTAGACCTCGAACAGTCCGCTGTAGGGGGTTTTTTGCACCGAGGCGATGTTGGCCCCCGGGAACTGCTGGGTCAGCGCCTTGCGGATGACGGACTCGTTGGCCTGTGCGGTCGCGGCAAGCATCAGGATTGCGGCCAGGGCCAAGGGGGTGAGTTTCATTCGGCACTCCAGAAAAATCAAAAAAACAAAAAACAAAAAAACAAGAATCAGGACATCGCCTCGCGCACCAGCGCGGCCTTCAGCGGCGGCAACCGGTTGACGAACTGCATCCCGGCATTGCGCAGCCAGACGGCGCGGTCGTCGCCAAACAGATGATGCAGGCCATGGGTGAGCGCCTGCATGCGCTGCACCGGTTCGGCCCGTTCGCGGGCGTAGCGCTGCAACACCCGCACATCGCCGCAGTGCGCGCGGCGGTGCTGGACCAGCACATCAACCAGGGCCTCGGCGTCGCCAAACCCGAGGTTGACCCCCTGCCCCGCCAGCGGATGCACGCCATGCGCCGCGTCGCCCATCAGCGCCACGCCCGGCGCCACAACCGCATCCACCCGGATCAGCCGCAACGGAAACGCCGCGGCGGGCGTCAGCAGGTGCAAAGCGCCCAGTCTGTCGTGGCCGGCTGCCCGCACCTTGTCGGCCAGCGTTGCCGCATCCAGCGCGACCAGTTCGTCCGCATGCCCGGTACGAGTTGACCAGACCATCGACAGGCGGTTCCCGGATAGCGGCAGCCAGGCCAGAATATCGCCTTCGCAGAACCACTGGAAAGCGGTGCCGCGGTGCGGCATCTCGCACGTGAAATTCGCCACCACGCCGCTCTGGCCATAGGGCGTCGCCGTCGAACCCAGGCCCGCCCATTCGCGGATGCGCGAGGCGGCGCCGTCGGCGCCGACGACCAGCTCGGCTTCGAGCGTCGAACCGTCGGCCAGCGTCAGTTGCGTGCGCGGTTCGCCCCACTGCATCGAATCGATGTCGGCCGGGCAGTGCAGCGCGACGTTGCCGTCGGCCTGTAGCGCCTGCCACAGCGCGTGCTGCAGGCGGCCGGCCTCGACGATGGTGGCCAGGTGCGACACGCCGGCTTCGTAGGCGTCGAGCCGGAGCGCGCCGAAGCGGTCGCCCGCCACATCCATGCGGAACACCGGCTGGATGCGGCCGGCATCCATGTTCTGCCAGGCGCCCAGGCGTTCGAGAAAGCGCTGGCTGGCGGGGCTGATGGCGTAGATGCGGGTATCCCAGGCTTCGCCCGGCACCTGCCCCACAAGGGGAGTCCGACTTTCTACGGGCTGAAACCCGTGAAAGGTCGTATCCGGCGGCTGGCGCTCGACCAGCGCGACGCGCAGCCCCTGCCGGCCGAGCGCCAGCGCGGCGGCGGCGCCGACCAGGCCGGCGCCGACGATGACGACCTGATAGCGTTCGCTGCTCATCCGCGCGCCCCGAAAATCATCCGCCGCGCGACAAAGCGTTTCAGCGGCGGCAGCACTTCCAGCGCCAACAGGCCGAGCCCGCGCGCGTGGCGCAGTGGGGCGATGTCGTTGGAGAACACGCGCACCAGAAAATCGGTGAAGCCGACGCCGCCCAGCACGTCAGCGCGCCGCCCGCGTGCGTAGGCGGCCAGCATGGCGGCGCTGCCGATCTCGCCTGCCGGCGTATCGCCGCACAGGCTTGCCAGTTCCCAGGCGTCGCGCAGGCCGATGTTGAATCCCTGGCCCGCCACCGGATGCAGCGTCTGCGCGGCGTTGCCGATGCGCACCACGCGGTCGGCCGCCTCGCTGCCGGTCCAGGCGAGTTTCAGCGGGAAGGTCTTGCGCGGGCTGGCGGACAGGAAGCGGCCTTGGCGCCCGCCGAAGTGCCGGTAAAGGGCGGCCAGGAATTCAGCCTCCGCAAGCTGGGCGATGCGCTCGGCATCTTCCCGGCTGGCGGTCCACACCAATGCATAGCGCTCGCCTTTTGGCAGCAGCGCGGCCGGCCCCTCGGGCGTGAAACGTTCGTAGGCCTGGTTCGCGTGCGCCAGTTCGGTCTGCACTTCGCACACCACCGCCATCTGGTCGTAATCGCGCTCGAATCGGGGTTTGGGCGCCGCCTCGCCGCGCCCGCCGTCGGCCACCACCACCAGCGGGGCGGCATGGACGCTGCCGTCTGCCACATGCAGGCTTGCCATGTCGGCGCCGGGCTCGATGCGTTCCACCACCACGCCGTAGTCGACCGCGATGGCGGCATCTGCCAGTGCCTGTTTGAGCGCCGCAGTCAGCGCGGCGTAGGGCAGCACATAGCCCAGTGCCGGCACGCCGACGTCCTCCGCAGCCAGCCGCGCCGCGCCGAACGCGCCGCGCTGCGAAATATGGATGCGGGTGATCGGCGTGACGTCTTCGAGCCTGTCCCACGCACCGAGGCGGTCGAGGATCAGCCGCGAGCCGTGCGACAGCGCCAGGGTGCGGCCGTCGGCGCGGGCGTCCGCCGGCTGCGCCTCGAGCACGCGCGCATTGACGCCCTGCTGCTGCAGCGCCAGCGCGCACACCGCGCCGACCGGGCCGGCGCCGACGATGAGGACCGCGCTCATCCCTTCATCCACGCCTCGATCTCCGCCACGGTTTTCGGCGGCGTGGTCAGCACCTCGCAGCCGGACTCGGTCACCGCCACGTCGTCCTCGATGCGGATGCCGATGTTCCAGAAGGCCTCGGGCACGTCGTCCGCCGGGCGGACATACAAACCGGGCTCGACCGTCAGCGTCATGCCCGGCACCAGCGGGCGCCATTCGCCCTTGAGCTTGTATTCGCCGGCGTCGTGCACGTCCATGCCCAGCCAGTGGCCGGTGCGGTGCATGTAAAAGCGGCTGTAGGCGCTCGATTCGATCAGGCCGTCGACCTCGCCGTGGAGCAGGCCGAGGTCGACCATGCCCTGCGTCAGCACGCGCACCGCCGCCTCGTGCGGGTCGTTCCAGTGGTTGCCGGGGCGCACCGCAGCGATGGCTTCCGTCTGTGCCGCCAGCACCAGTTCGTAGGCATCCTTCTGCGCCGCCGAGAAGCGGCCGTTCACCGGAAAGGTGCGGGTGATGTCGGCCGCATAGCTGCCGAACTCGGCGGCGGCGTCGATCAGAAGCAGGTCGCCGTCCTTGAGCGGCTTGTTGTTGAAGACGTAGTGCAGCACGCAGGCGTTGGCGCCGCTGGCGACGATCGAGGTATAGGCCGGCGCCTCGGCGCCGCCGCGGCGGAAGGCGGACAGCAGTTCCGCCTCGATCTCGTATTCGTGACCGCCCGGCCGGGTCGCGCGCATGGCGGCGCGGTGCGCGCCGGTGGAGATCTCGGCGGCGCGGCGCATCAGGGCGAGTTCATGGCCGTCCTTGATGAGGCGCATCTCGTCCAGCCAGATGCGCGCGTCGACCATTTTGTTCGGCGCGTGCACGCCGCTGCGGGCCTTGCCGCGCGCCGTATTGAGCCAGCCCATCATCTGCGTGTCCCAGGCCATGTCGCGGCCGATGAGGTACGCGAGCATCGGCTGGTTTTCCAGCAGTTTGGGCAGTTCCGGATCCAGTGCGTCGTAGGTGAAGGCCTCGTCGAAAGCGAACACCTCGCGCGCCGCCGCCGGGCCGTAACGGAAGCCGTCCCAGATCTCCCGCTCTTCGTTCTTCTCGCGGCAGAACAGGATGTGGCGCGGCGCGGCCCCACCCACCAGCACCACCACCGCCTCGGGCTCGGCGAAGCCGGTCAGCCAGTAGAAGTAGCTGTCGTGCCGGTACGGATAGTGGGTGTCGCGGTTGCGCGTCACCTCCGGGGCGGTTGCGATGACCATCACGCCTTCGCCCATCTCGTTCAGCACCCGCTCGCGGCGGGCGTAATAAATCGCGGAATCAGGCTGCATGGTGCTGTCTCAGTTCCTCGTCCAGGGCGGTCAGGCGGACCGGCGTGCCGACGTCTTCCCATCGCCCCACATAGTGTTCGCCACTCGCGCGGCCGGCCTCGATCGCCCGCCACAGCAGCGGCGCCAGCGGGGCTTTTTCGCCTGCCGGGGTGTGGGTGAACAGCGCGCGGTGATAGAC
>JBAQND010000169.1:0-1757 GCA_049303455.1 Thiobacillus sp.
TACCTGAATCGCGTCTTGGTCGATGAGCCGATAGCCTTTGGCAACTTCGATGAAGTCCAGCGCCTGGATGGCTTCGGACAGTTCAGCGTTCTGGGTGGCGGGGTTATTCAGATCGTAGAGGCGGCGGTAATACGCCTGAAAAATCGCCGGGTCGTTGATGTCCAGATCGCCGATCAAGACGAGCAGGGTGCGGGTGACCTCGGTGGCCTGGTAATAAGCATGGGTGGGATAATTGCGCCGCCAGCCGCCGTCCTCGATTGGCTCGAATACGATGACCTCGCCAAGTTGACCGCTTGCGTTCATCCGACCTTCCCGGTTGCAGCGACCGGCCGCTTGGGCGATAGCTTCCAACGGCGCGAAGGCGCGATAAACCTTGGGAAAGTCCACGTCCACACCTGCTTCGACGCATTGGGTGGAGACCAGGCGACAGGGTAGGCCGGCCTTCAGCCGCGTCCGCACTTTGTCCAGCACCGCGCGCCGGTGTTCGGCGCACAGATTGGTGGAGAGGTGGAAGATATCGGGGGCATTGCCAAGGGCATCCAGCAGGGCCAGGGCATGGCGCTTGAGATTAACCACGACCAGCGCCTGCTTGGTGTTGCGCAATTCTGCGGCGAGATCAACCCACGCCCGCTTCTCATCGGATTTCGGCCAAGCTACGGTTACACGTTTGAGCGTGGCGAACAGTGCGGGATGCTCGGGAACCACTTCGACGGGACGCCAGCCGCTAAACGCGTGTTTCGTCACGGCCTTATGCAAGGCATCGAAGGCGGGCTGGGTGGCGGTGGCGAATACCACGCTGGAGCGGTAGGCCACCGATAGGTGCGATAGCGCCGCCAGGGTCGGCACGGCTAGATGCTGCGGCAGGCTTTGCGCTTCGTCGAACAGGATCACCGACTCCATCAGGTTGTGCAGCTTGCGGCAGCTTGAGGGGCGGTTGGAGAACAACGATTGCAGCAACTGCACGTTGGTGGTGAGCACGATGGGCGCATCCCAGTTTTCGGCCAGCAGGCGGCGCTGGCGTTCGCTGAGGTTGGTGCGGTCGGCTTCCGCATCGGTGTGCGAGGACTCGACGCCAAGTCCGGCCAAGCTGTGATGTTCCAACACGAAATTTTCGGGGAAACCGGCGAACACCTGCCGGTATTCGCGCGCAGTCTGTTCGATGACTGTCAGGAAGGGCACGGCCAGTACGATGCGCTTGAGTTTGTTTCTGGCTGCGTGCTCTAGCGCGAAGCGCAGCATGGCCAGGGTTTTGCCGGAGCCGGTGGGGGCGGTGAGGGTGAAGACGTTTGGCGCTGTTTGTGCTGCTTCTCCTGTCGCCTGCCAGAGCGCTTCGCGCGCGGCGAGTACCTGGGCATCGGCCTGGGTGCCGACGCGTATCCGCTCGCCCATGTAGCGATTCAGCGCGTTGAGCGCGACTTGGGCATCGAGGGCTGGTCCAGTCGGGCGAGGGCGCTTGCCTTCCGCGTCGCCATTGAAGTGTGCCTCGGTGTCGAGAAAGTCGGCATCGACCAGACACGAAAACAGCAGGCGCACATCCAGCATGGCGGAGACGGCTTGAGTGAATCCGCTCGGGAGCGCCGTCGTGGCAGCGGCGTTGAACTGGAGGCCATCCGCTTGCGCGCGTTGCAGGAGGCGATCCGCGTCGGGGTCGCTCAATTGCAGATTCAGGGGATGCGTAAGCGCAAGGTTGTCAGGGTTCAGTCCGCGTAAGGACGGGGCCGCCCCCCGCTGCAAGCCAATGTGATGGCCTTGAATTG
>JBAQND010000170.1:0-22087 GCA_049303455.1 Thiobacillus sp.
CCACCTTGACCAGCCCGGACAGTCCGGTGCGCCACCCCGCCAAGCGGCGCCGCAGCCGGACGACGTGAAAGCGGTATCCACGCCAGTTTCGGCGGCTCGGTTTCGGTTTCGTTCCAATGTCGTTCGAGTTGGCATGCTCAAATCAAATCCCAGGCCCAGGCCCGCTCAAAATGTCATTCCCGTTGGCGATGACAGGGTGCGGGGCAATGTGGTTAAGGAAGGTCACGGATTCAGGGGTTATAGAAGTTGCCACGACAGACTTTATTTCACAGGATCAATGGCAATCAGCGCGCAGCTTCGACCTGATGCAGCGCCCGCGTCACCGAGAGCCAGGCGCCGAGCCAGCCAAACAGAGTGGTGAGGCCGAGCACGGCGACAATCTCGATCGCGCTCGACGGCAGCAGATGAAAGGCCGACCCGTACAGGGCGGCCAGGTGTTCGACCGGTGCGCGCAATAGCGTCCCGGCAACGGCCAGCACCCCGCCTGCCGCCAGTCCGCCCAGCAGGCCCTGCAGGGCGCCCACGTAGAGGAAGGGGCGGCGGATGTAGCGGTCGGTGGCGCCGATCAGCCGGCTGACCAGGATTTCATCGCGCCGCGCCAGCACCTGCGCGCGGATGGCGTTGCCCGAGATGGCGACGAGCGCGATGGCGAACAGCCCGGCCAGCAGCCAGACGCCGGTGCGCCCGATGGCGAGCGCGGCCTGCAGGCGGTCGGCCCACTGGCTGTCGAGGTGGGTTTCCGCCACCCCCGGCAGCTCGCCCAACTCGGCCGCGATCCGCGCCAGTTCCTCGCGCGAGGCCGTGCGCGGGCGGGCCACCCAGGCATCCGGCAGTGGGTTCTGTGTCAGGCCGGCGGTGATGTCGGTCAGGTCCTGCGCCTCGCTCAGCGCTGCCAGCGCGACGTCCTTGGGGACGTAGCGGGCCTCGGCGATGTCGGGCTGCTGGAAGCGGGCGGCGATGGCCTGTTTCTGCGCGTTCGACGCCTCGGCATCGAGGAAGATGCTGATTTCAGGCTGTGCGGGCAGGTCGCCCGCCAGCCGGTCGAGGTGACCGAGCCCTAGATAGAGCCCGCCTGGCAGGCTGATCGCCACGCCCATCGCCAGCGCGGTGAGCAGGGTGGCGACCGGATGCGCGCCCAGGCGGCGCAATGCGGCCGCGAGCGCATGTTTTTGATGCCGCAGCCAGCCGATCATGCGGCCACCTCGGCAATCTTGCCGTGGTCCAGTTGCAGCGTACGGCCGCCCAGTACCGTGATGGCGCGGTCGTCGTGGGTGGCGATCACCAGGGTGGTGCCGACCTGATGGAAGTCGCGGAACATGGTCATGATGTCGGCGGCGTAGCCGGCGTCGAGGTTGCCGGTGGGCTCGTCGGCCAGCAGGAGGGCGGGGCGGCTCACCAGTGCGCGGGCGATGCACAAGCGCTGCTGCTCGCCGCCGGAGAGGCTGACGGGGTTGGCCTTTTCGCGCTTGAGCAGGCCAACCTTGTCGATCACGGCGCGTGCGCGCTTCAGCGACTCGCGGCGGTCGAGCCCGGCGATGTCGAGCGGCAGCACCACGTTTTCGATCACGTTGCGGTCGAACAGCAGTTTGTGGTCCTGGAAGATCAGGCCGATGTTGCGGCGCAGATAGGGAATGGCACGCTGCGGCAGGCGCCCGACGTTCTGGCCGCTGACCGACACCATGCCGCTGGTGGGGCGCTCGATGGCGGCGATGAGCTTCAAGAGAGTGCTCTTGCCGGCGCCGGAATGGCCGGTCAGGAAAACCAGTTCGCCTTTTTCGATGGCGAGATTGACCCCGGACAGGGCTTCATGTCCGCCAGGATAGCGCTTGGTGACCTGGCTGAAGCTGATCATGCGCTGAAAACGGCCTCGACGAATTCGCGGGCGTCGAAGGGCCGCAGGTCGTCGACGGTTTCGCCCACGCCGATATAGCGCACCGGGATCGGCCGCGCCGGCTGCGCGCGGGCCTGGGCGATGGCGGCAATCGCGCCGCCCTTGGCGGTGCCGTCGAGCTTGGTCAGCACCAGGCCGGTCACGCCGAGCGCATCGTCGAACGCCTTGACCTGGGTCACGGCGTTCTGTCCGGTGTTGGCGTCGAGCACCAGCAGCACTTCGTGCGGCGCGCCGGGGGCGGCTTTTTCGATCACCCGCTTGACCTTCCTGATCTCTTCCATCAGGTGCAGCTGGGTCGGCAGGCGGCCGGCGGTGTCGGCCAGCACCACGTCGATGCCGCGCGCCCGCGCGGCCTGGATGGCGTCGAAGATCACCGCGGCCGAATCGCCCTTTTCCTGGCTGATGACGGTGACGTTGTTGCGCTCGCCCCAGACCTGCAGCTGTTCGCGCGCGGCGGCGCGGAAGGTGTCGCCGGCGGCGAGCAGCACCGACAGGCCCTGTGCCTGATACAGCTTGGCGAGCTTGCCGATGGTGGTGGTCTTGCCGGCGCCGTTGACGCCGGCCAGCATCAGGATGAATGGCTTGTGCGGGGTGACGTCGAGCGGCGCTTCGAGCGGTTTCAGAAGATTGACCAGCGCTTCTTTCAACGCAGCCTGCAACTCGGACGCCTCGGTCAGATTCTCGCGCCGCACTTTTTTCTGCAGGGCGTCGAGCAGCGATTGGGTGGCGTCGACGCCGACATCCGCCGTGATGAGGATGGTTTCGAGCTCATCGAACAGCTCGGCGTCGATCTTGCGGCCGACGCCGAACAGGCCGGACAGCTGGCCGCCTAGGCGGTCGCGGGTTTTGGCGAGGCCCTGCTTCAGGCGTTGCGCCCAGCCCGGACGTACTTCGGCGGGCGCGGCAGCGGCCGGCTCGAGCGGCGCGGGGCTCGGCGCGGGCCGCACCGCCGGCTGTTCGGGCTTGGGCGCTTCGGGTTCGGGAGTGGGCTTGGACTTGAAGAAACTAAACACGGATTGAGGCAGTCAGCACAACTGTTTGACGGACGCTGTATCTTATCACCCTGAAAACCGCAGATGATCGCTCACACGCTTAAGGATTTTTGTATGCAGACTGTTTTTTCATTTTCAATGGTATTCGCCGGAACACGCACATCCGACCGCGGTTTCCTGGAACACTCAAACTCATGCAATCAGAGGTGAATTCCATGCGCAGCCTATGGGCAATCGGGTTGGCGCTGCTGCTGGGCAGCGCACAGGCGGCGGTGACGGACGTCACGCTGGACAACGGGATGCGGGTGATCGTGCACGAGGATCGCCGCGCGCCGGTGATGGTGTCGCAGGTGTGGTACCGCGCCGGCTCGATGGACGAGTTCAACGGCACCACTGGCGTCGCGCATGTGCTCGAGCACATGATGTTCAAGGGCACGAAGAACGTGCCGCCGGGCGAGTTTTCGAAACGCATTGCCGCCGCCGGCGGACGCGAGAATGCGTTCACCAGCCGCGATTACACGGCGTATTTCCAGCAGATGCAGAAAGACCGGCTGGCGCTGTCGATGGAGCTGGAGGCCGACCGCATGGCCAACCTCGTCATCAGCGACGAGCTGTTCGCCAAGGAAATCCAGGTGGTGATGGAAGAGCGCCGGCTGCGCACCGACGACCAGGCACAATCGGTGCTGTACGAACGCCTGATGGCGACGGCGTTGCAGGCGCACCCTTACCGCCGCCCCATTATCGGCTGGATGGATGATCTGCAGAACATGACCGCGCAGGATGCGCGCGACTGGTATGCGAGCTGGTATGCGCCCAACAACGCCACCCTGGTGGTGGCAGGCGACGTCAAGGCCGACGAGGTGATTGCACTGGCCAAGCAGTATTTTGGTGCGCTGCCCGCGCGCGCCTTGCCCGAACGCAAGCCGCAGGCCGAGCCCGCGCAGGTCGGCGTGAAGCGCATCGTGGTGAAGGCGCCGGCGCAACTGCCTTATCTACTGATGGTCTGGCATGCGCCCATCCTCAAGGACTGGGAGCAGGACACCGCGCCTTACGCGTTGCAGATTCTGGCCGGCGTGCTGTCCGGCAACGACTCGGCGCGGCTGCAGACATCGCTGGTCAAGACCCGGCAGATCGCGGTCAACGCAAGCGCGGGCTATGACGCCATCGCGCGCGGTCCGGGCATGTTCATGATCGATGCGACGCCGGCGAAGGGCAAATCGGTGGCCGCACTGGAAAAAGCCATTCGCAAGGAACTCGAACGGGTCCAGCGAGAAGGCATCAGCGAGGCGGAGCTGGCACGGGTCAAGGCGCAGGTCATCGCGGCCGACGTTTATCAGCGCGACTCGCTGTTTTATCAGGCCATGCAGCTGGGCGATTACGTGATCGCCGGGCTGCCGCCTGCGGCGCTGGCGGGCCGGGTCGGCAAGCTGCGCGCGGTGACGGCCGCCGAGGTGCAGGCGGCCGCGCGGCAATGGCTGCAGGATGACTGGCTCAGCGTGGCCGAGCTCGATCCGCAACCGCTGGACGCGCAGCCTGCTCGCGCCAACGTGCCGGGAGTGCGCCATGCTCATTAATGCGCCCTCAATTAGAGTCCTGTCCATTCAATTCCCGGCAATCAAAACCATGTTGATCAAGCCCTTCCTTGTTGTCCTGTTGCTGGCCCTGCCGCTGTCGGCGCAGGCCGCGCTCACCATCCAGCACTGGCAGACGCCGCAGGGCGCGCGGGTGCTCTTTGTCGAAAGCCACGAACTGCCGATGCTTGATGTCGCGGTCGATTTCCCCGCCGGCAGCGCTCGCGATCCCGCCGGCAAGGCGGGCCTCGCCCAGCTGACCCATGGCCTGCTCGATCAGGGCGCAGGCGGTCTCTCGGACACCGATATCGCCCATCGCCTGGCCGATGTGGGCGCGGTGCTGTCAGGGCACCTCGATCGCGACCGCGCTGGCGTGACGCTGCGCACCCTGTCGTCGGCCAGCGAAAAGGACAAGGCGCTCGAACTCCTCGCGCAGGTGCTGCAGCGGCCCGATTTTCCGCAGGCGGTGGTCAAGCGCGAAAAACAGCGCCTGATCGCGTCGATCCGCGAAGCCGAGGCCGATCCGGGCACGGTCGCCAGCAAGGCGTTTTACCGCGCGCTATATGGCGCGCATCCTTATGCGCACGATACGGCGGGCGAGCCCGCTGCCCTCGAACGGCTGACGCGCAGCGACCTGCTGGCGTTTTACCGCACGCACTACAGCGTGCCCAACGTGGTGATTTCACTGATGGGTGACGTCACGCGCGCCGAGGCCGAAGCCATCGCGGTTCGTCTGACGGCCGGTCTGTCGCAGGCGCCGGCGCTGCCCGCGCTGCCGCAGCCCGCGCCGGCAGCGGTATCCGACACGCGCATCGCCCATCCCTCCACGCAAAGCCATGTGCTGATGGGCGCGGTAGGCATGGCGCGCAACCACCCCGATTACTTCCCGCTGTTCGTCGGCAATTACGTGCTGGGCGGCGGCGGCTTCGACTCGCGGCTGTTGAAGGAGGTGCGCGACAAGCGCGGCTATGCCTACAGCGCCTACAGCTATTTTCAGCCGATGAGTGAGGCCGGGCCGTTCCAGTTGGGGCTGCAGACCAAGCTTGAGCAGACCGACGACGCGCTGAAGGTGGCGCAGGAAACGCTGCGGCAGTTCATTGCCGATGGCCCCTCCAAGGCCGAACTCACCCAGGCCAAGTCCAATCTCACCGGCGGATTCCCCTTGCGCATCGACAGCAACCGCAAAATCCTCGATTACCTGTCGGTGATCGGCTTCTACAACTTGCCGCTCGATTATCTGGACACGTGGGTCGAGCAGGTCGATGCGGTCGATGTGGCGGCGGTGAAGCAGGCGTTTGCCCGGCGCATCGACCCCGACCAACTGGTGACCGTGGTGGTGGGCACAGGCCATGCTCGCTAAGCGCGCGGCGCCCGGGCGGGCGCACGGCGCGGCCAATCGCGTGCGCATCATCGGCGGGCATTATCGACGCCGTCTGCTGGACTTTCCCGACAGCGCCGGTCTGCGTCCCACGCCCGACCGCGTGCGCGAGACGCTGTTCAACTGGCTGGGTCAGGATCTGCCGGGCTGGACCTGCCTGGACCTGTTTGCCGGCAGCGGCGCGCTCGGTTTCGAGGCCGCCTCGCGCGGCGCGGCGCGCGTCATCATGATCGAGCGCGATCTCAAGGCAATCGGGGCGCTGGAAAAGAACCGTGACGTGCTCGGGGCAACCCAGGTCGACGTCCGACGCGCCGACGCGCTGGCCTGGCTGGAGAACAGCCGCGACACCTTCGACCTGATTTTTGTCGATCCGCCGTTCGACAGCGGGCTGGCCGCGACGGTACTCGCTGACCTGGCCCGCCATCTCAGGACCGGCGGTCAGGCGTACATCGAACAGGCTGTGCCGGTGATCGCGCCGGCGGGGCTTATCATCCACCGCAGCGGGCGCGCGGGGCGTTCGCACTTTGCGCTGCTGATCAAGGAATAATTCAAAGATGCTGACTGCTGTCTATCCCGGCACGTTCGACCCCATCACGCGCGGCCACGAGGACCTGGTGCGGCGCGCGGTGCGGCTGTTCGATTGCGTCATCGTCGCGGTGGCCGAATCGCGCAACAAACAGCCGTTTTTCAGCATGGAAGAGCGGGTGGCGATGACGCGCGACGTGCTGGCCGACGTGCCGAAAGTGCGGGTGGAAGGCTTCTCCGGCCTGTTGATCGATTTTGTCGCCGAGCAGGGCGCAATCGCCGTGTTGCGGGGCTTGCGTGCGGCATCCGATTTCGAATACGAGTTCCAGCTGGCGGGGATGAACCGCAACCTCAAGCCCGACATCGAAACCCTGTTCCTCACGCCGTCGGATCAATACATGTTCATTTCCGCCAGCATGATCCGCGAGATCGCGCAGCTGGGCGGCGACGTGACCCCGTTTGTCCACCCATTGGTGGCGCGGCGATTAGGTGAGAAAATAAGTAAACGCTGATATAACCCGGAGAGCTCCATGGCCTTGATGATTACGGACGAATGCATCAATTGCGACGTCTGCCTGCCCGAATGCCCCAACGAAGCCATTTCCCAGGGTGACGAGATTTACATCATTGACCCCAACAAATGCACCGAGTGTGTGGGTCATTTCGATACGCCGCAGTGCGTGGAAGTGTGTCCGGTCGACTGCATCCCGTTTAATCCGGACTACCCGGAAACCCGCGAACAGCTGCAGGAAAAATTCCTGCGCCTGACCGCAGACAAGTAATTCAAGCCGTTTTGGCCAGTCTCGCCTCGGTCAGGCTATCCGACAGGGCCTCGACGATGCGCGCGTTGATTCGCGCCAGCTGGTCCAGCTGATCGCTCGCGATTCCGATTGACGCCTCGAGTTCGGCGATGCGGTCGTCCAGCGTTTCGGTCGCGGCATGGATGCGGCTGACGCTTTCCAGGCGGCGCTTGAGCTGGATCTTGTGTTCGCGCACCTGGGTTTCCATCGGCGAGATCAGTGCCTTCAGCCAGGATTCGGTTTCGCTGTTGGCGAGTTCGAACACCTGCACCACCTTGCTGGCCAGCGTCTCGAAAAAGCGCGCGGTCAGTTGGTGCTGGCCCACGGTCAGCATCTTGAAAACCGTGTTGAAGCGCTCGTTGAAAATGCGCTCCAGCCGCGCCATTTCCTTGCGGTATTTGCGCAGGCCGTGATCCGGCGGGTTGACCGCAGCCAGCCCATGCTCGTCGCTGAATTTCTGGTACATCGCCGTCATCATGGCGCGGATTTCCTGGACCGATTCCGCTGAAGCCTTCAGGTTGCCATCCACTTGGCCAAAGAACCGCCCCATCGCCTCGCGCAGGCCCATGCTGAAATGGCTTTTTTCCATCGCCTGCCGGGTCTGCCGCACCTCGCCGCGCAGCGCCTCCATGCCGAGATGCCGCCGCAGCGTGTCGACCTGTGAGGCGAACACATTGCGCAGCGCATTGAACTGCTGCAGGCCGCGCTCGAACTGCTGCTTGTCCTCGTTGGCCTTGACCATCAGGTGCTGGATGACGTCGCGGTTCTTGCCGCGCAGCCCTTCGAGTTCGTCGACCTGATCCTGAAGGGTGGCGAGCCGGGTTTCCAGCAATTCGGTGGTGTTGATGACCACGTCCTCCACGCTGGCCTGGGCCGATTCGCTGACCAGCGCCTGCTTGCAGGGAATCAGTTCCTGGGTCAGCGCGGCTTCCAGTTCCGGCAGGCGGCTCCTCGCCAGCAGGGCGGGATCGTTCTTCACCTTGGCGACCAGCGCCTTCTGCGCCGACACCGGGTAGACCTGGCTGGCGGGCAGGTCGAGTAAGGCTGCGCTGCCGGCGACCTGCTTGGCGATTTCGGCGTCGATTTCAGCGCCTGTCTTGAGCTCATCCCAGAGGCCGTCGATCTTGTTCAGCACCACCAGCCGCGCCCGGCTGGCCCCCTGCACCGGGGCGATGTATTGACGCCAGATTTCGATGTCCGACTTGGTGACGCCGGTGTCGGCGGACAGCAGGAACAGCACGGCGTGCGCGCTGGGCAGCATGTTGAGCGTCAGTTCGGGCTCGGTGCCGATGGCGTTCAGGCCCGGCGTATCGAGGATGACCAGTCCCTGCTTCAGAAGCGGATGCGGAAAGTTGATCAGCGCATGGCGCCAGCGTGGAATCGTGATGCAGCCGTCACGTTCCAGGCTGCGCGCGGTTTCCTCGTCATCGCGGTTGATCAGGCCGTAGGTTTCGGCGGTGGCCGCGTCGACCGGCATGGTGTCGGCCAGCCGCATCAGAATTGCACTCATCTCCTCGGCCGAATCGAGATTGAGCGGGAATTCGGTCCAGGCGCCAGGATCGCGCTTGAAGTCGGCAATGCTGCCATCGCGGGTTTTGGTGTCGATGGGCAACAGGCGCAGCGAGGGGTGCAGCGTGGGGGTGTAATACAGTTCGGTGGGGCACATGGTGGTGCGTCCGGCGGACGATGGCAGCACGCGCTGGCGGTAATCCGAGAAGAAAATCGCGTTGATCAGTTCGGACTTGCCGCGCGAAAACTCGGCGACAAAGGCCACGTTCAGCGTGTCTTCCTGCAGCCGCCCCAGCAGTTGGTTCAGCCGCATCTCGGATTCGGCGTCGCCCAGTTCCTGCACGTTGAGCCAGTCGCGCAGCGCCGCGACGCGCACGAACACGGCGTCGCGCCAGGCGCTGTAGTGCCCGAATTCGTCAGCCAGGGTTGTGGGTTTCATGGGGCTATCCATCCCATCAGATAAATCGCTTAAATCGCTGTAATTTCTGTAATTCATGTAATTTAACGGCATCTTAATGACAAACTTGATTCGGTGGCAGGACTGCCTCAGCGTTGGCAGGTCGGGCAGTAAAAGCTGGCGCGCTGCCCCTGCACGATGCGGCGGACCGGCGTGGCGCAGGTCTTGCAGGGCAGACCGGTGCGGTCGTACACCCGCGTTTGCAGCTGGAAGTAGCCCAGTTCGCCGTCGCTCGCGACGTAGTCGCGCAGCGAACTGCCGCCGGCGGCAATCGCCGCCGTCAGCACCTGTTTGATCGCCGCCGCCAGCCGCGCGCAGGCCGGGCGGCTGAGGCGGCGAGCGGCAGTGGTGGGGCGGATGCCGGCATGGAACAGCGACTCGGACGCATAGATATTGCCGATGCCGACCACCACCTGCGCATCCATGACGACCTGCTTGATCGCGGCGCTGCGGCGCTGGCACTGCGCATGGAGGGTGACCGCATCGAACGCCGGCGTCAGCGGCTCCGGCCCCAAGTGCGCCAGCAGCGGATGCCGTGCCACATCGTCGGTCCACAGCACCGCGCCGAAACGGCGCGGGTCACGCAACCGTAGCGTGGTGCCGTCGTCGAACAGCCAGTCGACATGGTCGTGCAGGGCGGCCGGCTCGTCGGGCCCGGCAAAGCGCAGGCTGCCCGACATGCCCAGATGCACGATCTGCGTGACGGGGCCGAAATCGAACAGCAGGTATTTTCCGCGCCGGGCGAGCGAATTGAGCGTCAGCCCCGCCAGCTGGGCCTCCAGATCGTCCGGCACCGGCCAGCGCAGGCGCGGGTTGCGCACCACAATGCGCCTGAGCGCGCGGCCCCGCAGGCGCGGCAACAGGCCCAGGCGGGTGGTTTCGACTTCGGGTAATTCGGGCATGGGGCGGGCTTCGATCAAGGGAGAAATCGGCGCCACGCATGGCGCCTGGCACTATTTTGCGCGCGCAAGCGGGAACCGAATCGATACACTGCGATTCTATATGCCGCACTTCAACCTCTGAAGCCTTCCCCGTCCAATTTTGAACCTACGACTTTCTTTGCTGCTGGTGATGCTGTTCAGCGGTGCGGCTTCGGCCGCGGATCCCTTCAGGGTGCTGGGGCGCACGCTGCCGTCGCCGGCCGCCGAGCTGCGCCCAGCAGCCGCCTGCGATTCGACGGCCGTTGCCGGCACGCTCACGCTGGCGCGCGCGGTCGAGCGCGCGCTGTGCGCCAATCCCGCCACCCGCAGCGCCTGGCTCACGGCGCGGCTGCGCGCCGCCGAGCTCGGGCAGGCGCAAAGTGCGTACCTCCCCGACATTTCGCTCAGCGGCCGTCTGGCGCGCAATGGCGACGATGCGCTGGCGGACGACCGCAGCGCTTGGCAATTCGGGCTGGATGCGCAGTATCTGCTGTTTGATTTTGGCGGGCGCGCCGCGCGAAACGATGCCGAGAGGCGCTGCTGGCCGCCGCGCGCGCCAGCCACGATGCGAGCGTGCGCCTGCTGTATCTGCAAACCGTCACCGCCTATTTCAACCTTCTGACGGCACAGGGCGCCGTCGCCGCCGCCCGCGAAACCGAGGCGTCCGCGCTGGCAGCGCTGAAAGCCGCTACGGCACGGGTGGAGGTGGGCACCGCCATCCCGCTGGACCGCCTGCAGGCAAAGACCGTGCATACCCAGCGCCAGATCGAGCGCATTCGCGCCGAAGGCGAAGCCGCGCGGCTGCGCGGCGAGCTGGCCGCCCTGATGGGGGATGTCAGCCAGACCGCCTGGACGCTACAGGATGACGAGGCCGCCTTCAGCCAGACGCTCGACCTGGGCCGCGAGGTGGAAGCGCTGATCGAGGCCGCGCGCACCCGCCGGCCGGAGTTGCGCGCGGCCGAGGCCACGCTGGCCGCGCGCGAGGCCGGCGTGCGCAGCGCCGAATCCGAGGGGAAGCCGCGCCTGTCGGCTTTTTTCGATGCGCGCCGGCAGGACAGCGGTGCACTGGCCGCCACCAGCTCCAGCCTGGGGGTCAATCTGACGATCCCGCTGTTCACCGGTTACCGCAGCACCTATCAGATCGCCGCCGCGCAGACCCAGGCCGAACTGGCGGCGGCCGAGCGCGACCGCGTCGGCAACCAGGTGGCGCTGGAGGTGTGGCGCACGTTTTACCGCCTGCGCAGCGAAACCGAGGCGGACAGCCGCAGCGCCGATCTGGTGGAAAGCGCCGCCGCCGCCGAAAAACTGGCGCTTGGCCGCTATCAGGCCGGGCTCGGCATTCTGCTCGACGTGCTCTCCGCGCAGGCCAACCTGGCGCAGGCACGCCAGGGCCAACTGCAGACCCGGCTCGGCCTGCGGGTGGCGCGGGCCGAGCTGGCGCAGGCCATGGGCGAACTGAGCTGGGACTGGATGGAACGCGTGCAACAGGAAACCGTGCAATGAAAAAAACAGGAATGTGGGTGCTGCTGGTCATCGTGACCGCCGCAGCGGGGTGGTGGTGGAGCAGCCAGGGCAAGCCGGCCGAAGCGCAATACCGGACCGCGCCGGTGGACCGCGGCGACATCAGCGCGCAGGTGTCGGCCAACGGCACGCTCAACCCCGTCGTCCTGGTCAACGTCGGCACCCAGGTGTCGGGCACGGTGCGGCGCATCGAGGCGGACTTCAACCAGCAAGTGAAGGCCGGGCAGGTGCTGGCCGAGCTCGACCCCGCACTGTTCCAGGCGGCGCTGGCGCAGAGCAGCGCCAACCTGGCCAACGCGCAGGCGCAGCTCGCGCTGGCCGAGGCCAACGCCGCGCGGATGCGGACGCTGTTCGGGCAGGAGTACGTGTCGCGCCAGGAACTCGACCAGGCGCTGGCCGCGCGCGAGCAGGCCATGGCGCAGGTGCGGGTGGCGCGCGCGCAGGTGACGCGCGACCAGACCAATCTGGGCTTCACGGTGATCCGATCGCCGGTCGACGGCACCGTGATCAATCGTCAGGTCGACGTCGGCCAGACCGTGGCGGCGAGCTTCCAGACGCCGACCTTGTTCCAGATCGGCAGGGACCTGACCCGGATGCAGATCGATTCCACGGTGTCGGAAGCCGACATCGGGCAGGTCAAGGTGGGGCAGTCGGTGAAGTTTCTGGTCGATGCGTTTCCCGACGCCCAATACAGCGGTGCAGTGCGGCAGGTGCGGCTGAATGCCCGAACCGAACAGAACGTGGTCACCTACAACGCGGTGGTCGATGTCGCCAACCCCGGCCTGGCGCTGATGCCGGGGATGACCGCCAATCTCTGGGTGGAAGTCGAAACGCGCGCTGACGTGTTGCGGGTGCCGACGGCGGCGCTGCGCTTCCGCCCGCCGGTCGATCCGGCCGCAGAGCGCGGCAGCACGCCGCGCGGCGCGGCGGTGCACGTGCTGGGCGCCGACGGCCAACCGGTGCGGGTGGCGGTCAGAACCGGCATCAGCGACAAGGCCTACACCGAGATCGTTTCCGGCGAACTGAAGCCGGGCGATGCGGTGATCCTGGCCGACCTGGCGGCGAAAAAAGACAACGGCAGCATGCCGCGCGGGCGCCTGTTCTGATGGCGGAATCCGGCAAGCCGCTGATCGAGGTGGTGGATATCGAGAAGGACTACCCGACCGGCGCCGGCGTGTTCCAGGCGCTGCGGGGGGTGAGCCTCAGCATTGCCGCGGGCGAGTTCGTCGCCATCATGGGCGCGTCGGGCTCGGGCAAGAGCACGTTCATGAACCTGCTCGGCTGCCTCGACCGCCCCACCCGCGGCAGCTATCACCTCGACGGCAAGGACGTCAGCCGGATGACGTCGGATCAGCTGGCGGCGCTGCGCAACCGCGAGATCGGCTTCGTCTTCCAGGGCTTCAACCTGCTGCCCAAGCTGACCGCGCTCGACAACGTCGCGCTGCCGCTGATGTATGCCGGCATGGGGCTCGAGGCGCGGCGGCGGCAGGCGCAGGCGACGCTCGACCGGGTCGGCCTGGGCGATCGCTCGCACCACACGCCGCTGCAGCTGTCGGGCGGCCAGCAGCAGCGGGTGGCGATTGCGCGCGCGCTGGCTACGCGGCCGCGCATCATTTTTGCCGACGAGCCGACCGGCAACCTCGATAGCGAAACCAGCCGTCAGGTGATGGGCTTCTTCAGCCAGCTCAACAACGAGGGGGGCATCACGCTGGTGCTGGTCACTCACGAAGCCGACATCGCCGCCTATGCGCGGCGGCGCATCCGCTTCCAGGACGGCCGCGTGGTGGAAGACGTGGCCATCGAGGCGGCTTTGGCATGATCATCGTCAGCCTGTTCGAGACCGCGTGGCACGCGCTTACCACCCACCGCATGCGCAGCTTTCTCACCATGCTCGGCATGATGATCGGGGTGGCGGCGGTGATCCTCATGCTGGCGATCGGCCAGGGCGCGCAGGCCATGGTGCGCGGCGCAATCGAGTCGATGGGCAGCAATCTATTCATCGTCATGTCGGGCGCCACCACCAGCGGCGGCGCCCGGGTGGCGATGGGCAGCGCGCCCACGCTCACCTTCGCCGACGCCGATGCCATCCGCGAGCTGCCGGATATCGTGGCGGCGGCGCCGATGTTGCCCGGCAGCGCCCAGCTGATCTACGCCGGCCTCAACTGGAACACCTCGGTTTTCGGCAGCACACCGGACTACGCCATCGTGCGCAACTGGCCGATGGCGTCGGGCGGCTTCTTCAGCGAGGCCGACGTACGCAGCGGCGCGCGGGTCGCGGTGATCGGCCAGGTGGTGGCGCGCGAACTGTTCGGCGACGAGGACCCCATCGGCAAGATCATCCGCATCCGCCAGGCCCCGTTCGAGGTGATCGGGGTTTTGGCAGCCAAGGGCCAGAGCCTGGACGGGCGCGATCAGGACGATCTGGTGGTGGTGCCGATTTCCAGCGCGCAGCAGAAGATTTTCAGCAGCAGTCTGCGCAACCGCGCCCGCTTCATCATGGCGCAGGCGACTTCGGAAAAAACCATGGATGCCGCGGAGTTTGCCATCAACGAGGTGCTGCGCAACCGCCATCGCATCGGCGTTGGACAGGACGACGACTTCACCGTGCGCAACCTGACCGCGATCGCCGAAACCGCGGCGTCGACCACCCGCGTCATGAGCCTGCTGCTCGGCGCCATCGCCGCCATCTCGCTGGTGGTGGGCGGCATCGGCATCATGAACATCATGCTGGTGTCGGTGACCGAGCGCACCCGCGAAATCGGTATCCGCATGGCGATCGGCGCGCGCCGCCGCGACGTGCTGTGGCAGTTCCTGATCGAGGCGCTGACGCTGTCGCTGATCGGCTGCGCCATCGGGCTTGCGCTCGGCATCGGCGGCGCCTGGCTGGTCGAGCGGCTGGCCGGTCTGCCGGTCGCGGTGACGCCGGCTTCGGTGCTGATGGCAGTCGGCGTGTCCTTCCTCATCGGCGTGTTTTTCGGTTTTTATCCGGCGCGCCGTGCCGCCGGGCTCGATCCCATCGAGGCGCTGCGCTCGCAATAATGGCTCAGGGGTGAACCTTGCTTGCAGGCAGGCCTCGAACGCTTAGAATCGTGGCAGGCATCTCCACCAACAACAAGGCATAACATGGCACACCTCAAACCCCTTCCTCTCTACGCAGCGCTGCTATTCGCAGCGGCGTGCAGCCAGCCCGGCGTCAAGGCGTCGCAGCCTGTGGCGGTGGAAACGCAAGCGCAGCAGCCCGCCGTAGCGGCCGCCGACCTTGACGCCGAAGCCGAAGCCGAAGCCGAAGCCGAAGCCGAAGCCGAAGCCCTGGCCCTAGCCGAGGCCGAGGCCGCCCTGCCCAAACAGCCGCTCACCCCCGACATCCTGTTCAAGTTCCTGGTGGCCGAAGTGGCGGGCCAGCGCGGCGAGATGGGCGTGGCCCAGGCGACTTATCTGGACCTGGCGCGGCAGACGCAGGATCCGCGCATTGCCCGCCGTGCCGTCGAGGTCTCGATGTTTGCGCGCGATCAGGCAGGCGCGCTCGAGTCTGCGCGCCTGTGGGCGGTGGCTGAGCCGACTTCGGAGCGCGCGCAGCAGACGCTGGCGGCGCTGTTGCTGAACGAGGGCAGGTTCGACGAGGCCGAACCCATTCTGCGCATCCTGTTGCAGGAAGACACCGCCAACGGCTTTCTGCACCTGTCGGCGCTGATGGGCAAGCTGCGCGACACCCGGGCGGCGCAGGAACTGGTCGAGCGCCTGGCCGCCGACCACCCCACCTTGCCGGAAGCGCGCTTTGCGGTCGCCCAGGCGGCGGCCAGTGCTGGGCGTTCCGAGGAGGCGTTCGCCGCCTTGCAGCAGGCCGACGAGCTGCGGCCCGGCTGGGAGCCGGCCGCGCTGCTGCGCGCACAGATGCTGGCCAAAACGTCCGGCCCCGATGCGCTGGCGTTCATGCGCGATTTTCTGGTGCGCCACCCCAGTGCGCGCGACGTGCGGCTGGCCTATGCGCGCACCTTGGTCAATGCCAACCAGTTCACCGAGGCGCGCGCCGAATTCACCCGCCTGATGGGTGATTTTCCGCGCAATGCCGAAGTCAGCTTTGCTGCCGGCCTGTTGTCGCTGCAAATGGGCGATGTCGAGGTGGCGCGCGATTTGTTGACCCAGACGTTGGAATACAACCCGCGCGACCCCGACATGGTGCATTACTACCTGGGCCAGGTAGCCGAACAAATGAAGCAGCCCGAGGTGGCGGCCGCCCATTATGTCGAGGTCACGGCCGGCAATTATCTGGTGCCGGCCCGTGCGCGTCAGGCGGCGCTGCTGGCGCGCGAGGGCCGGCTGGACGAGGCGCGCACCCTGCTGGCGTTCACGCACGGCGAGAACGACGCGCAAAACGTGCGGCTGGTCCAGGCGCAGGCCGAACTGCTGCGCGACAACAAGAAACACGCGGAGGCTGTCGAGGTGCTGTCGGCTGGACTCAAACGCTTTCCCGATTCGGCGGACTTGCTGTACGACCGTGCCATGGTGGCGGAAAAGCTCGACAAGCTCGACATGCTGGAAGCTGACCTGCGCCGCGTGATCGTGCTGCGCCCGGACGATGCCCAGGCCTACAACGCGCTGGGCTACACGCTGGCCGACCGCACCGACCGTCTGGCCGAGGCGATCGCCCTGCTCGACAAGGCGCTGGCGCTGGCGCCGGAAGACCCCTTCATTCTCGATAGCGTGGGCTGGGCGCAATACCGGGCGGGCAATCTGGCGCGCGCGCAGGAATACCTGGAGCGCGCCTACAAGACGCGTCCCGACCCCGAAATCGCGGCGCATCTGGGCGAGGTGCTGTGGGCGCGCGGGTTGCGCGAGGAGGCCTGGAAACTGTGGCAGACCAGCCTGCAAGCCCATCCGCAGAACGAAGTCCTGCTGGAAACGCTGCGTCGGCTGACACCTTGATGGGGCGCCTGATTGCGGTTTTGCTGCTGGCACTGACGGCCGGTTGCGCGACGATGCCGCCCCCCCCGCCGGCCGAGGCCGTCCCGCCGCTGTCCGCCAACTGGACGCTGCAGGGGCGCATCGGCGTCCAGGCGGGCGAGGAGAGCCTGTCGGGCCAGATCCACTGGCAGCACAGCGTCGAAACTGACGAGGTGTTGCTGACCTCGCCGCTGGGGCAGGGGGTGGCGCGCATCGTGCGCGACGCCGACGGGGTTGCGCTCGAGGTGCCGAACCAGCCCACGCGGCGTGCGCCCGATGCCGAATCCCTGACGCGCGAGGCGCTCGGCTACACGCTGCCGGTGGCAGGCCTGGCGTGGTGGGTGCAGGCGCGCCCCGATCCGGACAGCCCTTTCGAAGCCACGCGCGACGACGCTGGACGTCTCGCGCAACTCAATCAGCACGGCTGGGTGATCGATTACCTTCAGTACGCCGCCGATGGGCGTCCGCGCAGGCTCGTGGTGGCGCGCGAAGGGCTGCAAATCCGCCTGGTGGCGGACAGCTGGCAGGCCGAATGATCCACACCTATCCGGCCCCCGCCAAGCTCAATCTGTTCCTGCACGTCATCGGCCGGCGTGATGACGGCTATCACCTGCTGCAGAGCGTGTTCCGCCTGATCGACCGCGCCGACACCGTGCACCTGACCCTGCGCGACGATGGCCGGGTGGTGCGTGAAGGCGAACTGCCCGGGGTACCGGAAGATCACGACCTGACCGTGCGCGCCGCGCGCCTGCTGCAGGCGCATGCTCCGCACGGCGCGGGTGTGAGCATCCGGCTCGACAAGGTGTTGCCGATGGGCGGCGGTCTCGGCGGCGGCAGCTCGGATGCGGCCACCGTGCTGCTGGCCCTGAACCGTCTGTGGCAGGTCAATCTGCCGCGCGCCGCCCTGCAGCAACTGGCCCTGCAACTGGGTGCCGACGTGCCGGTTTTCATATTCGGCCAGACCGCGTTTGCCGAGGGGGTGGGCGAAATCCTGCGCCCGGTGAGCGCGCCGCCAGCGTGGTATATGGTGCTGACGCCACCGGTTCAGGTGCCGACTGCTGCAATTTTTGCAGCGCCGGAATTGACACGCAACTCGCCACCCCTCAAAATAGCGCGCTTTTCCGCAGGCATGGGTTGTAACGACCTGCAGCCCGTGGTCGTCAGTCGCTATCCTGAAGTCGCCCGTCATCTCGAATGGCTGGCGCAATTCGGCGAGGCACGGATGACCGGTTCGGGTGCCTGCGTGTTTGCATCGTTTGCAATGGAAGAAGCGGCGCACGAGGTGCTGCGCCGGTTGCCCGAAACGATGCAGGGTTTTGTGGCGCAGGGTCTCGACAGGCATCCCCTGTTCGACTGCTGCGCCGAGTAGTTCCTAGTGGGGAGTCGCCAAGTGGTAAGGCATCGGATTTTGATTCCGACATTCGTAGGTTCGATCCCTACCTCCCCAGCCAGTTAAGCGAACAGCCGCCGGTGGCGGCTGTTTTTGTTGTTGTGTCGGTCCAGCCCTATCGCCGGAGACTCGTGTGTCCATAGACAATCTGATGGTGTTTACCGGGAATGCCAACCCGCGTCTTGCCAGCGATGTGGTGCGCCATCTCAATATCCACCTCGGCCGCGCCACCGTGTCGCGTTTTTCCGATGGCGAAGTGATGGTCGAGCTTCTCGAGAACGTTCGGGGCAAGGACGTGTTCGTCCTGCAGTCGACCTGCCAGCCGACCAACGACACCTTGATGGAAGTGATGGTGATGGTGGACGCGCTGAAGCGCGCCTCGGCCGGCCGCATCACCGCCGCCATCCCGTATTACGGCTACGCGCGTCAGGACCGGCGCACCCGCTCCGCGCGGGTGGCGATCACCGCCAAGGTGGTGGCCAACATGCTGCAGGGCGTTGGGGTCGACCGGGTGTTGACGATGGACCTGCACTCCGACCAGATTCAGGGCTTTTTCGACATTCCGGTCGACAACATCTATTCCAGCCCGATCCTGCTGGGCGACATCTGGAAGCGTGACCACCCGAACCTGGTGGTGGTGTCGCCCGACGTCGGTGGCGTGGTGCGAGCGCGGGCGATTGCCAAGCGCCTCGAGTGCGACCTGGCAATCATCGACAAGCGCCGCCCGAAGCCGAATGTGGCGAAGGTGATGCACATCATCGGCGACGTCAAGGATCGCACCTGCATCATCATGGACGACATGGTCGATACCGCCAACACGCTGTGCGAAGCGGCCAACGCGCTAAAGGAACATGGCGCCAGAAAGGTGATGGCGTATTGCACCCACGCCGTGCTGTCCGGCAGCGCCGCCGAACGCGTGACGAATTCCGCGCTCGACGAACTGGTGGTGACCGACACCATTCCGCTGCGCGACGATGCGCGTGCCTGTACAAAAATCCGGCAATTGTCGGTGGCTGAACTGCTGGCGGAAACCATCCGCCGCATCAGCAATGAAGATTCCGTCAGCTCGCTTTTCATCGAATAGAGCCGGCCGAATGCCCCTGGTCGCGGGGGCTTTCATGCATGTTCCGTCTGGGCATGCATCATTGAGTAGATTATTGGAGATTGGAGAAATACTATGGAAATCGAAGTCATTGCCGCCAAGCGTGAATTGCAAGGTACGGGTGCGAGCCGCCGTCTGCGTCACGCGGGCAAGGTCCCCGGCATCGTCTACGGCGGCACCGCTGCCCCGGTGCAGATCGAGCTGGAGCACAACACGCTGTACCACGCGCTGCGCAAGGAGTCGTTCCACGCCTCCTTGCTGACGCTGAATATCGATGGCGCCAAGGAGTCCGTGCTGCTGCGCGACACGCAATGGCACCCCTTCAAGCAGCAAGTGCTGCACATCGACTTCCAGCGCGTCGACAAAACGCACAAGATTCACGTCAAGGTGCCGCTGCACTTCCTGAACGAGGAGACTGCGCCCGGCGTCAAGACCGGTGGCGGCAAGGTCAGCCATGTGGTGACTGAACTCGATGTGACCTGCCTGCCGGGCAATTTGCCCGAATACATCGCCGTGGACATGGGTGCGCTGGAAATGGGCCAATCCGTTCATGCGAACGACCTCACGCTGCCCGAGGGCGTGGAACTCGTTGCGCACATTCAGCACGAGAACCCCGCAGTGGCGACAGTCACGCTGCCCAAGGGCATGAAGTCCGACGAAGTGGCGCCCGAAGCGCCTGCTGCACCCGCAGCCTGAGTCTTGACGCAGCCGCTTGGCTGCGTTGCGAGTCGTCATGACGGTCCCCCGCCTGATTGTCGGCCTCGGTAACCCGGGGCGCGACTACGAAGAAACCCGGCACAATGCCGGGTTTTGGTTTTGCGCGCGCCTCGCGCAAGCGCGCGAGGTGCCGCTGGCGCTGGAGTCGCGCTTTCACGGCATCGTGGGTCGTGGCCCCGGGTCGGCGTGGATGCTGCTGCCGCAGACCTTCATGAACCGTTCCGGCCAGGCCGTCGCTGCGCTTGCGCGCTTTCACCGTATCGCGCCGGACGAGATTCTGGTGGTGCACGACGAACTCGACATTCCACCGGGCCAGTTGCGTCTCAAGTTCGGCGGCGGCATGGGGGGCCACAATGGCCTGAAGGACATCACCGCGCATCTTGGCACTCAGGACTACTGGCGGCTGCGCATCGGCATCGGGCATCCGGGCGACCGCAACGAAGTCGTCAACTACGTCCTTAAACCGCCGCGCCGCGAGGAGCAGGCCGACATCGACGGCGCCATCGAGCGTGCGCTCGATGTGTGGCCACTGATCGAAAAAGGCGAGTGGAATGCGGCCATCCAGCGCGCCAACACCAAATCAGCCCCCTCCAAATCCCAGGAAAAACCATGAGTCTCAAATGCGGCATCGTTGGCCTGCCCAACGTCGGAAAATCCACTCTGTTCAATGCGCTGACCCAGGCGGGCATCGCGGCAGAAAACTATCCGTTCTGCACCATCGAGCCGAATACCGGCATCGTCGAGGTGCCGGATCCGCGTCTGGCGCAACTGGCCGAGATCATCAAGCCGCAGCGCGTGGTGCCGGCGATCGTCGAGTTCGTTGACATTGCCGGCCTGGTTGCGGGCGCGTCCAAGGGGGAGGGACTCGGCAACCAGTTTCTGGCCAACATCCGCGAAACCGACGCGATCTGTCACGTGGTGCGCTGTTTTCATGACGAAAACGTAATCCACGTCGCAGGCAAGATCGATCCGCTGTCGGACGTCGAGACCATTGCCACCGAGTTGGCGCTCGCTGACCTGGCGAGCGCTGAGAAAGCGTTGACACGGTATGAAAAAGCTGCGCGTGGGGGCGACAAGGACGCGAAAGTCATCGCGGAGGCCTTGAAGCCGGTGCTGGCTGCGCTGAACGAGGGCCGCCCAGCGCGCGCGGCCGGACTCGATGCCGAGGGGCTCGCTGCGATCAAGCCGCTGTGCCTGCTGACGGTGAAGCCGACGCTGTATGTCGCGAACGTCAGCGAAGACGGTTTTCACGACAACCCCATGCTCGACGCCTTGCGTGCCTTTGCCGAAAAGGAGGGCGCGCCGGTGGTGCCGGTGTGCGCTGCGCTCGAGGCGGAGTTGCAGGAGCTGTCGCCGGAAGACCGCATGGAGTACCTGAAAGAGCTCGGATGGGACGAGCCGGGGCTTAACCGGCTGGTTCGCGCCGCCTACGATTTGCTGGGACTGCAGACCTATTTCACCGCCGGGGTGAAGGAAGTGCGGGCGTGGACCATTCACAAGGGCGATACCGCGCCGCAGGCGGCAGGCGTGATTCATACCGATTTCGAGCGGGGGTTCATTCGCGCACAGACCATTGCCTTTGACGACTTCATCGCCTGCAAGGGCGAGCAGGGCGCCAAGGAGGCGGGCAAGATGCGCGCCGAGGGCAAGGAGTATGTGGTCAAGGATGGCGATGTCCTGAATTTCCTGTTCAATGTGTGAATCGGGTAATTTACTCAAGCGATAATTGACACGCGGTCCCGAAAAGCCCTATAATCTCGCGCTTCGTTTGGGTGGGGTTCCCGAGCGGTCAAAGGGATCAGACTGTAAATCTGACGGCTCTGCCTTCGAAGGTTCGAATCCTTCCCCCACCACCAGGATATTGCAGTTTTCGAGCAGGGCGAAGCGGGTGTAGCTCAATGGTAGAGCAGAAGTTTTCCAAACTTATGACGAGGGTTCGATTCCCTTCTCCCGCTCCAGTTTGTAAGGGTTTAGTGTTTTTAGTTTTGACGTGCTGTATGTCAGAGCCATTCGCCCGCGTAGCTCAGAGGTAGAGCACTCCCTTGGTAAGGGAGAGGTCGACAGTTCGATTCTGTCCGCGGGCACCAGTTTTTAGGTGTCGTATAAAAAAGTGGTGCCCCTGTTTCAGGCGCTGCTTGAATTGTTCGGCGCCCCGGTATTGATGTATTGGGTTGATTTAAAGGCGGTAGTCGGGTGCTGATCGTGATTGACCGCATCATTCTTGTGCAAAATTGAGGGTACTTGAAAAATGGCTAAGGAAAAATTCCAGCGGACCAAACCGCACGTAAACGTTGGCACCATTGGTCACGTTGACCACGGCAAGACCACCTTGACCGCGGCGATCACCACCATTTTGTCGAAGAAATTTGGCGG
>JBAQND010000171.1:0-31688 GCA_049303455.1 Thiobacillus sp.
TATGGTGCGCCGGAAGAGATTCGAACTCCTGACCCCTTGGTTCGTAGCCAAGTACTCTATCCAGCTGAGCTACCGGCGCTTTGAAGCCTGCGAATTATACGCAGTTTTTACACTTTTTTTGCATCGATGGTCGATGCAATGACTCAATAACTTGTGCTTGGCGGAGACGGAGGGATTCGAACCCTCGATGCAGGTTTAAGCCCGCATGCTCCCTTAGCAGGGGAGTACCTTCAACCTCTCGGCCACGTCTCCGAACCGCCGCGAATTGTAGCGGAATGCGCGGCGGAAAGCCACCTTACGCGGTGGCTTTGTCGAGTTCGAAGGCCTGATGCAGCGCGCGCACCGCCAGTTCCATGTATTTGTCTTCGACCACGACCGAGATCTTGATTTCCGAAGTCGAGATCATCTGCAGGTTGATATTTTCCTTCGACAGGGTTTCGAACATCTTGCGCGCGATGCCGACGTGCGAGCGCATGCCGACGCCGACGATGGAGACCTTGGCGATCTTGTCGTCGCCGGTGACTTCGCGTGCGCCGATGCTGGTCGCTGTCGCCTTGACGATGTCCATCGCCTTTTCAAAGTCGTTGCGGTGCACGGTGAAGGTGAAGTCGGTGGTGTTTTCGTGGCTGACGTTCTGCACGATCATGTCGATGTCGATGTTGGCGTCGGCGACCGGACCGAGAATCTGGTAGGCGATGCCGGGATGGTCGGGCACGCCGACCACGGTGATCTTGGCTTCGTCGCGGTTGAAGGCGATGCCGGAAATGACGGCCTGCTCCATGGTGTTGTTTTCCTCGAAGGTGATGAGCGTGCCGTCGCCCTCGTCCTGAAAGCTGGACAGCACGCGGAGTTTGACTTTGTACTTGCCGGCGAATTCGACCGAGCGGATTTGCAGCACCTTGGAGCCGAGGCTCGCCATTTCGAGCATTTCCTCGAAGGTGATGGTCTTCAGGCGACGCGCTTCGGGCACGATGCGCGGGTCGGTCGTGTAGACGCCGTCGACGTCGGTGTAG
This sequence comes from Thiobacillus sp., assembly GCA_049303455.1. Lineage (GTDB taxonomy): Bacteria > Pseudomonadota > Gammaproteobacteria > Burkholderiales > Thiobacillaceae > Thiobacillus. The sequence goes on from JBAQND010000171.1 coordinate 1,014, forward strand.
ATCTGGCACTCGTCCGCTTTCAGCGCGGCGGCCAGCGCCACGCCGGTGGTGTCGGAGCCGCCGCGTCCCAGGGTGGTGATGTTGCCCTGTTCGTCGACGCCCTGGAAGCCGGCGACCACCAGCACGTGGCCGGAATCCAGGTCGGCGCGCATCCTGGCTTCGTCGATGCTGAGAATGCGCGCCTTGGTGTGGGCGTTGTCGGTGAGGATGCGCACCTGCGCGCCGGTGTAGCTTTTCGCCTTCAGGCCCAGGTCCTTCAACGCCATCGCCAGCAGCGCAATGGTGACCTGCTCGCCGGTCGACACCATCATGTCCAGTTCGCGCGGGTCGGGGCTGGCCTGAATCTGCCTGGCCAGCGCGATCAGGCGGTTGGTCTCGCCCGACATGGCCGAGAGCACCACCACCACCTGATGTCCGAGCATTTTGAATTTGGCGACGCGTTCCGCCACCGCGCGGATGCGTTCGACGTTGGCGACCGAGGTGCCGCCGTATTTTTGTACGATGAGTGCCATGATGGTTGAAAGTGAGTTAAGCGGCGGATTTTAATGGATTAGCGCTCGAATAGCGCGATCGATTCCACATGCGCGGTATGCGGGAACATGTTGGCGACCCCCGCCGCTTCGAGCCGATAGCCCTTGGTGTGCACCAGCACCTCGGCGTCGCGCGCAAGCGTGGCGGGGTCGCACGAGACATACACGATGCGATGCGGCGCACCCCCATTTCCTGTTTCGGAACAGCCGGGCAGGGACTTGACCATTTCGATGGCGCCGGAACGCGGCGGGTCGATCAGCAGCTTGTCGAATGGCCCGAGGGCGGCGAACTTCTCGGGCGTCATTTCGAACAGGTTGTCGAGCGCGAAGCGGGCGTTGGGCAGGTTGTTGCGCAGCGCGTTTTCGCGCGCGCGCGCGACCAGTTCGGCGCTGCCCTCGATGCCCAGCACCTCGGCGCCGCTCCTGGCGAGCGGCAGGGTGAAGTTGCCCAGCCCGCAGAACAGGTCGGCGATGCGCTCACCCCGCTGCGGGGCCAGCAGGCGCAGCGCGCGGCTGACCAGAGCGCGGTTCATGGCGACATTGACCTGGGTGAAGTCGGTCGGCTTGAACGGCATCACCAGGCCGAATTCGGGCAGGCTGTAGCTGAGTTCGGGCGCGATGTGGGGCCAGAACGGGCGCACCGTGTCGGGGCCTTTGGCCTGCTCCCAGATCTGTACGCGATGATGGTCGGCGAAGGCGCGCACCTTGACGGCATCGTCGTCGCTCCAGGGCGCGAGCAGGCGGAACACCAGCACGGTGACGTGTTCGCCGACGGCAACCTCGATCTGCGGAATGCGGTCGGCGTTCGATAGCGCGTTGATGAGTTCGCGCAGCGGAAGCAGCAGCCTTGATACGTCGGGGGTGAGGACTTCGCAGCTCGCCATGTCGACGATGAAGCTGGAGCGCTTTTCGCGGAAGCCGACCAGTCCGCCGCCTTTCTTGTCGACCCACCGTGCCGACAGCCGTGCGCGGGTGCGGTAAGCCCAACTCGGCCCGTGCAGGGCGGGCAGCATCACATCGGGTTTGACCTTGCCGATGCGGGCAAGATTGTCTTCCAGCACGCGCTGTTTGGTGGCCACCTGGGCGCTGACTTCCAGGTGTTGTATCGAACAGCCGCCGCAGCGGCCAAAATATTGGCAGCGCGGCTCGGCACGCTGCGAGCTTGCCTTGAGGATGGCGATGGCGTTGGCCGAGTTGTATTTGGCGTGCTCGCGGTATACGGCGATTTCCGCACGCTCGCCTGCCAGCGCGCCGTCGACGAAGGTGACCTTGCCGTTGATGCGGGCGACGCCGTGGCCCTCGTGGTCGAGGGAAAGAATGTCGACGATGGGATTCATGGATTCAATGCATTAAGCACAGAGGCACAGAGGCGCGGAGAAAAACCCGTGCGCTCTCGGTGTGGTGAAAAGGTTTACCCCCAGGCCGCCAGGAATTCCTGCCAGTGCGGGGCGGGGTGGTCCTGCACGGTGCTGCGCGCAAGCTTGATCTCGGCAGCATAGGCAGCATCGGAAAGCGTGCCGCGCATTTTCTGGAAACGCAGGTACACCAGCCAGGTGTTCATCACGTCGGTTTCGCAGTAGTTGCGGATGGCGTCGATTTCTCCCTGCTGGAAGGCGTCCAGCACCATCGATCCGTCCATTCCCTGCTTGCCGGGAAAGCCGCACAGCTTGGCCATCTGGTCGAGCGGGGCGTTGGCGCGCGGCTGGAACATCGCCAGCACGTCCATCAGGTCCAGATGGCGGGTGTGGTAGCGCGACAGGTAGTTGTTCCACTTGAAATCCTTGTCGTCGTCGCCCCAGTCCCAGTAGCGCGCCGCCGCAATGCCGTGAACCAGGCTGCGGTAGTGCAGCACCGGCAGGTCGAAGCCGCCGCCGTTCCACGACACCAGCTGCGGGGTGTAGCGCTCGATGCCGTCATAGAAGCGCTGGATCAGCTCGGCCTCGCTGCTGTCGGGTTCGCCCAGTGACCATACCTTGAGCTGGTCTCCGCTTCTGAGCGCGCAGGAAATCGCGACGATGCGGTGCAGATGATGCGGCATGAAGTCGCTGCCGGTTTTCTGGCGCCGGGCGAGCAGGGTCATTTCGGCAAGCTCGGCCTGCGGCAGCGCCGTTGTGTCGATGCCGTTGACTGCGGCGAACCCGGCGAGGTCGGGAACCGTTTCAATATCGAAAACGAGGGTGGGATGCATGGGAGTGGGTGCGGGCAAAACCGCCATTTTACGCTGTCAATGCAGGGCTTCGTCGAGCGCCGAGGCGGCAATCAGGGCATCCAGGTAGGCCACGGAAATCTGGTGCAGCGGAATTCCCAGCTTGTGCGCGTGTTCGGCCAGGGTGTCGACGTCGTTTTTTTCGCAGGCATGCGTCAGCTGCAGCAGGCTGCCTTCGGGGGAGGGATGCGCACTCAGCGCGCGCGCGCTCGTCGCCGACAGGCCCAGCCTGCGGATGAGCGTTTCAACCGGCAGCGACAACACATGGGGCGCCGCCGATAGCAGACCGATTTCGAAGGCGCTGGCGGCACTCTCGGCGGGGGCGCCCAGACGGGTGATCTTGCCCATGAACAGCGCCCGTGTAAGGGTGGTCACGGTATGTTGGCGCGCCGTTTCGTCGGGATTGGCCCCGGCCAGCGCCAGCAGTGCGGCGACCCGGCGCGCGCGCTCGGACCCCAGCATGACCAGCGCATGGGCAGCCGATTCGGCGGGCCGGCTCAGGCCGCCGACCTGGGAGTTGGCGATGGCGAGCAGACGCGGCGTCATGTCCGGGTTCAGCCGGAAAAACTGGACCAGGGTCTCGACCGACTGGCGCAGCGCGATGGCCAGCAAGTCCAGCCGTATCGCCTGTTCGTGGCTGATTTCGGCGGGCTGGGTGTCGCCGGTAAAGAAGCTGCCCTTGAACCAGGCGTTTCCGGGCCAGCGCGCCTGGATGTGCGCGTGCCGAACGCCTCCCACGACCAGGCGCGCAGTCACCGCGGGCGGCGTGTCGTCGGCGTGGCAGGCCAGGTAGGGCCAGGCAGACGCGCTGTCCAGCACAATCACGCTGTTGCGATTGAGCGTGGGACAAAAAATCAGGCCGGCATCCTGCAGTGCCAGGGCGCGTGCCAGATGCTGTTCGTTATCGAGCGCCACGCACCAGATCAGTTGGCGTTGATTGATTTGCTGCGGGATGTCGCTGAACAGCACCCCCGCACTGACCTGGACCAGCAAAGGCAGCTTGCCGGTCAGGCCGCCCTGCGTCAATGAATAGAGGCCGGTCAGCAGCATGTCCTCTTCCATTTGCCGAAGCTCGGGCGGGGCATCGGCGGGGGCGGCGCGGCCGCGCAGGACCATCTGATGCGCAACCAGATTGGAGGCGGCGTCGAACAACGGATCAAACGACAAAAAGCGCGCGCGCAGGGCGTCCTCGCGAACCGGTGCGCTGTTGTCGATGCCGAGCATTTGTGTCACCACCACGGGCTGATCGGATTCGCGGGTATTGATGCCGCCGCCGACGATGCGCGAGGGATGGGGGTCGTCTGAGGTCATGTCTGCCGCTGCGGCGGGGGGTGTTCGTTCATTCTAGCGCCGCGAACCCTTTTTGGTGCGGTTCGGTCATCATGGCGTATTGCCGCAAGGTGTGCACGAGTCCGACATGATGAAGAAAAGACTGCTGACTACGATGATCGCCGGGCTGATCGCCGCATCCCACGCCAGCTGGGCCGCGCCGGGCGAAGCGCTTGTCCCACGCCAGCTGGGCCGCGCCGGGCGAAGCGCTTGTCACGACCGCAGCCGACCAGCAAAGTGTGGCGGTCACCATTTACAACGACAACCGGGCCCTGATCAAGGATGCCCGGCGGGTTGCGCTTGCGCGCGACATGAGCCAGCTGACGTGGCGCGACGTGTCGGCGCAGATGCGACCGGAAACCGCGCAACTGCGCAATCTGACGAACCCGGCGGGGTTCCGGCTGCAGGAACAGACCTTCGATTTCGATCTGTTGACGCCGGAAACGCTGCTCGAGCAATACGTCGGACAGCAAGTCAGTGTGATCCGCACCCATCCCACCACCGGCGTAGACACCCGCGAGACCGCGACGGTGCTGTCGACCCATGGCGGCATCGTGCTCAAGTTCGCCGACCGCATCGAAACCGGCGTGCCGGGGCGGCTTGCGTTTGCGGGCGTGCCCGACACGCTGCGCGACACGCCCAGCCTGGTCATCTCGCTGGTTAATCCGACAGCGGGCAGCCAGGACCTGGAGTTGTCCTATCTGACCGGGGGGCTGTCGTGGCGTGCCGATTATGTGGCCGAACTGAACGAGCGCGACGACCGGCTCGATCTGAACGGCTGGGTGACGCTGACCAACCAGAGTGGCGCCGCCTACCCCAATGCCAGGCTGCGACTGGTGGCGGGGGATGTCAACCGGGTGCGCGATGTTCAGCCGATGCTGCGTGAGACGATGGCCAAGGTGGCCGATGCGGCCGAAATGCAGCAGGAATCGCTGTTCGAGTATCACCTCTACACCCTGCAGCGCCCCACCACGCTGGCACAGAACCAGACCAAGCAGGTGGCGCTGATGACGGCGAGCCGGGTGCCGGTGAAGAAGGAATTCCTGCTCCAGGGCGCGAACTATTATTACTCGGGGCAACACGGCGAGTTGGGGCAGAAAATCAAGGTCGGGGTGTTCGTCGAGTTCGACAACAAGGGCGAAGGCCTCGGCATTTCCTTGCCCCGCGGTGTGATCCGCCTATACAAGCAGGACAGCCAGGGCAACGCGCAGTTCGTCGGCGAAGACCGAATCGAGCACACGCCGAAGAACGAAACCGTGCGCCTGAAGCTGGGCGACGCATTCGATGTCACCGCCGACAGGAAGCAGACAGACTTCAAGAAACTGGCCGGTACCAGCCGCTACAACGCCGTGTTCGAGTCGGCCTATGAAATCGTGCTGAAAAACGCCAAGCCGGAAGCGGTGACCGTCATGGTGCGCGAGCCGATGCCGGGCGACTGGGAAATGGTGAGCGAATCGCTGCCGCACGCCAAGGCGGCGTCCGGCATGGCCGAATGGTCGGTGTCGGTGCCCGCCGGGGGGCAGGCGACACTCGGCTATCGCGTGCGCGTCAAGTACTGAGCCTGCGCGCCGGTGGCCGGCAAGCAGGGCGATTTGCGGGGGGACCCTTCATAGGTATCATAAGCATGCAGTGTGCAGTGCAGGGGCCGGTCCAGTACCGGCGCAGCGTTTTCTTTGACGCTTCAGGATGAGACAGCATGGTCACCGTGACACAGAACAAACTCGTATACATCACCTATTCCATCCTCGACGCGCGCGGCATGGTCGTCGAGCAGTACGACATTCCGGTGGGTTATGTGCAGGGCGCCAACAGCGGCATTTTGCCTGCGATCGAGTCGGCGGTGGCCGGCCGCAAGGTGGGCGACCGAATCGAGATCACGCTGTCCCCCGAAGAGGGGTACGGGCTGCGCGACGAGAGCCTGGTGTTTACGGACGACATCGAGAATGTGCCGCCGCAATTCAGGCGCGTGGGCGCTGAAGTCATGTTCGAGAACGACACGGGCGAGACCAAAGTCTTTTACGTCACCGCGATCGAGGACGACAAGCTCACGCTGGACGGCAACCCCTCGCTGGCCGGGCAGAGCGTCACCTGCCTGGTGAACGTGATGGATATCCGCGAGGCCACGCCGGAGGAAATCCGCAACGGCCGGCCGCTCGACGTTAAAACCGGAACGGTTCATTAAATCAAACCAGGCCGGTTGGGTGGCCTGACGACGCAAAAAAAGGCCGGGAGCGATTCCGGCCTTTTTCGTGTGGCGTAAGCCGCTTACTTCGCAGGGCAGACCTGGTCGCCGGGAATCTTGCCCGGCAAGCGCAGGAAGGCACCGAACGGTCCCATCACGCCCATGGCTTCCACTTTCGGGCCGGTGAACTTGAGGCGGCCGAACATCATGGCCTTCATCGGGCCGTATTCGCCCGCGCCCATTTCGTTCCAGCGCTCGGTGGTGGCGTGCATGGTGTAGTCGACCGCATGATCCATTTTGGTGTTCTGCACGGCGCCGCCGTAGACGCACATGGCCTTGCCATCCTTGTCCATGATTTTCAGCTCGGTCTGGGTGGCTTCGCCGCAGTCGGTGCGATACAGGTGAATGATCTTGTAGCCGCGACCCTTGTCATTCTTGATCCATTGGTCAGCCAGGCCATTGGTGAGGGCGGTGTCCTTGTTCCAGGCATCGCAAGCCTGTGCGGTCCACTCGGGGGACATCATGGCGGGTGCGGCGTGCGCGGTGGTTGCGAGTGCTGCCAGGGCAGCCAGCGCGATGGTCGATAATTTCATGTATGTCTCCTCTCGTTGGCTTGATGTTTCGTTCAACGTGTTTGGTATACAACTACTAAGCTCGCGTGAAGCGGGAAGATAGTCGCGGCTCCTGGGCTTGTCAATGCGGCAGCAGGCTCTTCTCGACCAGCCGGATACGCCCGGCCAGGCGGCTTATTTCGGCGACATCGCCCCGGGTCGCAGCCTGTGCGTGCTGCAGTTTCAGATAGGTCAGCAGCGGCTGGCGCCACCCCCGTTCCGAGGCGGTTTCCGCGGCCAGCGCCAGCGTGGCGGCATCGGCTTCCTGGCGCATCACCAGCAGGCTGGCGTCGAGCAGACGCGCCAGCGGGTCGGCGATCCTGTTCAAGGTTTCAGGGCGCTTGTCAGCCGCTGCGCGCACCAGATCGCGGTGCTGGCTGGGCAACAGGGCGACATCGAGCGCGTCCCAGCGCAGGGTAAGGAACTGATAGTAGGCATGGTCCGCCGCGCTCGGTGCGATGGCGGCGAGTTCGGCGTACTCGGCGCAGGCATCGTCGCTCAGCATGGCGCGGCGGGTGGCGCAGCGCACCAGCCACAAGCGCGCGGTCTCGGCGACGCGGCCGGCGCCGCCAGTGGCGCCGACAGCCCGCTGGAAGTAGCGCTCGGCGAGCACATTTTCGCCCAGCAGGGCATGTTTCTGGTAACGCTCGATCAGATCGGCCGCATCGGTTTTCCAGTCGGGCGGCGGGCCGCTGCTGCAGGCCGTGAGCGCAAGCAGGCAGGCGAGGGCGAGCAGGGGCTTCATGGCAGCTTCACCTCGGGCTCGCTCGCAAACGGCCACATCTTGTTGATCTTGTTGACCAGCGCGTTGGCCTTGCTCACCGCATCGTCGACTTCGGCGCGCAGCGTGGCGATGTCTTGCGTGCCTTCCTTGACGTCGGCGGAAATCGCCACCGCGTTGGTCATCATGGCATCGGCCTTTTCCAGGCTGGATTGCGCGTCATTCAGCATCAGTCGTATCTGGGCCAGCGCTTCGTGCGTCTGCTCGGCCACGCCTGCTGGCGCAAACAGCCATTGGTCGGTTTTTACGGCCATGCCATCCACTTTAAGCGCCAGGCTGTCGAGCCTGCCGACGAGGGCGCGGATGCCGTCGAGCGAGTCGGTCACCACGCGGGCCTTTTCCGGACTGCCGAGGATGCCTTCCAGCATGCCGTATTCGCCGGTCATGCGTCCGGTCACCGTCTGCAGGTTGGCCAGGGTGGCCGTGATCTCGCCGTCCTTGCGGGTGAGGTGCTCGACATTGTCGAGAACCGCCTTGACCCGTTCGACCAGTGCCGGAAGCTCCTTGCTGATGTCGGAGGTGAGCAGCAGCACGGTGGCGTCGTCGGGCAGCGCGGGAGCGTCGAGGTCGGGTGAGTCGACGCGGATTTTGGCGCCGCCGACGATGGGTTTGTCGAGGGTGAAGGTGCTGTTCTCCTTCAGCCACTTTGCATTGCGTTCGTAGAAGGTGGCGTGGATGATGATGCCGCCTTCTTCATTCAGCCCCAGCGTGGTGACGCGGCCGATTTCGATGCCGGAAAACACCACCGGCACCCCGGGAGCGACGCCATCGGCGCTGGCTGCGGCGAGTTGCAGGTGGAAGGTCTCTTCAAAAAAGCCACGCGCATGCAGCAGATACACCACGAATGCGCCCGCCAGCAGCAGCGAGGCGGCGGCAAACAAGCCGACCTTGAAATGTAGTTTGTTCATTCCGAATCAAGTGCCTGGTTGTAGAGAACCTGGTTCCAGCTGAAGTCGTAAATTTCCCAGGTGCCGGTCATGTCTGCCCGCGCCGCCAGTTGTCCGATGAAGGCGGGATACGGCACATCGTAAAGCATGGCGCCAGGACGGTCGATCACCAGGCGCGGGCGCTTGAGGATGAGCGCGCGCGCAAGTTTGGTGACGAAGCGCTCGGCCGGCGTCATGTCGGGGTCGCGCAGCAACGCAATCCCGGCGTGGCCCAATTGGTCCAGCATGGCCCGCGCCTGCCGGGTCGATTCGGCTGCGTCGTAATGGCGCTGGTAGAGCGGAATCAGCGCAATGTTTTCGAGCGCCGACAAATTCGCCCGCAGTGGCAGTTCGAGTGCGACGCGCGCCACGTCTTCCGGCAGGACGTTAACCGCAGCCAGCAGCGCGGCGCGGTCGCCAAACGGAGTCAGATGTATTTGAGCGCTAATGACACCACCTCGATCGTCACAATGGCGAAGAACACCCGCATCATGCCGCGCAGCACGGAGACCGGAACCATGAAGAGTTTTTTTGGCGTTTCGAGCCCGGCGGTGACCGGGATCAGGGTGACCGCCAGCCCGAACAGCGCGCACTTGATGATCAGCCCGGCCATGATCTTGAAATCGAAGATTTTTGCGATGGTCTGGGTGTACGGCTCGAAGCCCGCCGTGCTCACGCCGTAAATCGAGAGGTAGCCCAACAGCAGGGCGAGCAGGCCGGCCAGGCTGGCGAGGATGACGACCGAGACCACCCCGCCGATCAGCCGCGGCAGAAACTCGAACTGCATCGGCGGAACCTTACAGTGCGCCAGTGCATCCAATTCGTTGTTGACCTGCATCAGGGCGACTTCGGTGTTGATTGCGCTGCCGGAACGCAGGGCGATAAAGAACGCAGTCAGGAAAGGCAGCAGCTCGAGCACCAGCACGCGAATGGTCATTTCGCTGGCGAATGCGGTGAGACCGAAATCGCGTGCGGTGGACAGGATGATGGTGATGATGAGCCACGAAATGACCAGTGCATAGCCGAGGAAAACAGGCAGAATCTGCACAGCAGTAAAGTAAACCTGCTTCACCACCACGTCGAACGTGGCGCGGTTCCAGGTGGTGCGGTCCAGCAGCAGCAAGCTGGCCTTGGCCAGAAAGGCAAACATGGCGTAACCAACGGTAAACCAGCCGACGACCTTGGCGCCGAGCGATTCAATGGAGGCCGCAAGAAAATTCATTGCGGCATCTTAACGCCATAGAATGGCGGTTCATGCAGTTTTGCTTCAAATGGAGAGACCTACGATGAAAACAACCTTGATCCAGGCGGCCGCGCTGGTGCTGTGCGTCGCGTCGGCGACTGCGTGGGCCGCGCCCGGCACCGTCCTGCGCAATGAAAAACTCTACAGCCAGCCCAGCGCAAGCGCCCGCGTGACGGCCAACGTGCCCAAGGGCGCGAGCGTCGACATCCTCGCCAAACAGGGTGGCTGGCTACGCGTGAAGGCCGGCAATTCCACCGGCTGGATCCGGCTGCTCTCGGTGCGTGCGGGGGCGGGCGGGTTGGGTGGAACCGGGGTGGGCGATGTGGTGGGGGCCGCGACCACGCGGTCCGACCCCACTCGCGTGGTCGCGGTGGCCGGCCTGCGTGGCCTGAATGACGAAGACCTGAAGCGAGCCCAGTTCAATGCCGACGAACTGGCGCGACTGGAAGCCCTGAAAGTGACGGCGGCGCAGGCCAGAAGCTTTGCCCACCAGTCCGGTCTGGTCGCGGTCAAGGTGGCGGAATTGCCCAAGCCCCAGCCCGAGCAGTCCTCTTCGCCGTGGGGGAACAACTGATGAAAATCAAAATGATGCTATTGGCCGTTACGCTGGTTTCCTTCAGCAGCGCGTCAGCCGGATTCGACTTCGGAAAATTGCTCGAGGAGCGCATTAACCAGGAGTTGAACAAGGACAAGCAGACACAGCAGACCCCGGCTCAAACAACGCCCCCCCCTGCGTCAGAGAGCGCCGCCGCGAGCCCGCCACCGGCCAATCAGAAAATCGATGCCCGGCAGCTGGGTTTTGCGCTGTTCGGTGATTACTCGCTGGAAGAGGAAAACCGCATCGGCCGACAGATTTCCGGCAACCTGCTGGGCGCGGTGCCGCTGGTGCGCGACAACAAACTGCAGAACTACGTCAACCTGGTCGGCAACTGGGTGGCGCTGCAGAGCGGGCGCCAGGAGGTCACCTGGCATTTCGGCGTGCTCGACACCGAGGCCATCAACGCCTTTGCCGCGCCGGGGGGCTACATCTTCGTGACCAAGGGCCTGTACCGCCTGCTCAACACCGAGGCCGAGCTGGCTGGCGTGCTGGGGCATGAGATCGCCCACGTCACGCAGAAGCATCACCTCAAGGTGCTCAAGCAATCCAGCCTGATCGGGGCGCTGGGGCAGGCTGCCAGCAGCAAGGCAAAAGGCAGCGACCAGGTGGTGCAGAACCTGATCGGCAACGGCGCTGAAATCATGGCGCGCGGGCTCGACAAAAACGCCGAGCACGAGGCGGATCGCGTCGGCATGGTGTATGCCGCGCGCGCCGGCTACGACCCGTGGGGACTGCCCAGCGTGTTGCAGGACATGGCGGCCTTGCCTGCAGGGGACAACCGCACCAGCCTGCTCTATAAAACCCACCCGCATCCGGCCGATCGCCTCGCAGCGCTGGGCGAGGCAGTGGATGGACGTCTCGATGCCGTTCGCGGCAAGGAACTGGCCGACCGTTTCTACCGCATTCGGTGAAGCGCGTCCTCCCCAGGCTGGCGCAGGCAGGGCTGTCTGCGCTGCTTGTTTTGCTGATCGCGGCGCACGTTGCGGGACTGCTCCACATCGCCCCAATCCAGCGCGCCGAAGCCTGGCTGTATGACGCCTGGCTGATCCGTACTGCACCGGCCGGGCTGGATGATCGCGTGGCCATCCTCGACATCGATGAGGCCAGCCTGAAAAGCCTCGGCCGCTGGCCGTGGAGCCGCGACACCCTAACCGCGCTGGTCGAGCAGTTGTTCGACCACTATGGCGTGGCCGCGGTCGGCTTCGACGTGGTGTTTGCCGAACCGGACACAAGTTCGGGCCTCGATACCCTCAAGCAGCTGGCGTACCGCGATCTGGCGGGCAGCCGCGATTTCAGGGCGGCATTCGAAAAACTGGCGCCGCGACTCGACTACGATGCCCGCTTTGCGCAGGTGCTTGCCGAACGTCCGCTGTCCCTGGGCTACTACTTCATTCCGCAAGGCTACGGTGATGCCAAAACCGGCCAGTTGCCGCAACCTTCCTTGCCGGCCGCCGCGTTTGATCCGTTGCAGCCGGGTACGCCGCCGCCCACCGGCTATGGCGCGAATCTGGCCGCTTTCCAGCAGGCGGCGCAGGGCGCAGGCTTTTTCAACATGCGCGCCGACGAGGATGGCACGGCGCGCCAGATGAGTCTGGTCAGCCGGTATGGCGCAGGCTACTATCTGGCGTTGTCGGCTTCCACCTTGCAGGTCGCGTTCGGTGGCGATCCGGCGCTTGCCGGCGTTGACCGGCAGTCGGTGCTCGGCCGGCAATATCTGTCGCCGTGGCTGGAAGTGGGCGGCATTCGCATACCCTTGAGCGTGGACGGCCGGGTGCATGTGCCGTACCGCGCCGGTGCGCCGTTTCCCTACCTGTCAGCGGCCGACGTGCTGGCAGGCAAGGCGCCTTTGGCGCAGCTGGAAAACCGCATCGTGCTGTTGGGGTCGACCGCACCGGGTCTGGCCGACCTGCGGGTGACGCCGTTTTCCAACGCCTTTCCGGGCGTCGAGATCCATGCCCACCTGATCGCCGGCATCCTCGACGGCACCATCCGCGCCACGCCGCCGTGGGCGGATGACGCGCGGCTGGCCGCCGTGTTGTTGCTGGGGGCTTTGCTGACAGCGGTGCTGCTGCGTTTCGGGCCGACCATCGGCCTGGCGGCCAGCATGGTGATGCTGGCCTTGCTGCTGGCCGCCTACGGTGCAGCCTGGTCGCGCTTCATGGTGGTGCCGATGGCGGCGCCGATGCTGACGGTGCTCGGCTTGTATGCGCTCAACACGGCCTACGGCTTTTTTGCCGCGACCCGCAGCAAGCGCCAGATCACCAAGCTGTTCGGCCAGTACGTGCCGCCCGAGCTGGCCGCCGAAATGAGCCGGAATCCGGCGCATTACACGATGGAAGGGCAGTCGCGCGACATGAGCGTGCTGTTCTCCGACATCCGCGGCTTCACCAATTTTTCAGAGAAGCTGCCGCCGGCCGAACTCGCCGCAGTGCTGAACGCCTATTTGTCGACCATGACGCGCATCGTGCAGCAGCATCGCGGCACCATCGACAAGTACATCGGCGACGCCATCATGGCGTTCTGGAACGCGCCGGTGGACCTCGCCGACCACGCCACCCGCGCGGTACAGACCGCGCTCGACATGCAGGCGGCGCTCGCGCAGCTGAATCAGGAGTTCGCCGCGCGCGGCTGGCCCGACGTGAAGATCGGCGTGGGCGTCAACACCGGGCGCATGAGCGTCGGCAACATGGGCTCCGAGTTCCGCATGGCCTACACCGTGATGGGCGACGCGGTGAACCTCGGCTCGCGCCTTGAAGGCATTACCAAGCAGTACGGCGTCGGCATCCTGGTCACCCAGACCACGGTCGAGGCCGATCCCGTTCACGCGTTCATGAAGGTCGACGACGTGCGCGTCAAGGGCAAGGAAACCCCGGTGGCGATCTACGAACCGCTGGGGCCGAAGGACGGCCTCGCCGATGCGGTGCGCCAGGACGCGGCCGACTTCGAAACCGCGTTTGCACGCTATCAGGCGCAGGACTGGGACGCTGCCGAAGCCGCCTTGCGCGCGCTCAACGCCCGCCGCCCCCGTACGCTGTACGATATCTACCTTGCGCGCATCGCGCATTTCCGTGAAGTGCCGCCGCCCGCAGACTGGGACGGCGTGTACGTCTACACCACCAAATAGCAAATAGCCACGATACAACACGATAAAACAGCAATGAAACTCACCATCCTCGGTTGCAGCGGCGGCATCGGCAGCGGGCGCCACACCACCTGCCTCAAGGTCGACGATGACGTGCTGATCGATGCCGGCACCGGCATCACCACGCTCAACTTCGAGCAGCTGCTGGCGATCGATCACGTCTTCCTCAGCCATGCCCATCTCGATCACACGCTGGGCCTGCCGCTGCTGCTCGACAGCGTCGGCGACCTGCGTGCCACCCCGCTGACGGTGCATGCGCTGCCCGACGTGCTGGCGGTCCTGTCCATGCACCTGTTTAACTGGCATTTGTGGCCGGATTTTCGCCAGATTCCGAGTGCGGCGTCGCCGTGGCTGCGGTTTGCACCCCTGGACTTCGGCGAGGCATTCACGCTCAAGGGACGGACGTTCAGGCCGCTGCCGGTGAATCACGTGGTGCCGGCGTGCGGCGTCCATCTGGCCACGGCCGCGGGGAGCCTGGTGTTCAGCGGCGACACCACGCACAGCGAAGCCTTCATCGCCGCGCTCAACGCCATTCCCGACCTGTGCCACCTCATCATCGATACCTCGTTCGAGAACGCGCTGGTCGACATCGCGCGGGTATCGAAGCATCACTGGCCGGATTCACTGGCGGCAGAACTGCAGGCGCTCAGCGTGCGCCCCGAGCTCTGGATTACCCACCTGAAACCGGGCAACGAGGCAGCGATCATGAACGAACTGCGCGCCGCCGCCCCCGGCTGGGGGGTGGAAGCCTTGATGCAGGGACAGGTGATCGAGCTTTAGGGGCGATCTGCTGCGTGCCGTTGGCGCCGGGTGCGGCGAATTGTCCCGCTCAGGCGTGCGCGAGAACTAGGCTTTCCAGCGTCGTAAGCTCGGCCGCGGCAGCGGCAAGATCGCCGCCTTGCACGCTGGCCTCGATGCGTGCGGCACCCGCCTGGATTTCGCGGGCCATCACGCTGGCCGCAGCGCCCTTGAGGGCATGGGCTTCCTTGCGGCACGTCAGGGCATCGCCGTCTTCGATTGCGCGCTTCAGCGCAGCCAGGCTGGCTGCGGTGGTGCTGAGAAAGACCGCTTCCACCTCCTGTACCAACCCCGGATTGCCGGGATAACGCGCATGCAGCGCCGGCAGGTCGAGCAGCGGGGCGCGGGTGGCGGCCGCAGCCGGGGGCAGCCATTGCAGCAGCAGGGCTGCCAGCGCCGCCTCGGTGTAGGGTTTGCTCAGGTAATCGTTGGCCCCGGCCGCGAGGCAGGCTTCGCGGAAGCCGGCGTTGGCATTTGCGGTCAGTGCGATGACAGGGGTGTGGCGGGTTCCTGCCGGCAGGCGGCGAATCTGCCGGGTGGCCTCCAGGCCATCCATTTCCGGCATTTGCCAGTCCATCAGCACCAGGTCGAAGTCGTTCGTTTCCAGCATCTCCAGCACTTGCTTGCCGTTGCCGGCCAGGGCGTACTGCAGGCCCATTTCGCGCAGCTGGTGCGCCAGCATTTTCTGGTTCACGGGATGGTCTTCCGCGATCAGGATGCGACCCTGCAGCTGGATGGCCGTCCGTGCAGGCTGTTCAACCGGCGGCAAGGTGGTGGTCGGCAGGCGCAGCGTCAGGCTGAAACGGCTGCCTTTTCCGGGGGCGCTCTCGACCTTGAGCTGCCCGCCCATCAGTTCGGCCAGCTGGCTGCTGATCGCGAGCCCCAGTCCGGTGCCGCCGTAGTGACGCGTGGTCGACGAATCTGCCTGTGAAAAGGCCTGGAACAGGCGCGTCTGCGTTTCGGCACTGGTGCCGATCCCGCTGTCCAGCACGCTGAACAGGCAATCGACCGTGCCGTCCGTCGCCTCGAATGTCGCCTGCAGTTCGATCTCGCCCTGCTGGGTGAACTTGATGGCATTGTCGACCAGGTTGAGCAGGATCTGGCGGATGCGGGTGGGGTCGCCCAGCAGGGCGGCGGGCGGATTGTCGGGGAGCGTCAGCGTCAGGCGCAGGTTTTTTTCCATCGCGCGCGACTGGAACAGCGCGACCACGCTTTGTGCCAGCGCGGCCGGCGAGAAGGCGATCGCCTCGATGGCCAGCTTGCCGGCCTCGATCTTGGAGAAGTCGAGAATGTCGTTGATGATGGTGAGCAGGTTTTCCGCCGAGCTTTTCAGGGTGGCCGCATATTCGCGCTGACGGCCGTCGAGCGGCGTTTTCAGCAGCAGCCCGCTCATGCCCAGAATGCCGTGCATCGGGGTGCGGATTTCATGGCTGACGTTGGCGATGAACTCGGATTTGGCGTGCGCCATTTGCAGGGCGGCCACGCGTGCGGCCTCCTTGGCGGCATCGGCGGCACGGCGTTCGGAAACGTCGCGCATGATTGCCTGGATCACCGGCCTGTCTTCCAGTTCCATGGCATGCAGGGCGATTTCCGCCGAGAACACCGAGCCGTCCTGACGCTGCCCCTGCCAATCCATCACCGCATGCCCTTGGCTTTTGGCCTGGTCGATGGCGCGTTTGGCGTGGTCGTAGGCCGACACGCCATTCGCCTGGACCGGGGTGCCGAGTTGTGAAATGGGGAGTTGCAGGAACGCCGCAACCGAGTCCATGCCAAACAGCGATAGCGTGGCCGGGTTGCAATCGGTAAATCCCTTGTCGTCGAGGATGACGACGGCGTCCGAATTGGTTTCGAACAGGGTCTGGTACTTCTTTTTTTCGGTATCCAGTTGGCGTGTCTGCGTCAGCATGCGGCGGCTCACCAGCACGGCGACCAGCACGGCCAGCAGCGTGGCGACGATGCCCAGCACCAGCATCAGGTTGCGGGTGGCCTGGTAGGCGGTGAAGGTTTTGCCGAGCGCGGCTTCGTTGGCTTCGCGCTGCAGACGGGTCATGTTGTCGAGCGCCTCGACCAGGCGGTTTTGCAGGGGGATGGCTTCGTCCTGCAGTTGCGTCAGTGCGCCGTAATTATTCTCGTCGAGCGCCGCCTCGACCACGCTCAACATGACTGGCTGGTTGCTGACAATGATGGTGTCGAGCTCATGCATCAGCCGTTTTTCGTCAGGCGTGTTGAGCATGGCGACCAGATGGCCGCGATCCTTGGCGTAGCGCTCGCCGTATTGCAGGAACTGCAGGAACATCGCATCTTTTTCCCAGGGGTCGATCGACACCACGATGTTGTGCATCAGCATCGCCCGGTCGCGCAGGGCATCGCGCATCTGCGAAGCCAGCCGGGTCTTGACGTTGTTGACCGAGACGACGTTGGCCAATTCGTTGTTGAGGTGCGCCATCTGGGTCACGCCCAGTCCGATCACCGCAACCATCAGCAGCATGGCGGCGGAAAAGCCGAGCCCCACATTGAACAGCAGGCCGCGCAGCGGGTAGGCTGCGACCTGCCCGCCTGCGGGCGGGGTCGTCACATCAATGGACGCGAGGGGTGACACCGGCTTACTCGCGGCGGAACGCCACGACATGATCGACCGCAAGCCGGATGCCGATCTTTTCGCCGACGGCGTGGTTGTGGTGCGAGGGCACCAGCGACAGCGCGCGCTGGCCGCTCGGCAATTTGAGCGTGTAGAGGAATTCGGCGCCGCGGAAGGCCTTGTTCTCGACTTCGGCGAGCAGCAGGCTGTCGTCGTCGTGGATGATGTCGTCCGGCCGCAGCAGCACGTCGACACGGCAGTTGCGCACGCATTCGCCGCAGCCGCTGGCGTCGCACTCGACCGGGATGTGGCCGTCGAGCACGCCGAGTTCGATTTCCACCTGATGGTCGTTGATGACCTCGCCGGTGACCAGCGCGCCCTGGCCGACGAAGTTGGCGACGAAGCGGTTGACCGGCTCGTGATACAGGTTGTAGGGCGTGTCCCACTGCTGGATGCGGCCCTGATGCATCACGCCGACCCAGTCGGCCAGGGAAAAGGCTTCGTGCTGGTCGTGGGTGACGATGAGCGCGGTGGTGGCTTCGCGCTTCAAGATGTCGCGCACCTCGAGCGACAGTCGCTCGCGCAGTTCGACGTCGAGATTGGAGAACGGCTCGTCCATCAGGATCAGGCGCGGGCGCGGCGCCAGGGCGCGGGCCAGCGCCACCCGCTGCTGCTGGCCGCCGGATAACTGGTGGGGGAACTGCCCGGCATGGGCGGCGAGGCCGACCAGTTGCAGCAGTTCGTCGATGCGCGATTGTTTTTCGGCAGCCGACTTGCCGTGGAGGCCGAAGCCGACGTTCTTCGCCACCGTCAGGTGAGGAAACAGGGCGTAATCCTGGAACACCATGCCGACCCGGCGTTTTTCGGCGGCCAGCATCCAGCCGGGGCGGCTGACGACTTCGCCGCCGATGCGGATCTCGCCGCGCTGAATCGGCTCGAAGCCGGAAATACAGCGCAGCGCCGTGGTCTTGCCGCAGCCCGACGGGCCGAGCAGGCAGCCGATCGCGCCTTCGGGCAACGTGAAGCTCAGGTCGGCAATGATCTGCCGTTCGCCGTACGACTGCGAAACAGAGTCGAGGATCAATTCAGCCATGGGGGGGTCAGTCAAGCGAGCGCGCGCTGCGCCAGGTCAGGAGAATGATGGGGATGATACCGGCAATGACAATGGCCAGCGCGGGCAGCGCGGCGCGCTCCCATTCGCCCTCCGAGGTCATCTCGAACACCCGCACCGCCAGCGTGTCCCAACCGAATGGGCGGGTCATCAGGGTGATCGGCATTTCCTTCATGATGTCGACGAAGGCGAAGGTCGCTGCGGTCAAGAGGCTGGCGCGCAGCATCGGCAGATGCACCCGTGCCAACAGGCCGGCGGCGCTGGTGCCGAGGTTCTTCGCGGCCTCGTCGATGTTGCGGGTGATGCGGTGCAGGCCGCTGTCGATGGGGCCGAAGCCGACCGCGAGAAAGCGCACCAGGTAGGCCAGCAGCATGATCAGCAGGGTGCCCTTGAGAATCTCGGTGCCTTCGAAGCCGAACCACGTCTGGCCGGTGTCGATCAGCCAGTTGTCCAGTGCCGCCACCGGGATGAACAGGCCCACCGCCAGCACCGCGCCGGGAAAGGCATAGCCGAGGGTGGCCAGGCGCTGCGTCCACATCATCGCGGTGCCGGGGCGCTGGCGTCCGGCATAGGCGAGCAGCAGGGCCACCGCCACCACCATCAGCGCGCCGATGCCGGCCAGCAGTACCGAATGCCAGGCAAAGGCCCAGTAGCGGGCATCGAGATCGTCGGCCATGACGTCGCGCGTCCACAGAATCAATTGCATGACCGGGATGATGAAGGCCACCGCCAGCACCGTCCCGGCGTATAGCAGGGCCAGTCCGGCCAACGCGGGCGACAGCTGGATGCGGCGCTGCGCGGCGCTGCGCCCCACCGTGCTGTAGCGCATCTGCGTGCGCGAGCGCTGCTCGAACACCACCACGACCAGCACGAACAGGATCAGGATCGACGCCAGCTGCGCGGCCGCCGCCAGCGAGAACAGGCTGTACCACGCCTTGTAGATGGCGGTGGTGAAGGTGTCGTAGTTGAAGATCGCCATGGTGCCGAAGTCGGCCAGCGTTTCCATCAGCGCCAGCATCAGCCCGGCGGCGATCCACGGCCGCGCCATCGGCAGCGCCACCCGGAAGAAGCCCTGCGTGCGGGAGAGCCCGAGCGACTGCGCCGCTTCCAGTGCGATCGCGCCCTGCGTCGCGAAGGCGTTTTTGGCGATCAGGTAGACGTAGGGGTAGAGCGCCAGCGACATCACCAGGATGACGCCACCGCGCGAGCGGATTTCCGGCAGCCCGGTGATGCCCCAGCCGTCGCGCAGCCAGGTCTGCACCGGGCCGATGAAATCCAGCAGGCCGATCGCGACAAACGCCGTCACGTAAGCGGGCAGCGCCAGCGGCAGCAGCAGCGCCCAGCCGAACATGCGGCGGCCGGGGAATTCGCACATCGCCGTGAGCCAGGCCAGCGATACGCCCAGCACGCTGACGCCGAGCCCCACCCCCAGCACCAGCCACAGCGTGTTGACCACCAGTTCGGGCAGGGCAAATTCGATCAGGTGCGAAAGAATGTCGCGCTCGACCTGGGCGAACGACGAGAAGGTGACCACCACCGGCACCAGCACCAGTGCGGCGACGGCGAGGGCGAACAGCATCCAGCCGCTGACGCGGGGACGGCCGCCCGGTACGACAAAAACGCCCGCAGCGGGCGTTTTTGTCGATGCGGCAACGGTATCAGGCAAGATGAATCACTTCGATGGGTTCTTGAGCGGCTTATTTATAACCGGCGCGATCCATCAATTTTACGGCCTTGACCTGCAGGCTGCCAGCCTCTTTCACGTTGATGAGGCTTTGCTTGAAGCTGCCCCATGCCGCCACGGCCTTGTCCGGTGCCACTTTCGGATTGACCGGGTATTCCAGGTTGACGTCGGCGAACAGGTTCTGCGCCTTGTCGGACGACAGCCATTCGATCAGCTTTTGCGCGCCCGCCGGATTCTTGGCGTGGCGCGTGACGCCGGCGCCGGAGATGTTGACGTGCACGCCGGCCGTCTTGGTTTTCAGATTCTGGTTGGGCCAGAAGATCGCCAGCGGCAGATTGGGGTTTTTTGTCATCAGGCGCCCGAAGTAATAGGTGTTGACCAGGGTGACGTCGCACTGGCCGGCAGCCACGGCTTCCATCGCCTTGGTGTCGTCGGGGAAGGGCGAGGTCGCGAGGTTATTGACCCAGCCGCTGACGATGTCCTCGGTTTTGCCCTCGCCGTATTCGGTGATCATCATCGCCACCAGACTCTGGTTGTAGACCTTCTTCGAGGTGCGCAGGCACAGGCGGCCTTTCCATTTGGGGTGGGCCAGATCTTCATAGGTCGACAGCTCGGCTGGTTTGACCTTGCTGGTGTTGTAGACCAGGGTGCGTGCGCGCACCGACAGGCCGAACCATTCGTTGCCCGGATCGCGCAGGTGGGCCGGCACGTTGGCCTGCAGGGTTTTCGACCGGACCGGGCGCAGCAGGCCTTCTTCGGATGCCTGCCACAGGTTGCCTGCGTCGACGGTCAACAGCACGTCCGCCGGGGTATTTTTGCCTTCGGCTTTGAGGCGTGCCATCAGCGGGCCTTCCTTGTCGGTAATGAACTTGATGGCAACCCCGGTATCGCGGGTGTAGGCGTCGAACAGCGGCTTGATCAGCTGTTCGTTGCGCGCGGAATACACCACCACTTCTTCAGCCAGCACGGGCAGGGCGGATGCCACGAGGGCCAGCGCGGCAAGCAGTTTGGTTGTTTTCATGTCTGGTTGATCCTTGAAAATATTAGGTGTTGGTAATCATACTGCAAATGATAACCGTTATCAATCCATAAATTAAAAAAACTGCCTGCTCAGTTCCGCTCGAACTGGATCATGGTTTGCAATTCGCCCTCGAACACCGCCTCCATCCGGATGGCGCCTGGCTGCTCGACAATGAGCAAGCCGGGCTGCACCGACGGTGAGATGTCGAGCAGGGTCAGTGTCTGGGCCGGGTAGTCGACGGCCAGCGTGACCCGCATCGGGTAATAGCCATCCAGAAATTTGCGCATATAGGGGCCGTTGATCAGATTGAAATAGCCATTTCCGGTGTTGCGCAGGGCGCGGATTTGCGCGGACAGGCACAGCCGTGCACCCGGCTCGACCTGACGTAATTGCACGCTGGAGCCGTCGATCCAGGCATCCCTGATGTGGCTGAAAGTATCCACCCTGAGGTCGCGCACGAAGCCTTCGCGGAAAGTGATCTGCGCGCTGGGAACCGCGTCGAGGTGGTCGTGGCATTGCGACAGGCTGACCCAGCCGGAAGCCAGGCTGTCGGGCTCGATGCGGATGTGATTCTGGTGATGGTGAACCGGCTTGGCAGGCAAACTTAACAGGAAGTGCAATGGCCCCTCGTTGACATCGCCTGCGCTTTCAAAACCGGGATCGCGTTCGGCGCCATGCGCCATGCCCGCACAGACCATCGCAGCCCCCAGCAAGCCGCCCCGGAACAGGCGTGAGCCAAAATCAGTCGGGCATCGCATCAATGAAAGGGGCATTGTCCGGCGGGGTGACGCGCCGTGCGCCGTCATACCGTTCGCGCCAGTAGCGGTTGTTGAGGCTGGAGACCATGACTGCCCCCGAGCGGCTGCTCGCAGCATGCACAAAACGGTCATCGCCCAGATAAATGCCGACATGGGAAAACGCGCGGTTGAGGGTATTGAAGAAGACCAGATCGCCCGGCAGAAGTTCGGCTTGCGTCAGCGGCAGCGCGGCTTGGCTAATCGCGCGGCTGTCACGCGGCAGCATGATGCCGGTCGTCTCCCGGTACACGTGGCCGACGAAGCCGCTGCAATCGAGCCCGGTTTCGGGCGACGTGCCACCCAGGCGATACGGGCTGCCGACCAGGCTGACGGCATAGATCGGGATATCTTCAGGCGGGGAGCTGGCGTGAGCGGGCAGCACCAGCAGCAAAGCCGACAGGGACAGCAGCGCGACAGGCGTCATGGGATAACAATCTGCTCTATAGTTAGGTGTGAAGAACGGCTGGATCCACAGAATCTTGACCTTGAGGACCGCACCATGAATGACGCGCCACCCCCCACACGTGAAACCAGTATCCTCGAAAACGCGCAGCTCAAGCAATTGCACGACGATGCCGCAGCCGCCGCATCCGAACCCGACCTGCACGAGCGGGTGCGCGACCTGACCGCGCGTGCGCTGCACGAACGCCGGCTGGCGCTGCAACACATCGGTGAAATCGTCGGCGCGATCACCGCCGGCGTCGGCAGCGGACTCGCCGCGCGCGGCGGCGAGATGAAGGTCGGCCTCAAGCAGGCCATGGCCGGCATCGACGACGCCGTCGGCAGCGCCGCGCAGGCCGCCTCCTACGCCCTGCAGGAAGCCGCCGCGCAGGGCAAGGCGTTCAAGGACACCGAACTGAAGGCCAGCCTGGAACAGCTGCGCGACCTCGAGACCCAGCTTGTCGATACCCTGAAACAGACCGCCAGCCAGTCCGGCGGCAAGCTGAAAGAGGAGCTCGGCGATCTGAGCGATCACCTGAAACACAACGGTACCCGCACCGGCGAGCAGGTGCGGGAGGCATTGCAGCAGCTGGCGGGCGGCGTGAAAGCCGGCAGCGAGGCGGGGCGCGCCGGGCTGAGCGAGACGGCGAGCACGGCCACCGTGCGCCTGTCCCAGGTGGCGAGCGGCATTCTGGCGGCCTTGTCCGATTCGCTCAAACGGCAGAGCGAACGCCTGCGTTCCTGATCGCGGCTGTTCGTCGGCGCGGCGGGCCTGACCGCATACCACCGGGCTGCACTCCGCTGCGTTGCTTGCGGCTACAGCGGAGCCGATGCCGCTTTGGCGGCTTACGAATCCGGCGTACCCCTTGCGGATACACTCTCGGCATGTCTGATTCCAAGAAATAAAAATGCGCTGGGAAACCCTTTCGGTCGTGCGCGACCTGCCGTGATTGCATGAAATCGCCTCGGTGATGATCCGCTATGGCTGGGGCGATCTGGTGCGCGTCCCCGGCATCAGCGGCGCGCTGGAACGCGCCGGGCGTGCGCTGCACTGGCGCAGCACCAGCGAAATCAGCCAGATCGACGCGCCGGTGCGCATCCGCCGCGCACTCGAAGAGCTTGGACCGACATTCGTCAAACTCGGGCAACTGCTGGCGCGCGGGCGCAAAAGCATGCGCGAGGCGCTGGACGTGGTGGCCGATTTGCCGCGCGACCTGCAGAACCTGGTGCGGGACATGCGGCGGGTGCGGGTTGATCTAGACCTGAAGCGGCTGGATCACTTTGGCCATCAACTGGACC
This sequence comes from Thiobacillus sp., assembly GCA_049303455.1. GTDB lineage: Bacteria > Pseudomonadota > Gammaproteobacteria > Burkholderiales > Thiobacillaceae > Thiobacillus. Next base: position 24,291 of record JBAQND010000171.1, read on the forward strand.
GCGCCAGCAACCAGCTGACCATGGGCATTCTGACCGCCTCGCTGGTGGCGGGCTCCAGCATCATCATGACGGTGGAAAGCGGCCCTCAGCTATTCGGCCTGCCTTTATTCGGTCTGCTGGGATTCAGATCGCGTTTTTCAACAGCCTGTGGATCATCTTTTCCATCTGGCGCTCGGACAAGCACTGAGTCCTCCCAGCTTGTCGGTCTTGAAGTCAATCGGCTAGCAGCCTGTCGGACTTGAAGCCGAGCTGCGCGCGAATCGACCGTCCCATTCAAATTCGCACATCAAATTCGCACACTTTTTAATCACTTTTCGCTCCTCAATCCGCATTTCACGCGGATTCCACGCCTTTTCGCCCGGTTTCACGTTCGCTGGACGGATTGCGGGTGCAATACGGCCAGCCGTTTCAAAGTCCACGCCAGACAGACCAGCGTCCATTCGTTGCCGACGTTGACCAGACCACGCAGCATGAACTGCCTGAACTTCATCACCGACTTGATGATGCCGAACACCGGTTCCACCGTCTGCTTGCGCAGCGCGTAACGCTTCTTGCCCGCCCGGGTCTTGAGCGCGTGCTTCATCGTATCGACTGCGCTGGCGTCTTCGGCCAACTGCTCTGGTTCGCTGAAGCGCGCCTGCCAGTGCGGATGGTGACCTTCCCGTCCGACGGCGATCAGCGGTTCAATCCCGGCCTGACGACAGGCGTCAACATTGTCCACGCTGAAATAGCCGGTGTCGGCCAGAAAGGTGGCCGGGGCATTCAGTCCTGCAGGTAGCGCGCGGAGCTTGTCGATCATCGGTTCGACTTGCTGTTTGTCATTGGCCGCTTGCGTGACTTCCGGGACCATGACCAGCATGGTTTCGGTATCGACCATCGCCTGGGCGTTGTAGCACTGCTCGAAGCCGCCGCCTGCCACTTTTATGATGCGCGATTCGTCGTCGGTGAGGTTGACTTGATCCTCGGCACGCGGCGCAACGCTTGGCGGCGCGGGCGGATTGCCAGGGGGCTTCCTGCCAGTCCTGGCGGTCTTATCCGCGCGCGCCTTGAGCTTGGCGTCGAACTCGGCCTTCTCGCGAGCGTAGCGTTCCCTGGCACGCGCTTCGATCTTGGCTTTCGCCTTTGCGATGGCGGCCAGCTGGTCTTCCCGGCGGGCGATCTCGGCGGGGACGGACAGGCCTTCGGGCAACTCGCTCTGATCGGCGGATTCGGCCAGGGCGAGCAGTTCCCGGACTTCCTGCTTCAACTGGGTTTCGATCTTGCCTGCGTGTTCATAGGACAGCGCGCTGTGCCGGCTGGCGTTGGCGTGCAGCTTGGTGCCGTCGAGGCTGACGGTGCCGAATTGGCTGAGCTGGTTGGCCTGGGCGATTTGCAGGACTTGCACGAAGAGGGCCTGGAACCGATCGCCAAAGCGGCGGCGGAAGGTGGCCAGGGTTGTCGTGGTCGGGGTGGCGGTTGCAGGCGAGATAGCGAAAGGCGACGGAATCGTGGGTGGCCATCTCGATCTTGCGGCTGGAGAACACGCCGGTGGCGTAACCGTAGATGAGCAGGCCCATCAGGCTGGCGGGGTGGCAGGCGTCGCTGCCGCGTCCGGCATAGCCGCGTTCGATGCCGGAGAGGTCGAGACTTTCAATGACGTTGGCGATGCAGCGCGCCAGGTGGGTCTCGGGCAGCCAGTCCTGTACGGAGGGCGGAAAGAGGTAGGCGCTGTCCCGGTCTATCGGAAGAAAGCGAGCCATGGCGATCAGATGTGAAAGGAATGGAGCTAAGGCGAATTTTACGGGATTGAGGGGGAAGTCCGACAGGCTGCTAGCGTCACGCATTACACGTGGCTGCGGCGCCCTCGGCGGCGAAGTTGGCGGCCAGTTCCGCTAGCGGAATGGGCCGCCCCAGCAAATAACCCTGCGCATGCGCAATGCCCAGGCTTTCGACCTTGAGCAGCACGGCCTCGGTTTCCACTCCCTCGGCCACCAGCGAGTAACCCACCTCGCTCATCATGCGGGCGAAGTCGGCCACCACCTGGCCGGCGCGGTTGTCTTCTCCCAGCTTGTTCACCAGCGATATGTCGAACTTGACCACATCCACCGGCAGGTCGACCAGGTAGCGCAGCGGCGAATAACCGGTGCCGAAGTCATCCATCGCAATGCGGTAATTCACTGTGCGAAGCAAGTCGAGATAGGTGCGCACCTCGACCATTTGCGTGATGAGCGAGGTTTCGGTGATTTCCAGCATCAAGGGGTGGCGGGCGTTGTGGCGCGACAGCTCCAGCAGCTGCGAGACGACTTCAGGGCGCGATATGCTCTGCGCTGACAAGTTGATCGAGAGGCCGCATCCGGTCGGCAACTGGTCTGATAACAGGTCGGCATCGACCTGGTTCAGCACCGCTAGATCGAATTCGGTTTCCAGTCGGCGGCTGCTCACCACCGGCAGAAACGCATCCGGCATGATGAGTTTGCCGTGGTAGCGGATGCGTGCCAGCGCCTCGTAATAATCCACTTGACGTTCTGGCAGGGCATGGACCGCCTGGTAGTGCATTTCGATCATGCCGGGGCTGGCCAGTGCCTGGAACAGGGCGCTGGTTTCGCGGCTCGCCACCAGCGTCTGCGAGGCACGTTCGGTATCCTCGCCATACAGCGCGATGCGGGTGCGACCGGGCTGTTTGGCGGTATACATGGCGATATCGGCCTGCTTGGGCAACTCATTGACCTGTTCAAGCTGATCGGCCGCGCAGAAGGCGATGCCGATGCTGAGGCCGACCGGCTCGATGATGCCAAGGTCGGCAAAGCCTGCCGCTTCGATCAGGCTCTGGCAGCGTTGCGCGACCTGTTTGGCCTGGGCCGGCGTGGTGCGCGACAGGAAGGTGGCGAATTCGTCGCCGCCGATGCGATACAGGCGATCGTTGGCACGCAATGCCATCACCAGCGCATCGGCAATGATCGACAGCACGCGATCGCCCTTGGCGTGGCCGTAGGTGTCGTTGATGGTCTTGAAGCGGTCGCAGTCGAACAGCAGGAAGGCCACGCCCTGCGGTGCGGTTTTCAGTTCCTGGCGGAAGCGTTCCCAGTCTTCCTCGTACGCGCGCCGGTTGTGGCAGCCGGTCAGCGTATCCTGGCGCGCCTGCGTGTGGAATTCACGGTTCTGGTGTTCCATCGAGCCGTGCAGCTCGCGCAATTGCAGCTGGTAGTCGAATAGCGAACGGCGGATATTTTCCAGTTCGCTGATGCGCATGCTCTGCGAACGCGACGGATTGAGGCTGAAGCGACCGTGCTGCATGGCATCGATGAACTGCGAAAGGCGCCCCAGCGGACGCACCAGCAGCCGGTTGTACGCCACGAAACCCAGCAATGCCATGGCCGCCAGCAGCACGAACAGGGCAAGCAGGGTGCGCGACAGGATGGTCTGGAAACGGAGTTGGTCGGGGTCGGGGCGGGCGCTGAAACGGAGGCGCGGAAACAGGTCCGACGTGGCCAGTATTTCACCCGGCTTGAGTGCCAGGCTGACACTGGCGGTGTCGGTGAAATGGAGCGCGTTCTGACGCAGCAGGGCCGGCATGAAATCGAGCCGGATCAGGCCGTGGCCGAGCAGGGTCTGCCGCTGCTCGTCGCTGTATACAGGGAACGCGTAATACAACGCAACGGTACCTGCTTCGTCGATCAACCAGCTGGCGCTCTGATGCGGCGGGGTGCCGGCCGGTAGCCTCGCCGGCATGCTGATTTCCGTAGGGCTGGGTTCGAGCAGCATGCCGGATGGGGCGTACAACGCCGCCCGCAGATGGCTGCTGTTCAGCATGCCGCTTTCGTAGAGCCGTTGATCCCGCCAATAGGTGTAATACTCGGGCAGTACCAGCTGTTGCCGGGTTTCATCCCAGCGCGCCAGTTTGACGGACTGTTCTTCGGTCCGGCTCAGCAGCCCTTGGACGGCGGCCGCCAACTCGGATTGGGCTGCGTTCTGACTATGTTGTTCCAGGCTGTGTGTGACAGCACGGGTTTGATAAATGGCAAACCCCCCCACCAGGCTCACCAGCACCAGCAGCCCGGTGATCAGCGCGAGCGCGATCTGCTGGATTGAGATGGCATCCGGCCACTTCATCTTCATCGGGAGGGGGCCTGCTGAATCGCGTGCAGCGATTGGAGCGTGTGCTCCAGAAGATCGAACTCATGCGCGCCATCCATGAAGTGGTTGGCGCCTTTCACGATCACCAGCGGCACCTCCATCAGCGCCAAGGCCTTGAACCAGCCGCGCTCCATCACATCGTCCCGATCGCTCAGGATGAGCTTGACGCTCACCGGCGATTGCTTCAATGCCGCCAGCAGCCGGGCCTGATCCCAGCGTACATACGACAGCAGTCCTTCCGGCGTCGAAGGATATTTTCTGCAGAAGGACAAGGTCTGTTTGACCAGTTCGCGTTGCTTGCGGACTACGCGGTCTTCCAGCTGCGCGATCAGGGCAGCACGCGTAGCCGTGCCGATCTGGGCTTCGATCAGCGAAGCGCCGACATAGGCTTTTACCGCCGCATCCGGCTTGAGCGACAGATAGGCCAGCAGCTGCAGGCTGCCGAAGCTGTGGCCGACCAGCACGATGGAGCGGTGGCCATGCGACTTCAGCCAGCTCACCCAGCGTCCGATTTCGGCCACATCGTCATCCAGGCTGTGGCGGTGCACCGCTTCGCATGCCAGGCTTTGCGCGCGGTTGGGAATGTTCAGGCTGAGCGTAGGCGCCAGTACCGTATAGCCCGCGTCCTGCAGGCCGCGGGCCAGCGTGGCCACGGTCGGGGAATCGCGCGTCTGCAAAAATCCGTGCAGCAGCAGCACGGCGGGCTTGCCGGGTTCGCCGATCAGATAGTTGGCGCTGGCGGAAATGCCGGGACGCATCTCCTGCTGGGCGACCGCCGCATGGGCCGCAGCCGGGAATACCGATATCAGCAGACAGAACAGGTATAGACGCATGGCGGGGCAGGATGGACGGAAACGTTAGAACTAACGGCAGCAAACCAGTCAAACTGAAGCCGGTGCAATCGGTCTGGCCGCGGCTGGATGTTACACTCCGCCTCGAAACCCTGTCCAAAATGTTTGATCTGAAAAGCCTATTTTCCCCTGAAGGCGCGTGCGCCACGGTGCTGCCGGGCTGGCGCTCGCGCCCGCAGCAGCTCGCCATGGCCGAGGCGGTTGAGCAGGCGATCGCCGGCAACAGCGTGCTGCTGGCCGAAGCCGGCACCGGCACCGGCAAGACGCTGGCCTACCTGATCCCCGCGCTGCTGTCGGGCGGCAAGGTGGTGATCTCCACCGGCACCAAGGCGCTGCAGGATCAGCTGTTTCATCGCGACCTGCCGGCTGCGCGCCGCGCGCTCAAGTCGCCGGTCAAGGTGGCCTTGCTGAAAGGCCGTGCCAATTACGTCTGCCACCATCATCTGCAGCGCAACTTGAGCGACGGCCGTTTCGCCCATCGCGACGATGCGGCATGGCTGCAGAAAATCGCCCGCTTCGCCGAAACCAGCGCGAGCGGCGACCGCGCCGAGGCCGAAGGCATCCCCGAGGACGCCACCGCCTGGCACTACGCCATTTCCAGCCGCGACACCTGCCTGGGCAGCGAATGCAGCCATTACAAGGACTGCTTCGTGATGGCCGCGCGCAAGGCCGCGCTCGACGCGGAGGTGGTGGTGGTCAACCATCACCTGTTCTTCGCCGACCTGTGGCTCAAAGACGAAGGCGTCGCCGAGCTGCTGCCGGCGTGCAATACCGTGATCCTCGACGAAGCGCACCAGCTGGCCGAAACCGCCGCGCAATTTTTCGGCGAAACCCTCTCCACCGCGCAACTGCTCGATCTGGCGGGCGACACCAAGCGCCTCGCTGCGGTGAAGGCGGGCGACTTTCCCGCCCTGCGCCGCGCGGCCGAAGATCTGGGGAAAGTGACGCGCGACCTGCGCCTGGCGTTTCCGCAGAACCCGGTGAAGTCGACCCTGGCGGAACTGGCGCGCTATGAAAAATGGCCGGATGCGCTGAAAGCCCTGGCGGCGGCGCTGGATGAAACGGCAAAACTGCTGGAAACCCAGGCCGAGCGCGATGCCGACCTGAAGAACTGCTTCGGGCGGGCGCAGGCGGTGCAGGCCACCCTGGCCAGCTGGCAGCGCGCCGACGAGCCCGACCATCCCCGCGTGCGCTGGCTGGAAACCACGCTGAGTTCGCTGCTGCTGCATGCGACCCCGTTGTCGGTCGGCGCGATGTTCGGCGCCAAGCTCACCGAGCGCGCGCAGGCATGGATCCTGACTTCCGCCACGCTCGCCGTCGGCGGCGACTTCACCCATCTCAAAACGCGCCTGGGCATCGAGAGCGCCGAAACCCTGTGCGTCGACAGCCCCTTCGACTACCCGCGCCAGGGCGTGCTCTACGTGCCGCAGGGCTTGCCTGCACCCAATACGCCGGACTTCACCGACGCCGTCGTCAAGGCCGCGCTCCCGGTGCTGGCAATCAGCCGCGGCCGTGCGTTCATTCTGTTCACCAGCCTGCGTGCGCTGGAAAAAGCGCGCGGCCTGTTGTTTGATGCCTTCAAGGCGCGCGGCTGGGATTACCCCTTGCTGGTGCAAGGCGATGCGCCGAAGAACGAACTCCTCGCGCGCTTCCAGAAAGCCGGCAACGCCGTGCTGTTGGGCAGCCAAAGCTTCTGGGAAGGCGTCGATATGCCAGGCGACGCGCTGTCGGTGGTGATCATCGACAAGCTGCCCTTCCAGCCGCCCGACGACCCGGTGGTCGCCGCGCGCATCGCCCAGGCCGAGAAGAACGGCGGCAAACCCTTCATGGACTATCAACTGCCGCATGCTGCGATCAGCCTGAAACAGGGAGCCGGGCGGCTGATCCGCACCGAGACCGATCGCGGCGTGTTGATGATTTGCGATACGCGGCTGGCGGACAAGCCTTATGGCCGTTTGCTGCTGAACGCGCTGCCAGCGATGACGCGGACAAGGAAGCTGGAGGTGGTGGCGCGCTTCTTTGCGGCACAGCCGACGTCACCCGTTATTGCGGACGAAGCGGTGCAGGCGGTTCCGCACGTTCTATAGCACCCTGCGGCGCCAGCTGCGTGCTGGCGCCCGAGGCGCCAAAGTCCAGCCGGCCCACCACACGTGGCGCCTCTCCCGGCTGCAACTGCAGTAGCACGCCCTCGCCTGAGCCGACGCCGAACCCGGTAATCGCCTGGATATTGACGAAGTGGGTCACCAGAAAAAGGCGGGGGTCAGGTCTAGTCAGAAAAAGGCGGGGATCAGGTCTAGTTAAGTAGAGAAGGCGGGGGTCAGGTCTAGTTAAGTAGCATTTCCCCTGCTATCGTTCGCATCATGTCGCGCTCAATCCGCATAGAGTTTCCTGACGCCCTCTATCACGTCACCGCGCGCGGTGATCGACGTGAAGC
>JBAQND010000172.1:0-17090 GCA_049303455.1 Thiobacillus sp.
GGCGCTTCCAGCAGCGGCACCCCGTGCTCGGCGGCCAGTTCGCGAATGCGCGCGGCGACGGCGTCGGCGCCTTTGGCCACCACGCGCGGCGCGCCCATCTTGCCTTCGCTGTATTTGAGCGCGACGGCGTAATGGGTCGGGTTGGTCACCACCACATCGGCGGAGGGGATCTCGGACATCATGCGGCGGCGCGCCACTTCGCGCTGCTGGGCACGGATGTGCGCCTTCAGGTGGGGGTCGCCTTCCGATTCCTTGGCTTCCCGGCGCACTTCCTCCTTGCTCATCCTGAGCTTCTTGAAGTGGCTCCAGAGCTGATACGGCAAGTCGATCACGACGACAAAAATCATCGCGCCCGAGACCAGCAGGAACACCCTGCCGATGAGGTCGCCCATGTGCTGGATGGCGAGTGATGGCGACTCCAGGCTGAGCGAAAAAATCGCGCCGACGTTGGACCAGATCAGCCATACGGCGACCCCGCCCAGCAAGCCGGCCTTGGCCAGCGCCTTGACCAGCTCGATCAGCCCCTGGCTGGAAAGCATGCGCTTGATGCCGGAAAACGGGTTCAGGCGGCTGAACTTCGGGGCAAAGGCCTTGGCGCTGAACAGCCAGCCGCGCAGCAGCAACGGCGTGGCCAGGGTGGCGACCACCACGACTGCCAGGAAGGGGGACAAGGCCAGCGCCGCTTCGAAAAACTGGCTCGACAGCTGCGCCATGACGTACGAGGTGTCGCGGGCGATGCCGGGATTGAACTGCAGGCCGTCGCGCATGATATGCGACAGGGTCTGGCCGAGGCCGCTGGCCATCGTCCACAGGGTCGCGCCCCCCACCATCAGGACGACGAAGGTGCCCAGCTCGCGCGACTGCACGACCTGGCCGTCTTCACGTGCCTTCTCCAGCCGCTGTGGCGAGGCTGGTTCGGTCTTTTCCTGATCGCTTTCTTCAGCCATCCCTGATTTCACCTGTTGGTGGGGGGCCTGCCATCTGCATCAGGCAGAGACGGGCTTTCTACAGGCTGGATTATTGGTCATGCCCGGCGCGGGCAATCAAGGGAATAAGGATGGATTTGGCCTGCTATTTCGCGCCTGGCGGCGCGCGGATCAGCGCGGTGGCGCGCCGACCTGCCCTGCTTCGCTGCTTGTGTTGTCCACGTCGCTGGCGGTGTCGCCTGAGGCCTGCTTGGTGACGGCATCTTCGGTGCGTTTGTTCATCACGATGATGCTGATGCGGCGGTTGACCGGGTCGCTGGGGCCGGCATCCTTGAACGGCACCGATGCGGCCAGTCCGACCACCCGCAGCATTTTCGCTTCGTCCATGCCACCGGCAATCAGTTCACGGCGCGACGCATTGGCGCGGTCGGCCGACAATTCCCAGTTGCTGTAGCCGCGCCCCGCATTGCCATACTGAACCGCGTCCGTATGGCCGGCGAGGCTGACGCGGTTTTGCACATCGTTCAGCACCCTGCCGATCTCGCGCAGGATGATCTTGGTGTAGGGCTGCAGTTCGGCGCTGGCCAGATTGAACATGGGGCGGTTCTGCTCATCGACGATCTGGATGCGCAGGCCTTCATCGGTGATGTCGATCAGCAACTGCCGCTTGAACTGCTTCAGGGTGGGGCTGGCCTCGATCGCCTGTTCCAGGCTTTTCTTCAGCTGCTTCAGCTTTTCCGCCTCACGGCGTTCGAGTTCGGCCTGCGCCGCCTTCAGGTTGTAGGATTTCTTCTTGGCTTCGGTCTCGCCTTTCTTCACCTGCCCGGCCTTGCGTGTGAAGTCTGCTCCGCCGCCCTTGATGACGCTGGCGCTGTCGCCGCTGCCGGATCCCCCCTGCATGGCCACCTTCAGCGGCGTCTTGAAATAGTCGGCGATGCCTTCCAGGTCGCCCTTGGCGGTCGAGCCCAGCAGCCACATCAGCAGGAAGAACGCCATCATCGCGGTAACGAAGTCGGCATAGGCGATTTTCCACGCCCCGCCATGGTGGCCGCCTGCCGTCTTCTTGATGCGCTTGACGATGATGGGCGCTTTTTGTTCGCTCATGAGATGGCTTTATGCAGACGGGCGACGGGGAATCAGCGCGATTTCGCGCCCTTGACGTGCGCTTCCAGTTCGCTGAAGGAAGGCCGCTCGGTCGAGAACAGCACCTTGCGCCCGAACTCGACCGCAATCGCCGGCGCATAGCCATTGATACTGGCCAGCAGGGTGACCTTGACGCACTGGAACATCTTGGTCGATTCGTGGAGTTTTTGTTCAAGCAGACCGGAAAGCGGGCCCACAAAACCGTAGGCCAGCAAAATGCCGAGGAAAGTGCCGACCAGCGCGTGCGCGATCAGAATCCCCAGTTCCGCCGGCGGCAGGCCGACCGACTCCATCGTGTGCACCACGCCCATCACCGCCGCCACAATACCGAACGCAGGCAGGCCGTCGCCGAGCTTGTGGATGACGTGAACGGGCACCTCACCTTCGTGGTGATGGGTTTCAATTTCGTTGTCCATCAGGTTTTCGATTTCGAAGGCATTCATGCTGCCGCTCACCATCAGCCGCAGATAGTCGGTGAGAAATTCGACGATGTGGTGATCAGCCATCACCGCCGGGTATTTCGTGAACAGCGGACTGTTCTCGGGCGAATCGACATCGGCCTCGACCGACATCAACCCCTCCTTGCGGATCTTGGTGAGCAGTTCATACAACAGCGCCATCATGTCCATGTAGGACGCACGCGTGTATTTTGTTCCCTTGAGAACAGTGGGCAGCGCCTTCAGGGTGGCCTTGATGGCCTTGGCATTGTTGCCGACCAGGAACGCGCCACCCGCGCCGCCGCCAATCATCAGCAATTCAACCGGCTGCAGCAACGCCGCCAGATGTCCGCCCGCCAGCGCAAAGCCGCCGAAGACAGTGATCACCACGACAATATATCCAGCAATGACTAGCACGTCAGTCTGTTCCTTTTGATTGATTCACCGGGCGGAAGCGGTCCCGCCCTACCCCGGTTTTCAAGCACTCAAAGCCAGGGCTCTCAGCATGAAGATTCGACCAGATCGAAAGAAACTTGATGGCGCAGCGTGAGTATTTCCACAGCGCGCCCTTACATCCGCCACGCATACAAGGTGTGTCGGGCGCCTTCGGCCAGCGTCACCACGTGATCCGGTTGCCGGGCGTCGACCGCGAACGACAGGCTGATGAACAGGCTGCCGCGGTGCATCTGGGTCTGCGCCTGTTGCCACAGGGCAGGCATGGCCGCAGGCGAGAGGAAGACAAACACCACATCGAAATCGGCGAGGTCGAGGGTCGTGTAATCGCGCCGCGAAAAACTGACCCGGCTGTGTTTGAACCAGGCGCGCAGACGGCTGATAAACCAGGGCGCCGGGGCAATTTCGGTACCGTAAAAGCGGCCCTGCGGAAAACGCGGTTCAAGATAAAACGGCACCCCCCCCAAGCCGCTGCCGAGGTCGATAAAGCGGAATGCCCGTGCCTCGGGCAACAAGGAGGTCAGGGCCTGCCAGGCTTTGCGGTCAGACAGGTAGAAGGGCACCCGGGTACGGAAGGTGCTCCAGAAAAACAGCACCAGCAGCAGGAAGGCAGCCAGATAGACCCCGTCGGGCACACTTGCTTTCCTGGCCAGCAGAATGGCAGGCATAAAGCCGAAATGCAGGGGCGGCCACCAGGCAGGTTGCCGCCAGAGATAACTGAGCCCGGCTGCGATCGACCCCTGGACGAGAGCGAGTTGCCACAGGGCGGGTTGATACGAAAATGGGGTTTGCAGCAGATGGTTCAACAATGCGGCCAGCAACAGGGCCGTGCACTGAATGACGAGCGACTGGAGACTGACCGGCAGGCGCGCCATCACCGGACTGACGGAAAAACAGTCAGGCGGCGGTCAGTTCGCTCTGGGCCGTCTTGGCCTTGCGGGTTTTTCCGGCGCGCGCAGGCACGTTGCACAGACCGCAGACATACTGGTCATGCAGATCGTCCGGATGCACCACGAAGTGGCCACCGCAACCCCCGCAGACGGCGGTTTCGAGCATGCGGCTTTCGAAGAAACGGTTCAGGGTCCAGGCACGGGTGAAGCTCAGCACTGCTTCGGCCTGGTTGGTGTGAAGATATTCCTGATACAGGCGGTAGCTTTTGAGCAGCGCTTCGATGCCGCTGCAATCGCTGTTTTTGGTGAGGTAGCGATGAATGTTGATGAACAGCGAGGAATGAACGTTTGGCAGCCAGGTCAGGAACCAGTCGGTCGAAAACGGCAGCATGCCCTTGGGCGGCGAGACGCCTTTGACTTCCTTGTACAGTTTGAGCAAGCGTTCCCGCGACAGCGTGGTTTCGGATTCCAGCACCTGCGGGCGGGCACCGAGTTCGATCAGTTCGATCGCCAGCTGGGTGTCGCGCATTTCAGTCAACAGACTTTTCTTGCTCATTGGGACATTCTCTTTATTCTGGAAAAAGCAGCTGAATCACAGAGACACGGAGAACACAGAGGAAAAGCAAGAAGTTGGCAAATCAACGGAGTCACCCATTGGTAAAGGAAGCCCCATCCTCAGGTTATCGATTTCTGGTCTTTCTCTGTGTCTCCGTGCCTCTGTGGTGAAGAATTCGGACGGGATCAGGCAAAGGCTGCCACAGCCTGGCCCGCCATCAGGATGGCGGCGTGGGACTTCGCCATGGTGCGATCCTTGGTGTAGTTGGTCAGCATGTTGAGCACCATGCCGTCGTCGAAGCGGAAGCGCGAAACCATCATGCCGGATGCGGCAAGCTTGAGTATTTGTGCCGGGGTCAGCGCCTCGATCAGCTCGGCGACGTCCTGGCTGATGCCCAGACGAAAGACGGCGGTCGCCTTGTCGTGCTGGATCATGCTTTGCGCCAGCATCAGGTAGTTGAGATTGACATCGCGCATTTCGTCCAGCATCTCGTCGATTTTCATTTGCGTGCCCTTCTTCGTTGAACTTTTTTTTCGATTCCACACTTAAGTCAGCGTGGTGAATTCGTTATCGGATGACACCCGACAAAGTTAACGTGGACGAGCGCTGTATTCGCGGACGGAAACCGAAGACCTCACGTGTAGGCGTTCGTCTTACAACACAACGTGCGTCGAAGCCTATGCCGCTGCGGCCTGCCGGACGCCCGCGGAGACCCTAATTAAAACGGGCGATTACAGGCGCTTGTGAAAAGGCAGACAGAAAAAGCGCCTCAATTACGACGGTAAACATCCTCGAAGCGAACGATGTCGTCCTCGCCCAGATAGGTGCCCGACTGCACCTCGATCATGTGCAGGTCGATCTTGCCGGGGTTTTCCAGCCGGTGCGTGGTTCCCAGCGGAATGTAAGTGGACTGGTTTTCGGTCAGCAGCATGATCTCTTCGCCGCAAGTGACGCTGGCGGTGCCCGAGACCACGATCCAGTGCTCGGCGCGGTGGTGATGCATCTGCAGGCTGAGCTTCTCGCCCGGCTTGACCATGATGCGCTTGACCTGGAAGCGCTCGCCCTCGTCGATGCCTTCGTACCAGCCCCACGGGCGATAGACCTGCTTGTGGACCAGGTGCTCGCAGCGCTTTTCGGCCTTGAGGCGATCGACCAGTTTCTTCACATCCTGCACCTGGTCCTTGTGCGCCACCAGCACCACATCGGCGGTTTCCACCACCACCAGGTCCGACACCCCCAGCATGGCCACCATCCGGGTCTCGGCGCGAACGAAATTGTTCTGGGCATTTTCCAGCATGACGTCGCCGCGGATGGCGTTGCCCTGCCCGTCCTTCGCCGCCACGTCCCACAGCGCGGTCCAGGCGCCAATGTCGTTCCACGCGATGTCGGCCGGCACCACCGCGGCGCGGCGGGTGTGCTCCATCACCGCATAGTCGACCGACTCGGACGGGCAGGCCTCGAATGCCGCCGGGTCCAGCCGCACGAAATCGAGATCGGGTTTGGCGGCATCGAGCGCGGCGCGGCTGGCGTCCAGAATGTCCGGGCGCAGCGCCTGCAGCTCGTCGAGAAAATCCGCTGCGCGGAACAGGAACATGCCGCTGTTCCAGAAATAGTCGCCGGAGTCGACATACTGCTGCGCGGTGGCCAGATCAGGCTTCTCGACGAAGGCTGCCACCTGGTGCACGCCGGCGGTATCCGCCAGCGGCGCGCCCCGGCGGATGTAGCCATAGCCTGTTTCTGGGGTGGCGGCGACGATGCCGAAGGTGGCGAGGTGGCCGTTCTGCGCTGCCTGCGCCGCCGTGAGGATGGCCGCATGAAACGCCGCCACATCGCCGATCAGGTGGTCGGCGGGCAACACCAGCATCAGCGCGTCGGGGTCGTCGCGCGACAGCATCAGCGCGGCCACGGCAATCGCCGGCGCGGTATTGCGGCCCACCGGTTCCAGCACGATCGCGCGCGGCTGGATGTCGATCTGGCGCATCTGCTCGGCAATCATGAAACGGTGCTCGACGTTGCACACCATCAGCGGCGCGGCCATTTCCGGCATCCCTGACAAGCGGCTGACGGTGTCCTGCAGAAGGCTGTGGTCGCTGGCAAGCGGCAACAGCTGCTTGGGCAGCGCCGCGCGCGACAAGGGCCACAGGCGGGTGCCCGAGCCACCGGAAAGAATGACGGGGTGAATGATGGTCATATCGTGCGTCCTCTTAACAACTTTATTGGATTGATTGCTGAAAATCCTGGTTCAGACACAGGGCCAGCGCGGTTTCCCAGTCGGGCAGGCGCACGCCGAACGTTTCCGCCAGCTTGTCGCAGTCCAGCTGCGAGTTGGCCGGACGCGCCGCCGGCGTGGGATAGCCGCTGGTCGGGATCGCGGTCAGGCGGGCCAGTTTCAGGTCCGTGTCGGCCAGCTGCGCCCGAATTGCCGCGGTGAAGCCGTGCCAGCTGGTGCGTCCGCCGCAGCTCAGGTGATAGATCCCGGACGCGGCCGTTAGGTCCGGTCGATCCAGCCAGCGCGCAACCACCAGCGCCGTCGCCTCGGCGATCAGGCGCGACCAGGTCGGCGCGCCGAACTGGTCGTCAACCACGGCGAGCGTTTCGCGCTCGCGCAGCAGCCGCTGCATGGTCAGCAGGAAATTGCGCCCGCGCAGGCTGTATACCCAGCTGGCGCGCAGGATCAGGTGCGGCGCGCCGGCGCGCGCAACCGCCCGCTCCCCCGCCAGCTTGGTCGCGCCGTACACGCCGAGCGGATTCGGCGCGTCCGCTTCCGTATAGGCAACGGACTGCTTGCCGTCGAACACGTAGTCGGTGGAAAAATGCACCAGCGGAATGCCGCGCGCCGCCGCAGCGAGCGCCAGTTCGCCCGGCGCGGCTGCGTTGATGGCGTGCGCCAGGTCGGGCTCGGTCTCGGCCTTGTCGACCGCGGTGTAGGCGGCCGGATTGACGATCAGGTCCGGCGCGATCGCATCCACCGCGCGACGGATGCCTGCGGTGTCGGCCAGATCGAGGCGGCTGCGGTCGGCCGTAATCACCTCGCCCAGCGGCGCCAGCGTGCGCTGCAGCTCCCAACCCACCTGGCCGTTGACGCCGGTGAGCAGAATCCTCACGCGAACACCTCGCACTCGGCGAGCGGCAGACCGGCCTGGTCCTTGGCGGACAGCAGCGGCGCGCCGTCCAGCGGCCAGTCGATGGCCAGCGCCGGGTCGTTCCACCGCAGGCAGCGCTCGAATTCGGGCGCGTAGTAGTCGGTGGTCTTGTAAAGAAACTCGGCGTGTTCCGACAGCACCTGAAAGCCGTGGGCAAACCCCGGCGGAATCCATGCCATGTCGTGCGATTCCGCCGACAGGCGAAAAGAGGCGACGCGGCCGAAATGCAGCGAGCTGCGGCGCAGGTCCACCGCCACGTCGAACACCTCGCCCGCCGTCACGCGCACCAACTTGCCCTGCGGCTGGCTGATCTGGTAATGCAGGCCGCGCAGCACGCCCTTTGCGGAACGCGAATGGTTGTCCTGCACGAACTCGGCGGTAATGCCGATCCCGGCAAAGGCCTTGCGGTTGTAGCTCTCGAAAAAGAAGCCGCGCGCGTCGCCGAACACCTTGGGACGCAGCAGCAGCACCTCGGGGTGCTGGGTCTTAATCACCTGCATCAGAACACCCGATCGTTCAAAACGTCCATCAGATAAAGCCCGTAGCCGTTTTTCAGCAGCGGCTGCGCCAGCGCCTGCAGTTGCGCGGCGTCGATGAAACCCTGGCGGTAGGCGATTTCTTCCGGACAGGCGATTTTCAGGCCCTGGCGCTTCTCGATGGTCTGGATGTAGAGCGCCGCCTCGATCAGCGAGTCGTGGGTGCCGGTGTCGAGCCAGGCCTGGCCGCGTCCCATCACCTGCACGTCGAGCTCGCCCCAGTCGAGGTACTGGCGGTTGACGTCGGTGACCTCCAGTTCGCCGCGCGGCGACGGTTGCAACGCCCGTGCGACGTCGATCACACGGTTGTCGTAGAAATACAGGCCGGTGACGGCGTAGCGCGATTTCGGCTTGGCGGGTTTTTCTTCCAGGCTGACCGCGTGGCCGGCGGCGTCGAATTCCACCACGCCGTAACGCTCGGGGTCATGCACCGGGTAGGCAAACACGGTGGCGCCGTGCGCACGCTGTCCGGCCGCCCGCATGTCCTGTGCCAGTTCGTGGCCGTAGAAAATGTTGTCGCCCAGCACCAGCGCGCAGGGATCGGTGCCGATGAAATCGCTGCCGATCAGGAAGGCCTGCGCCAGCCCCTCGGGCGCGGCCTGCACCGCGTACTGGATGTTGAGCCCCCACTGCGCGCCGTCGCCCAGCAGCTGCTCGAAGCGCGGCGTGTCCTGCGGGGTGGAAATCAGGAGGATGTCACGGATCCCCGCCAGCATCAGCGTGGTCAGCGGGTAATACACCATGGGCTTGTCGTACACCGGCAGCAGTTGCTTGGAGACCACCTGGGTGATGGGATAGAGCCGGGTGCCGGAGCCGCCGGCGAGGATGATGCCCTTGCGTGTAGTCATGTCTAGCGCGCTGCGTAATTCTCCGAAACCCAGTTGCGGTATTCGCCACTGGTCACATGGGCCACCCAGTCCTGGTTGGCCAGATACCAGGCGACCGTCTTCCTGATTCCGCTGTCGAAGGTCTCGGCGGGTGTCCAGCCAAGTTCGCGCTCGATCTTGCCGGCGTCAATCGCGTAGCGCTGGTCATGGCCGGGCCGATCCTTGACGAAGGTGATGAGACCGTCGTGCGGCGTGACCGGCGAACCGGGATGCAGGTCGTCGAGGATGGCGCACAGTGTCTTCACCACCTCGAGGTTGGCCTTCTCGTTGCAGCCGCCGATGTTGTAGGTCTCCCCCACCCGCCCGGCTTCCAGCACCCGCCGGATCGCGCTGCAATGGTCGCTGACGTAGAGCCAGTCGCGGACATTGCTGCCGTCGCCATAAATCGGCAGCGGCCTGCCCGCCAGCGCGTTGTGGATGACCAGCGGCACGAGCTTTTCAGGAAACTGCAGCGGCCCGTAATTGTTCGAGCAATTGGTTGTCAGCACCGGCAGGCCATAGGTGTGGTGATAAGCGCGCACCAGATGGTCCGAGGCGGCCTTCGACGCCGAATACGGACTGTTCGGCGCGTACGGCGTGGTTTCGGAAAACGCCGGATCGGTCGGGCCGAGCGAGCCGTACACCTCGTCGGTCGACACGTGCAGGAAGCGGAACGCCGCCTGCTCGTCCGCGGGCAGCCGCGACCACCAGGCGCGCACCGATTCCAGAAGCTTGAAGGTGCCGACCACGTTGGTCTCGATGAACTCGGCGGGACCCTGGATCGAGCGATCGACGTGGCTTTCGGCGGCAAAATTGATGACTGCGCGGGGGCGATACCGCTGCAGCAGCATATCGACCGCCGCCGGGTCGCCGATGTCACCCTGCACGAACACATGCCGCGCGTCGCCGCGCAAGGATTTCAAATTCTCCAGATTGCCCGCGTAGGTCAGCTTGTCGAGGTTGATGACGGCCTCATCGCTCGACGCCAGCCAATCCAGAACGAAATTGGCGCCGATGAAACCGGCGCCGCCTGTCACTAGAATCATAGGAGGGATTAGTTGGCAGGTTTTTCTTCGGCTTTGTCGCTCTCGACGGTGCCGTCGGCTGCCTTGTCGGCTTCGGTTTTAGCTTCGGTTTTAGCTTCGACAGGGGGCGCGTAGCCAGCAGCATACTCGACCTTGGCGGCCTCGCGCAGCTTTTTCAGATCCGCCGCCATCATTTCCTTGCGTTTCTCGACCACCATGGCACGCTCGATGGCGTCATGCGCCTGTTCCAGCGAAGCAGGCTGCAATTGGCTTTCCTGCAACTGCTGCACCAGCACATGCCCGGGACGACCCGGCAAAATCGTCACCTGGCCGTCTCTCATCTGGCTGAGGCGGGCCAGCATAGGCGCCGGGATCTGCTCGGCCGGCTTGACCGCCATGGCGGTCTTGGCCTCGATGCCCTGCTCCTTGATCCAGTTGACGAAGTCGCCCATGGAATGGCTGCCCTTGAGTTTGGCCTCGACTTCGGCCATGCGCGAGGAATCCAGCTTCAGTTCGAGTTCCTGGATGCGGTAAATCCGCCGCTGGGCGAAAAGCTCGGGATGCTGGCTGTAATAGTCGGCGATCTCGGCTTCGGTGGGTTTCGCAACATCCTTGAAGCTGCGCTCCGCATAAGCCTCCGCCAATACCTGGCGGCTGGCCTGCGCCATCGCAAATCCAACCTCGGGTTCCTTGTCCAGCCCTGCGGTTTTGGCGGCCTGCGCCACCAGACGCTGATCGATCAGGGCCTGCAGCACGCGGGGTTTGGCCTCGGCTGCCTGCGTTTCGTCCAGTTCACCCAGACCGGAAACCGCCACGTTCAACTCGGCTTCGGTGATCTTGTCTCCCCCCACCGTCGCCACGGTTTCGCTTTTCACGGCGGGGACGGTCGCATCAGTGGCGGGTTTTTCACAGCCGGACAACAACACGGCAAGAGCGGTCAGAGCAATAAACGTCGCATGGCAGGGTTTCATATGCACTCCAGTTAGCAGGATGAGTGCCGTATGGTGCGGGATTCAGCCACATTCAGCAAGTCAGAATGCCGCCCGCCATGACGGGCCGGCAGCCTATGCTCGCAGTTGACCTCCTTGCCTGCGTCCGATTGCCGGACGCAGTTCAGCCCTTCAATGCTTACAGGCCATCATCAGCCATTCCTCGCGGGCCGGCGGATTGCCGGGCTTCTCTCAGCGCCCGGGCCGCTCTTTCCTTCGCGGTTTCCCTCGGCGCGGCATCAGCCATGCCTCGGGGACCGACCGATTGACGAGCTTCCTTCAAGGCAATAGCAGCCCTTTTCCTGGCGGCCTCTTCATCCTTCACGCGCTGCATCGCCAGGGCCACCTGACGATCACGCGCCGCCTGCTCCGCCCGTTTCGCGGCGTCCTGACGAGCCTGCGCCTGGGCGGCTTCCCGGGCCTGCCGCTGCCGGGTTTCCTGGGCCTGCCGCTGCTCGGCTGCCGCCTTGATCGCCTGCTGGCGCGCACGCTCGGCCTCTCGCTTGCGTTCTGCTTCCTGTTGCGCCTTCTGCGCTTCCATGCGGGCTCGCGCTTTCTTGAGGTCTTCTTGCAACTGGGCGCCGGTCTGGCGGATGCGCTCGCCCGCTTTCGCCAATTCATCATTGGAGACGGCGTTTTGAGCCGCATGGGCGCAGACAGGCAATAGACTAATCAGTGTGATAACGGCAAGACGTGCCGCGTGGCGGAGCTTCATTGTTATTCCTTCCGTCTAAACGAATGTGCACAAGCGCGGTATCCCCCCATTTCCCGGCATTCATATCAACATGAAGCCGGAAGCAGGATTAATCGCTGAAATACACGCTTGCTTCTTGTTCGCTTAACGACCACCCACGCAAAATCTTTACGGCATTACGCTGGAACTGCCTCTTCAAACTCCAGACAGACCTTTTCGTTGGCGTCGATATCGACGGTCACCCGCCCGCCGCGCGCCAGTTTGCCGAACAGCAGTTCGTCGGCCAGCGCCTTGCGGATGGTGTCCTGGATCAGACGCGCCATCGGCCGCGCGCCCATCAGCGGATCGAAGCCATGCTTGGCCAGATAGGCTTTCAGCGCGTCGGTAAACACCGCCTCGACCTTCTTCTCGTGCAACTGCTCTTCCAGCTGCATCAGGAACTTGTCGACCACCTGCAGGATGACCGGCTCGGAAAGCGGCGCAAACGGTATGATCGCGTCCAGCCGGTTGCGGAATTCCGGGGTGAACATGCGCTTGATCTCGGCCATCTCGTCACCGCTTTCGCGCGAGTTGGAAAAGCCGATGCTCGCCCGGTTGAGCATTTCCGCCCCGGCGTTGGTCGTCATGACCAGCACCACATTGCGAAAATCGGCCTTGCGCCCGTTGGTGTCGGTCAGCGTGCCGTGGTCCATCACCTGCAGCAGCACGTTGAAAATATCCGGATGGGCCTTTTCTACTTCATCAAGCAAAACAACCGCATAGGGGTGTTTGTTGATGGCCTCTGTCAACAAACCGCCCTGGTCGAATCCCACATAGCCGGGGGGTGCGCCGATCAGCCGCGATACCGCATGACGCTCCATGTATTCCGACATATCGAAGCGGATCAGCTCGACCCCCAGCACATAGGCCAGCTGGCGCGCGACCTCGGTCTTGCCGACCCCGGTGGGGCCGGAGAACAGGAAGTTGCCGATCGGTTTCTGCGGATTGCCGAGGCCGCTGCGCGACATCTTGATCGCGGTGGCCAGCGCATCGATGGCGACATCCTGGCCGAACACCACCGCCTTCAGATCGCGATCCAGCGTCTTCAGCGAACTCCTGTCGTCGGACGACACGGTCTTGGGCGGAATGCGCGCGATCTTGGCGATGATCTCCTCGATCTCGCGCGGCGTGATGGTCCGCTTCTGCTTGGATTTCGGCAGGATGCGCTGCGCCGCGCCCGCCTCGTCGATGACGTCGATCGCCTTGTCCGGCAGATGGCGGTCGTTGATGTAGCGCGCCGACAGCTGCGCCGCTGTGGTCAGCGCGGCCGCCGTGTATTTGACGCCGTGATGGTCTTCGAAACGCGACTTCAGGCCGCGCAGGATCGCCACCGTTTCGTCGACCGAGGGCTCGGGAACATCGATCTTCTGGAAACGCCGCGATAAGGCGTGATCTTTCTCGAAGATGCCACGATATTCAGTGTACGTCGTTGCACCGATGCAGCGCAGATTGCCCGACGACAGTGCCGGCTTCAGCAGGTTGGAGGCATCAAGCGTGCCGCCCGACGCCGCACCGGCGCCGACCAGTGTGTGGATCTCGTCGATAAAAAGGATCGCCCTGGGGTTGTCGGACAACTGCTTCAGCACGCCCTTCAGGCGCTGCTCGAAATCGCCGCGGTATTTGGTGCCGGCAAGCAAGGCACCCATGTCCAGCGCATACACCGTGCTTTGCGCCAGGATGTCGGGCACCGAGCCTTCGATGATGCGGCGCGCCAGGCCTTCTGCAATGGCGGTCTTGCCTACGCCCGCCTCGCCCACCAGCAGGGGATTGTTCTTGCGCCGACGGCACAGGGTCTGGATCACGCGCACGAGTTCCTGATCGCGCCCGATCAGGGGGTCAATCTTGCCGGCCAATGCCTGGGTATTCAGATTTTGCGCAAAGCTGTCGAGCGGTGAAGCAGAAGGCGCGTCGGTGTTGGGCTCGCTGGGCTCGTCCGCGCGCGGCAGCGGTTCACCCTGCGGGGTCTTGGTGATGCCGTGGGAGATGAAATTGACGATATCGAGTCGCGTCACCCCCTGCTGGGTGAGGAAATACACCGCGTGCGAATCCTTTTCGCCGAATACCGCCACCAGCACGTTGGCGCCGGTCACTTCCTTCTTGCCGGACGACTGCACGTGCAGGATCGCACGCTGGATCACGCGCTGGAAGCCGAGCGTGGGCTGGGTATCGACCTCGCCCTCGCCCACCACCCTGGGCGTGTGCTCCTCGATAAAGGCGTCAAGCTGTTCGCGCATGAGTTCGATATTGGCACCGCACGCGCGCAACACCTCCACCGCGGACGGGTTGTCCAGCATGGCCATCAATAGGTGCTCCACCGAAATGAATTCGTGGCGCTTCTGCCGTGCATCCATGAATGCCATGTGCAGCGTAACTTCGAGTTCCTGGGCAATCATTTAAGTTTCCTCCATCGTACATTGCAGCGGATGCTGATGCTGCCGCGCGAAATCCATGACCTGCTCGACCTTGGTGTTGGCGATATCCCTGGGATACACCCCGCACACGCCTACACCCTCAGTATGGACTTTGAGCATGATTTGTGTCGCCCGTTCTTCGTCGATGCCAAAAAACTTCTTGAGCACATGCACCACGAATTCCATCGGGGTGTAGTCGTCGTTCAGCAGCAGCACCTTGTACAAGGGCGGCGGCTTCACTTTGGCCACAGACGGTTCCAGTAGGGTACTGCTTTCTCGCTTGGTTGCCATAGCCCGAATAAGCCTGAATCACTGGCTTTATTTTGATGTGATGAGGGGAATTTTCAAGCCCGCTGGAAGTAGGGCCAAAGCATCGGTTGGATGCACGGGGCCGAAGACAGAAAAAGCGGGCGCCGCGCCGCGCCTGCAGCCCACTACCGACCGCGGGTTCGGTGACGGATTCAGTGTAACAGTTTTCCTTCTCGGTTTTTCCTGCAGGAGCTGTTCTGCGTTCAGGCTGGATGGCCCTCACGCCTCATCCCCCGTCACACGCACGCAACACTTCCCGCCTATCGTCCCCGGTCCGCACTCCCCAACCCGGCATGAGGCACGAAGAAATGCGCCAGCACCTGCAAGACATTCTGGCCAACGCACGGCTGGTCACCCTGCTGCAGCCCGTGCTCGACCTGGTCGAAGGGCGGGTGATGGCTTACGAGGCGCTGTCGCGCGGGCCGTCTAACAGCCCGCTGCATGCCCCGCAGGCACTGTTCCGCGTCGCCGCACAACAGGGCCTGATGACAGCGCTCGACTGGGCCTGCGTGCGCATGGCGCTGAAGACCTTCGCGCAGCTGAATCTGCAGGGGCGACTGTTTGTGAACCTGTCGCCCGGCAGCCTGCTGGACGCGTCGTTTGCGCCGGACGCGGTGCTGGCAGCGCTGGATGACGTCGGCATGACCAGCAATCAGGTGGTGATCGAAATCACCGAAAATGCCACCGCGCTCGATTACGGCGATCTGCGGCAAGCCGTGTCTCGCCTGCGTGCAGCGGGGATTGAAGTGGCCATTGACGACCTCGGCGAGGGGTTTTCCAGCCTGCGCCTGTGGTCGGAACTGAAACCCGCCTTCGTCAAGATCGACAAGCACTTCATCACCGATATCCACCAGGATCCCCACAAGATCCAGTTCGTGCGCTCGATCAGGCAACTGGCCGAAGGCGCCCACTCCTGCGTGATTGCCGAAGGCGTGGAAAGCCCGTCCGAACTGGCGGTGCTGAAAGACCTCGGCATCCGTTATGCGCAGGGCTATCTGATCGGACGCCCCTCGCCGGTGCCGATCCGGCTGCCATCACGCGAGGTGCAGGCGTGCCTGCAATCCGGCACGGTCAGCGTGTTCCCCATGCTGCAGGCGCGCGACAGCCTGCACATGTCGGCCGGCAAGCTGGTGGCATCCGCGCCGTCGGTCACCCCGCTGACCGCCAGTCAGAATGTGCTCGAACTGATGATGCAGTATCCCGACCTGCATGCAGTGGCCGTGGTGGACAAGGGCATTCCGGTCGGCATCATTCATCGCCCCGCCCTGCTCGATCGCTTTATCAGCCTGTACGGGCGCGAACTCCATGGCCGCAAGCCCTGCAGCGAGCTGATGGATGCCGACCCGCTGATCGTCGACAAGGCCACACGCATGACCGAGTTGTCGGAACTGGTGGTGAAAAAAGGCAAGGCGGCGTTCACCCAGGGCTTCATCATTACCTCCGAGGGACGCTATCTGGGGCTTGGTTCCGGCTTCGACCTGATGCGCGAAGTGACCGAAATGCAAATCGTGGCTGCACGCTATGCCAATCCGTTAACCGGCCTGCCCGGCAATGTGCCGGTCCAGGAACACTTGGAACGCCTGCTGGTTAACGAACAGACTTTTGTTACCGCGTATTTCGACCTCGACCATTTCAAACCCTACAACGATGTCTACGGCTTCCGCCGCGGCGACGTCATCATCCAGTTGCTGGCGCGCATCCTGCGCGACAGCTGCAACGCCGAACTCGATTTTGCCGGCCACATCGGCGGCGACGATTTCGTGGTGCTGTTTCAAAGCCTTGACTGGGAGGTGCGCTGCCACGGCATGCTGGCACGCTTCGACCGGGAGTGTCTGGCCCTGTTCAATCCCGATCACGTGGAGGCCGGCGGCTACCACAGCGAAGACCGGCGTGGTGTGATGGCCTTTCATGCCCTGGTCTCGCTGTCGATCGGCGCGGTGCTGGTCGACCCCGACCACTTCCACCAGTACCAGGAAGTCGCCCGCGCCGCCGCCGAAGCCAAGCACATGGCCAAGCGTATCGACGGCAGCAACCTGTTCATCGACCAGCGCAAGATGCCTTTTGGCCGGCGCCTACTGGAAGAGACAAGCCCTAACCGGCCGGACGCCAAGTCAGAAGTCGCCTCCCCGCCGCTCTCCCACGCAATTTGACCTGCAGCACGCCGCCGTGGCTGCGGCCCAGTGCACGACCCCGGCTTTCCATTTCACAACCTGGCGCCGGTTGGCGCTCATTACGCCTTGGTCCAGTTCGGGAACGGTTCGCCCCGATTACGAAATTCGTTCAAACCTGTAGCCCCCGTAAGCATTTTCTCGACAACCGCAGCAGCATAGAAAACCGAATCACGAGCGATGTAAGTGTAGAGGCCAGGACAATTGATGGTAGACCCCATTGCTGCGCTGTGACCCGCGCGGAGTCCGAAAACTCGGGGCAGTTCACGGCGTCCTCTTATCCCCTCTTAGCGCCGTCCATCACCAGGCCCGGCGCGTCCCTGAAGAAAGCGTCCCGGCGCAGCGATTCGATGGCGTCGAAGTCGGATTTGCCGGTGCACAGCAGGCCGACATAGGCCTTGAGCAGGCTGCTGGTGGCGATGCCGCCCTGACCGGAAATGGGAAAGCGCGGGTCGATGATCTGGTCGATCTGGGCAAAGCGTTTGAGGTATTGCCCGACCAGCGA
>JBAQND010000173.1:0-1544 GCA_049303455.1 Thiobacillus sp.
GACGCTGGAACTGGCGCAGCTCATCGCTTTCCAGCGTGGGATTGGACACCACGATAGGCCGCAGGAAGATCACCAGTTCGGTCTGGCTGCTGATGCGCTCGTGCTGGCCGAACACGGCGCCGATGCCTTCGGGGCGCGACAGGCCGGGGATCCCATCGCGCGCGTTGTTGCTGTCGTCCTGGATCAGCCCGCCGAGCATCACCGTCTGGCCGCTCCTCACTTGCAGCAGGGATTCCATTTCGCGCACCTGAATGACGGGGACGAGATTGGCGACTTCTTTTAATTCAGGATTGGGGTCGGACACATCGCCCACCTTGCGCGAGATGGTGGGGCGCACGGTGAGCGAGACCATGCCGTTTTCACTGATCTGCGGCAGCACCGACATCACGATGCCGACCGGGACAGCGCGCGCTGTGGTCGTGTATACGGCTGGCGACGCTAGAAACCCGCCTGAGTAGCTGGCGGGGGTGACTTCGACTGAAAAATACACCAGATTGTTGACTACTTTCAGCATCGCTGTCTGGTTGTTCAAGGCCATCAGTTTTGGGCTGGAAAGCACTTTGGTGTTGCCGTAGGACTCCAGCAGGTCGATTGCCGCGGTGAAGCCGTTACTGCCCGTATTGGTGTAGGTGGCCTGGATGAATGGTGTAAGTGTTCCCGCCAAGGCGTTGGTGCCACCGCCAAGGGTGTTGATGGTCCAGCCGGTGGCGCCTTGCAGGGCTTTCGACCAGTCGACCCCGGCCCGATATTGATCCTTGAGCGTGACCTCGACGATGGTGGCCTCGATCAGCACCTGGCGCTGCGATGCGTTGGAAACCGTGTCGAGATACTCGCGTACGAGCCGGTGCTGGCGTTCGGTTGCAAAAACCGAAACCGTGCCCGCGACGACATTCACAATGACCTCGCGCTCGCTATCGCCCGGTTGTGGCGTGGCACTTTGCGGAATGGCAGCGCGAACTCTCTCCACATCCCTGCGGTCATCCCTGCGGTCGGCGATCTCGGCTTTGTCATTTTTCTGATAAAGATCCCGCAGGTAGGCGTAATCGGCCAAAGCGGCACGCTCTATACGTTCTTCGGACTTCTTGTTCTCGATTTTGGTGGCATACAGAATATTCACAAGATTGTCTTTAAGCTCAACCCAGTAGTCGTTGTTTGAGGTGGTGATGACGCTGGTATTGGAGTTGTTTCCCGTGGATACGGCACCCCCACCGGTTTGAGTAATATCGCTGGAGCCTGTAGCGGCGATTTGCGAAGCGACGCCAATGCTCGAAGCCGTATTACGCGATAGGTTCACGTAATTCATTTTGTAGGTTTTCAGGTAGGGCGTGTCCGGCATGATCGACACGGTGCGGCCGTTCATTTCGTAGCGCAGATCGGCCTGCCGCGCGATGCGCTCGAGTATGGCGGGCAGCGGTTCCTGCACGGCGTTGAGCGAGACGCGCCCGGAGATGCCCGGATGCAGGTCGATGTTGTACTGGGTGTCACGCGCGATGGAAAACAGAAGGTCTTTCACCGGCACGTCGTTGACCACCACGGTATAGGTC
>JBAQND010000174.1:0-8523 GCA_049303455.1 Thiobacillus sp.
CTGCGCATAGCCGGCGAAGCGCGCCCACACGCTGTCGGCCGCCTTGACCGAGATCTGCTGGCCGACGATGGCGCGGGCCAGGGTCTGGAAGGGGTCGCCGCGGTTGGCGAGGATGGCGTCGGGATAGCTCGCGATCAGCGCGGCCATTACCGGGTCGGCTGCGGCAAGTTCGGCGCAGGCGGTTTTCCAGTAGGCGGGCGGCTGTGTTTTCACTCAGAATCTTTTATCCGCGAAGTGCGCGAAGGGACGCGAAGGAAATAAATCAAACGCGCTTTGGGTTTTCTTCTCGTCCCTTCGCGTACTTCGCGGACCAGGTTTTTCCCCATCACAGCAAAATGATGTCGTACTGTTCCTGCGGGTAGGTGGTCTCGACCTGCAGCGACACCGGCTTGCCGATGAAGTCGATGAGCTGGGCGAGGCTGCCGGACTCCTCATCGAGGAAGAGGTCGATCACGCTTTGCGCGGCGATGATTCGATATTCGCGCGCGCTGAATTGGCGCGCCTCGCGCAGGATCTCGCGCAGCACGTCGTAGCACACGGTCTGCGCGGTCTTGATTTCGCCGCGCCCGGCGCAGGTGGGGCACGTCTCGCACAGGATGTGCGCGAGCGATTCGCGGGTCCGCTTGCGCGTCATTTCCACCAGCCCCAGCGCGGAAAAGCCGCTGACGGTGCTGAGGGTGGGGTCGCGCGCCAGGGTCTTTTTCAGTTCGGTGAGCACCGCGTCCTGGTGCTCGGCGTTGTCCATGTCGATGAAGTCGATGATGATGATTCCACCGAGGTTCCTCAGGCGCAGCTGGCGCGCGATGGCCTGCGCGGCTTCTAGGTTGGTCTTGAAGATGGTGTCGTCGAAGTTGCGGGCGCCGACGAAGCCGCCGGTGTTGACGTCGACCGTGGTCAGCGCCTCGGTTTGGTCGATGATGAGGTAGCCGCCGGACTTCAGGTCGACGCGCCGCCCCAGCGCCCGGGCGATTTCGTCCTCGATCGCATGCAGGTCGAACAGCGGCCGGTCGGCGCCGTAGTGCTGCAGCTTGTCGAGCACGGCATGGGTGTAGTTCTGCGCGAACTCGGCCATGCGCTGATAGGTCTCGCGCGAGTCGATGAGGATGCGGCTGGTGTCGCGGTTGACGAAGTCGCGCAGCACGCGCAATGACAGGTCGAGGTCCTGATACAAGAGGCACGGCACCTCGCAGTTGCCGCGCGACTGGATGTTGCTCCACAGCCGCCGCAGGTAGTCGATGTCGGCCTGCATTTCGGCGTCTTCCGCGGTTTCGGCCATGGTGCGCACGATGAAGCCGCCGGTGGCGTCCGCCGGCATCAGCCGGTGCAGCTTCTGGCGCAGCTGTTCACGCTCTTCCTCGCCCTCGATCTTTTGCGAAATGCCGATGTGGCTTTCCTGCGGCAGATACACCAGATAGCGCCCGGCGAAACTGATCTGAGTGGACAGCCGCGCGCCCTTGGTGCCGATCGGATCCTTGACCACCTGCACCATCAGGCTCTGGCTCTCGTGCAGGACCTGCTCGATCGGGCGCTCCGGCTCGCTGCCGTGGCGCTCTTCCCAGATGTCGGCCACGTGCAGGAAGGCCGCGCGCTCGAGGCCGATGTCGATGAACGCCGACTGCATCCCCGGCAGCACGCGCACCACGCGTCCCATGTAGACATTACTCACCAGCCCGCGGCATTGCGCGCGCTCGATGTGCAGTTCCTGCACCGAGCCCAGGTGCAGCACGGCGACGCGGGTTTCCTGCGGGGTGACGTTGACGAGGATTTCTTCGCTCATGGTGGGATGGCCCGCAATCCTCAGACGGCGAGGCCGAAGGCTCTCAATAAAACGGCAGTTTCATATAACGGCAAGCCCACGATGCCGCTGTAGCTGCCGTCGACATGTTCGGCAAACGCGCCGGCGCGCCCCTGGATGGCGTAGGCGCCGGCCTTGCCGAGATATTCGCCGGTTTCCAGGTAGCGCGTGATGGTGGCGGCATCAAGATCGGCGAACTTGACCCTGCTGGATGACAGGCACATTTCCAGCCGGTCTTCATGCTGCACCGCCACCGCGGTGTGCACCTGGTGTTCGCGCCCGGACAGCCGGGTCAGCATGGCCGACGCCTCGGTGCGCACGGCCGGCTTGCCGAGGATGGCGCCGTCCAGTTCGACCACCGTATCCGCACCCAGCACCGGAAAGCGCAGCAGGTGGCGGGTATCCACCGCATGCCAGCCGCAGGCGGCCTTTGCGGTCGCCATGCGCTGCACAAAATCGGGCGCGGCCTCGCCCGCGTTCGGGTTTTCGATGACGTCCATGCGGCCGACCACGGCACGCAGCGGCAGCACATCGTAGGCAACCCCGATCTGCTTGAGGAGCTCGCGCCGCCGCGACGATTGCGAGGCCAGGTAAATCCGTTTATCAACCAGCATGTTCGTTGTTTTCCTTAATCACGATGGTAGGGATGCCCCTTGATGATGCACGCGGCACGATACAGCTGCTCGACCAGCATGACCCGCGCCAGC
Organism: Thiobacillus sp.; assembly: GCA_049303455.1. Lineage (GTDB taxonomy): Bacteria > Pseudomonadota > Gammaproteobacteria > Burkholderiales > Thiobacillaceae > Thiobacillus. The sequence goes on from JBAQND010000174.1 coordinate 2,503, forward strand.
GCGTGCGGCAGGGTCAGTTTCGACAGCCCCAGCAACTTGCCCGCGCGCGCTTTCACGCTGTCGGCAAGGCCGTCGGCGCCGCCAACCACGAACGCCGGCGATACCCCCTCGGCCATCCAGCCCTCCAACCAGGCGGCCAGTTCGCGCGTGCTCACTTGCGTGCCGCGCTCGTCGAGCACCACCGGTACACAGCCGGCAGGCAGTGCGGCCAGGATGCGCTCGGCCTCCAACTGCCGCGCCCGCGCACCGTCCTCCCCGGCCACGCGATGGCCCGGCTTGATTTCGGTGAGCAGCAAAGGCAGATCGGGCGGCATGCGGCGCGCATAGTCATCGTAGCCCGTGTTGATCCAGCCAGGCATTTTGTGGCCGACGGCGATCAGGTGCAATTTCACCTGGCGGTCGAGGTGCAGTAAAACCTAGTGTTGCGAACCGGAAATAACGGAACAAATGAAACAGATGGATTTTTTCGCCAGGCGAGGCGCGGACCCGCAGCCGTATGGGGTATACGGCAAGGGGCTGCAACGACGCATGGCGGAAAAAGACGCTGTTTCATGTTTCGTTATTTTCGATTCGTGACACTACGTGACACTAGTGGTCCGCTTGTATATGGCGCGCGCGCGCCGCTTCGGCCGCGCCCCACAACTCCTCCAGATTGTAATGCGTGCGCGTGGCGGGCAGCATCACGTGGACGATCACGTCGCCGAGGTCGAGCAGCACCCATTCACCCGTCTCCTCGCCTTCCGTGTTGCCGACGTATTCGTCGGCTTCCTTCATCTTGATCCGCACATTGTCGGCGAGCGAGCGGGTCTGGCGATTGGACGTGCCGCTGGCGATCACCATGCGCTCGAACAGCGAGGTGAGCTTGCCGGTATCGATCACGGTGATGTCTTGTGCCTTGACGTCTTCCAGGGCGGCGACGATCAGTTTGATTTTGTCTTCAATGTTCATGGGGTGTGTCGGTAAAGTTGGTGTTCGTCAATATAGTCAAGCACGGCGTCGGGCAGCAGGTATCGTGCGCTGCCATGCCGTGCCAGGGTTTCGCGGATGGCGGTGGCTGAAATGGCCAGCGGCGTCATTTGCCGCAACAGCACCGAACCGGCCGGGCCGGAGACCGGACCGTCGGTGAGCTGCCGTTGCGATACTTCGTTTTTCAAAATCTCCGGCATGACATCGGACTGTAGCAGTTGCGTGCCGGGACGCGCGGCCACCGCAATATGCGCCAGCTCGAACAGCTGCCGCCATTCGTGCCAGGTCGACAGCCCGAGAAGCGCATCCGCACCCAGCAGCAGCCACAGCGGTTGCTCGAAGCCCAGTTCGGCACGCAAGGCTGCCAGCGTGTCCACCGTATAGCTCGGGCGCGAGCTTTCCACTTCGCGCGCATCCAGTTCAAAGCGCGGGTTGCCGGCAATCGCGCGGCGCACCATCTCCAGCCGGTGGGGGGCCGCGGTGCGCGGTGCCCCGCGGTGCGGCGGCTGCCCGGCGGGAATGAACCGCACCCGCGCCAGCCCAAGCGCCTCGGCCATTTCCTCGGCCAGCCGCAAATGACCGAAGTGGATGGGGTCGAAGGTGCCGCCGAATACGCCGATGGCGGGATGGGCGTGAGGGGTGTCCGCAAGGGATACCGTCCCAGGCGCTGACCGCGCCAGTGACATAAGGGGTGAGGGGTGAGGGGCCACGGTTATCGCGCTGCTGTAGGGGCATTAAGGAACGAGGATTGATACTCGCGCAGCATGCGACGCCCGCGCCACGCCGGCCTGTACCTCACTCCCTCACCCCTCACGCCTTACCCCCTGACATGCCCGTCGCCCAACACGACCCACTTCTGGCTGGTCAGCCCCTCGAGCCCGACCGGGCCGCGCGCATGGATCTTGTCGGTGGAAATGCCGATCTCGGCGCCGAGGCCGTATTCGAAGCCGTCGGCAAAGCGGGTCGAGGCATTGACCACGACACTCGCCGAATCCACCTCGCGCAAAAAGCGGCGCGCGCGGCCGTAGTCCTCGGTGACGATGGCGTCGGTGTGATGCGAGCCATGGGTGTTGATGTGGCGCATCGCGGCGTCGAGGTCGCCGACCACCTTGACCGCGATGATGGGACCGAGGTATTCCTCGGTCCAGTCGGCGTCCACGGCGGCCTTCAGCTTGTCGGCCGCGACGCCGGCGCCCTTGAGGATCGCCAGCGCTTCCGGACAGCCACGCATTTCCACGCCCTTGCCGGCCAGCATTTTGCCGATCTCCGGCAGCGCTGCGGCGGCGACGCCACGCGCCACCAGCAGCGACTCGGTGGTGTTGCAGGTGCCGTAGCGCTGGGTCTTGGCGTTCTCGACGATCTTCAGGGCCTTGGCGAGGTCGGCGCGATCGTCCACATACACATGGCAGTTACCGTGCAGGTGCTTGATCACCGGCACCCGCGCCTCGCCGGTGACGCGCTCGATCAGCCCCTTGCCGCCGCGCGGCACGATCACGTCCACGTAGTCCTTCATGGTGATGAGTTCGCCCACCGCGGCGCGGTCGGTGGTCTCGACCACCTGCACCACGGTATTCGGCAGGCCGGCGGCCTCCAGTCCTTCGCGCACGCAGGCGGCAATGGCCTGGTTCGAATGCAGCGCCTCGGAGCCGCCGCGCAGGATCGCCGCGTTGCCGGATTTCAGACACAGGCCTGCGGCGTCGGCCGTCACGTTGGGACGTGCCTCGTAAATGATGCCGATGACGCCGAGCGGCACCCGCATCTTGCCGACCTGGATGCCGGACGGGCGATACTTGAGGCCGTCGATCTCGCCGACCGGATCGGGCAGCGCGGCGATCTGCTCCAGGCCTTCGGCCATGCCGGCGACGGTCTGGTCTGACAGCTGCAGGCGGTCGAGCAGCGCGGCGTCGAGCCCGCTGGCGCGCGCCTGCTCCATGTCGCGCGCATTGGCTGCCAGCAGTTTGGCGGCATCGCGCCGGATCGCCGCTGCCATCGCCAGCAGCGCGTGGTTCTTCTGGTTGGTGTCGGCGCGGGCAATCGCGCGCGCGGCTTCGCGCGCCTGCTTGCCCAGCGTCTGCATGTAGCTTTTAACGTCCATATCGTTTTCCATTGCCTGCCGGTTCAGCCAGCGCCAGTCCCATGCGCAGCAGCGTATCCCACGGATCGCCCACCCGCTCCAGCCCCTTGGCCTGGCGGTCGACCAGTGCCAGGTCGGCCAGCGCGGCCTCGATCCGGCGCAGGTCCAGGCGCTTGAGTGCGCGCTCGATCTGCGGCGCGCGCTGCTTGTCGCGCCCCCACAGCGTCCGCATCAGGCCGGGCAGGCTGTCGCCCTGCACAATGGCTGATTTTAGCCTGAGCAGCAGCCCGACCGCCGACGTCACCTGCCACAGGATGGCCGGCACCGCCTCGCCCGCATCCTTGAGGTCGATCACGATCTGCGCAAAGCGCGCGCCGTCGCCGGCGTAGAGCGCATCCGCGAGGGCGTCGGCCTCCAACCGGCTGACGTCGACCACCGCATGCTCGACGTCGGCCAGCGTCACCGCCCTAAAGGATCGCGATGCCCCTTGTGGGTGCTCCGATCCACTAGGCGCTATAGCGCCTGTGGAATCGTATGCCCCCGCCGGCAGCAGCAGCGCGAGCTTGTCGATTTCCTGCTGCGCCGCCAATAAATTGCCTTCGACCTGGTCGGCCAGAAATTCCAGCGCGGCGCGCTCGGCGCGCAGGCCCTGTTTGGCGAGCCGGCGCTCGATCCAGCCGGGCAGCTGGGAACGGTCGAGCGGTCGCGCCTCGACCACCACGCCGGCGGCTGCCAGGGTGGTGAACCAGCGGCTTTTCATGGCTTTCCAGTCCAGACCCGGCAGGCTGATCAGCGTCAGCGTATCGGCCGGCAGTTTGGCCGCATAGGTTTCCAGCGCCTTGGCGCCATCGATGCCAGGCTTGCCGGAGGGCACGCGGATTTCGGTCAGGCGGCGCTCGGCGAACAGCGAGAGGTTGTCGCTGCCGGAAAAAATGGTCTGCCAGTTGTAGCGCCCCTGCGCGGTGTAAACGTTGCGCTCGCTGTGCCCGGCCGCACGCGCCGCCACGCGGATGGCGTCACACGCTTCCTGTGCCCCCAGCGGCTCGTCGCCCACCACCACGTAGAGCGCAGCGAGGCCGCGCGCAAGCTGGTCAGGCAGACGGTCGGCCGCGATATTCAACTGGCAGGGCCGATGTTTTGCAGGCGGCGCAAGATCCGACGGGTGGCGCCGTCTTCCATGTCGCGGTACAGCAGTTGCTCTTCGGCCGCCTTGGCCAGCACCTGCGTGTCGTCATAGGTGATGTCGCGGCTGAGTTCGATGACCTCGGGCGCGGCCAGCGTGCGTCCTTCCTTGTCGTTGACGTGATAGGTCAGCTGCAAGCCGAGCCGGTATTCGGTGACGCGGCCGGCGCCGGACAGCGAAAGAATGACTTTGCTGCGCGTTTCCTGGCCGAAAACCAGCACCGCCTCGGCTTCGCCGGCGCTCGCGGCCAGCCGGGTCTGCTTGCTCGAGGTCAGCGCACTGCGGATGCGCTCGGCCACCGCGCCGCCGTGGGGCGCGTCGATATACAGGCTGGCAAACGGGATGCCTTCGAAACGGCGCAGCTTGAATCCGCATCCGGTCGCGAGTGCCGCGGGAATCGCGGCAAGAAAGAGTCGACGGTTCATACGACGATATTAACCAAACGACCGGGCACCACCACCACTTTTTTCGGTGGCTGGCCTTCCAGGTATTTCTGCGCGGCTTCGCTTGCCAGTGCAGCGGTCTCGATCGCCGCCTTGTCGGCCGTCGCCGCTACCCGGATCTGCCCGCGCAGCTTGCCGTTGACCTGCAGCATCAGTTCGATCTCGTCCTGCACCAGCGCGGATTCGTCCACCGCCGGCCAGGCCATGGCCGCGCCCGGCCTGAGTTCGGCGTACAAGGCCTCGGCAATGTGCGGCACGATGGGCGCCAGCATCGTCACCGCCGCTTCGAGCGCTTCCTGGCGCACGCTGCGGGTGACGGCGTCGTCGCCGTCCAGCCTGGCCAGCGCATTCATCAGCTCCATCACGGCGGCGATCGCGGTGTTGAACTGCTTGCGACGCTCGATATCGTCGCTCACCTTGTGGATGGTCTGGTGCAGCTGGCGGCGCAGGGTTTTGGCCGTTTTCGGCAGCTCGCCGCCGGCAAACGCCGCCACCGCGCCGCCCTGCACATGCTCGTAGGCCAGCTTCCACAGCCTTTTCAGGAAGCGGTGCGCGCCCTCGACGCCGGCGTCCGACCATTCCAGGCTCTGCTCCGGCGGCGCGGCGAACATGGTGAACAGGCGCGCGGTGTCGGCGCCGTACAGGTCGATCAGCGCCTGCGGGTCGACGCCGTTGTTCTTCGACTTCGCCATCTTTTCGATGCCGCCGGCGATCACCGGCTGGCCGTCGGCCTTCAGGATCGCAACCCCGTCCCGCATTTCCACGTCGGCCGGGTTGAACCAGGTCTTCTTGCCGTCGGGCGTTTCACGGTAATAGGTGTTGGCGATCACCATGCCCTGCGTCAGCAGGTTGACGAAGGGCTCGTCGCTCGCCACCAGCCCTTCATCGCGCATCAGCTTGTGGAAGAAGCGCGCGTACAGAAGATGCAGGATGGCGTGTTCGATGCCGCCGATGTACTGGTCGACCGGCAGCCATTTGTTCGCCCGCGCGTCGAGCATGCCGCCGTCGAAATCGGGGCAGGCGTAGCGCGCGTAGTACCACGAGGACTCGACGAAGGTGTCCATGGTGTCGGTCTCGCGCCGCGCCGGCGCGCCGCACTTCGGACACGTGCAATTGACGAAGTCGGCGCGTCGGTTCAAGGGATTGCCGGCACCGTCCGGCACCACGTCCTCCGGCAGCACCACCGGCAGCTGCCCGACCGGCACCGGCACGTCGCCGCAGGCGTCGCAGTGGATGATCGGGATCGGGCAGCCCCAGTAGCGCTGGCGCGAAATGCCCCAGTCGCGCAGGCGGAACTGGGTTTTCTTCTCGCCCAGGTTGAGTGCTTCGAGGTCGGCGGCGATGGTGTCGACCGC
>JBAQND010000175.1:0-1739 GCA_049303455.1 Thiobacillus sp.
CGAGTACCGCATCCTCGACCCAGCCGACGAATTGGGCTATCTGGCGCTGGAGTGCGAGCGGCTGCACGCGCCGCACGTGGCCCGCTGGCTGCTGGAAGAATATGGCGAGGCGAGTGGCGATACGCCGCCCGCCGGCCTGCTGCATTTCTACCAGAGCTGCCGGGCGATGCTGCGCGCCAAGCTCGCCCTGTGGCACCTGCGCGACGACGGGCGGCATCTGCCGGAAAAATGGATTGCCACGGCGAGGGACTATCTCGAATGGGCGCAACGGCATGCCGACTCGGCAAGCGCCTAGGCGTGCAGCAGTTCGACCGCTGTACAGGCGGCAGATGGCTTCCGCGAACAGCGGCATTCGGAGGCCTGATTGTTCATTGGAGCGCGAGATGCCTGGTGTAGGGTGCACTGCGTGCACCTTCGAGCGTCAACCGGTGCACGGAGTGCACCCTTGTATTGTGAAATAGTTGTTGCAGTACTCGGGTTTACCCGAGCGGGAAGACCGGACGCCGTGTTCACCCTTAAGCGGAAAAGCTTGTTGCGTAGATGATGCGCCGGTCTTCCCAACCCTCATGCGAGAAATCGGACAGTATCTTTGGCCCGACCTGGTCGGCAGCCCGTATTTACAAGGTTGATTGCGCGAGGAATCCTCCCTGAACCCAGACAAGGAGCCATCATGAAATCCATACTCGGAATCGATGTCGCCAAGGCCAAGCTGGATGTCGCACTTCAGCTGGTCGATGGAAAGATTCGCAGCAAGGTTGTCGACAACACTCCGCAAGGGTTTGCGGTCTTGTCGACGTGGTTGAATAAACACGGCGTGACCGACCTTCACGTTTGCATGGAGGCCACCGGCATCTATTGGGAAGCCGTAGCCGAATTCCTGGCCGACGCGGGCCATACGGTCAGTATCGTCAACCCGGCGCAGATCAAGGCCTTTGGCGCTGCCGAACTGGTGCGCACCAAGACCGATCGGGTCGATGCCCGGCTGATTGCCAGATTCTGTGTGGCGCAACGCCCTGAGCCCTGGCAAGCGCCGTCTCCGGCGATCCGGGAATTGCGTGCGCTGGTGGCAAGACGCGATGCACTGAATGCCATGCGCACGCAGGAAAGCAACCGGTTGCTGGTGGCGCGGGAAGCGGTTCGTGCCGGCATCGAAACCCATCTGGCCTACCTGGAAAAGGCCATCGCCGAGATCGATGCTGCGCTGCGCCAGAAAATCGACGACGACCCCAGCCTCAAGGAGCAGCGCGCGTTGCTCGACAGCGTCCCCGGCCTGGGCGATAAAACCATCCCGGTTCTGCTGTCGTACTACGGCGGGGCGCCTCGGTTCGACAACGCCCGTGAGGCGGTCGCCTTCGCCGGCCTGGACCCGCGTCAGCACGAGTCGGGCAGCAGTGTGCGGGGCAAGCCGCGACTGTCGAAGGTGGGCCATGCGCCGTTGCGCCGCGCGCTGTATATGCCCGCCATGGTGGCTACGACGCGAACTGTGTGGGGGCGCGCCTTCAGGGATCGGCTGGCTGCAGCAGGCAAGCCGCCCATGCTCATTCTCGGCGCAATGATGCGCAAGCTCGTCCATGTCGCCTTCGGCGTCCTCAAGTCGGGCAAACCCTTCAATCCAGCTTTGCATATTTCTTGACACCGATAACAGTATCTACGCAAAGCCTTTCTTCGCGCTTCTTCGCGTCCTTCGCGGATCAATTTTTTGAAAACGTACATGAAACACTTCGACGACACCGAATCCC
>JBAQND010000176.1:0-7083 GCA_049303455.1 Thiobacillus sp.
GCAGCGACGAACAGGATGCTGGCCGCGATGCCCAGCAGCGGCGACTGAATGCGTCTGCCGGGAGGTTTGATCGAGGTGTGTTTCATCATCTGCCGAGTTTTCAATGATGGAGACGACTCATTCCTGGCGGTTTCAAGCCTAAGGGACCCGCAAGGGGCCACGGCTGGTCATTTCGTCGCAAACGCGCATAGGCTCAGCGTAGACCAGAACCTGCCTGAATGCGGCTTGGCTGCCTTCACCATGGTTCCGTGTTGCTTAAAGAAAATATTGTAAGATGCTGTTTCATATTATTTTTTGATTGTGCGCGAATTGGCATTTCGCACCACGAATATTTGGCGGGGCGCAGGGCTTGTCTTGATGTTTTTCCTGCTGCCGCTGCCATGCATTGCGCAGCCGTCACCGTCACGCGACGCCAACCTGTTGTTGCTGGAAGTGCGGCTGGACCAGCATGTGCTTTCCGACGGCCTGACCGCTTACCAAAGAGGCCAAAATATCCTGTTGCCGCTGGGTGGATTGGCGCAGCTCCTCACGCTTGCAATCAGAACCCAGCCGGCACAGGGTACCGCCAGCGGTTTCGTGTTGCATGAAAACCGCACGTTCTACCTGGACCTGCCCCAAGCCAGGGCGGTCCTGGGCGACAAGACGGAAACGGTCGATCCCGCATTGTTCGAGGTGCGCCCGGACGACATCTACGTGGCGAGCCAGTTGCTCGCACACTGGCTACCGCTGGACCTGGAAGTTGATTTTTCCGGTCTTGCGCTGAAGGTGCGGGCGCGCGAACCGCTGCCCCTGCAATTGCGCCTGAAACGGGAGCAGCAGGGCGCACGCGCAGGCATTCGGCAATACGAAGATCCGGGCTATCCGCGCCGCGACACGCCGTACCGGCTCCTCGATACGCCGTTCATCGACCAGACCATCGGGTTCGATGCCCGCCGCTCGGGCGGCAAGACCCAGGTCGACGCCCGGTATACCGCGTTTCTGACCGGCGACTTTCTGGGGCTGGAAGCCACCGCGTTTCTGGGCGCCGCCAGCCGCGGCAACACGGATTTCCGCGCCACGCTCGGCCGCAACGACCCCGCTGCCGGCCTCCTGGGGCCGCTGCGCGCGCGCTCGTTCGCTTTTGGCAACATTTCGGTACCCGCCATCGCGAACGTTTCGCGCACCAGTCCGACAGGAAACGGGTTCGAGTTCGGCAACCGTCCGTTGACCCAGCCTGCCAGCTTTGACAGGCACAGCCTGCAGGGCGACCTCCTCCCCGGCTGGGACGTGGAGCTTTATTTCAACGACGCCCTGGTAGGCTTCCAGCAGGCAAGGCCCGATGGACAGTATGTTTTCGACGATCTGCCGCTGGTATACGGACCGAACGAATTCCGGCTGGTGTTTCACGGCCCCCAGGGCCAGGTGCGCGTCGAAAGAAAAAGCTTCCTCCTGGAGCAGTCGCTTACGCCGCCCGGGGAATTTTATTACCAGATCGCGCAGCATCGCGACGACGACGGCAACCCGCGCGCCATCGCCCGCTTCGACTGGGGCTTCAACCGGAATTTATCGGCTACCGCTGGCGTGACCAGCCTGCCTTTGGCGGGCGTGCAACAGCACTACACCAATTTGGGGCTGCGCGCCCTGTGGCAATCGCTGCTTGTGAGCGGCGACGTGGTCCGATCCGGGGACGGCGGATCGCTTGCCGAGCTGGGGATTAAAACGCGGGTGGGCAAGCTGACGCTCGGGCTGAGCCATGCGCGGCTGAACGACTTTGCCAGCGATTTGTTTTTGGCGGGCGGGGATCCCATCCGCACACGCGACCAGATGCGCCTCGACGGGGTCATTGCGCTGCCGTCCATGCCGCGCCTGCCGGTTACGCTGGAGATGAAGCGCGACCGCTTGCAGTCGGGCGCGGAAAACGTCGAAGCAAGCGGGCGCATCTCCACCCATGTGGCCGGCGCCTTGCTGACCAATCAGTTGCGCTGGCAAACGGCAGGCGGCGCCGAATCGGTGGACGGCAGTTTCCAGATAAGCCGCCGGTTGAGCGGCCTCGGCCTGCGTGGGCAGATCGGCTATGCCCTCACACCGGAAACCAGCCTCACGACGATTTTTTTCTCCGCGGACAAAAATCTCGCCCTGGGCTATCTTTTGAACATGGGCGTGACGCGCGACGTCGCGGCACGGGAGACGCAATATACGGTCGGCCTGAACAAGAGCATCGGCGCGTATGGGTTGCGGGTCAGCGGGGGCTACTCGACGCGCGGGGAAATTACGCTGGGCACGCAGCTGTTTATGGCCATGGGTAGAGAACCGCTCAACTCGGCCTGGGTGTTCGACGCGTTGCCGATGGCCGATAGCGGGGCCGTCTCGGCACGGGTTTTCGTGGACAAAAACCTGAACGGGATCATGGACGCGGACGAAGAATCCGTCGAAGGCGCCGGCTTCCTGGTCAACGGCGGCAGGCGCCCGGTGCGGACCGATGCCGCGGGAATGGCGTATCTCGGCCGCCTGCCGGTCAGGCAGAACGTGGATATCGGGGTCGATCCCGCGACGCTGGACGATCCGCAGTGGTCGGCGCAGCCCAGGGGCGCGCGCCTGGTGCCGCGGCCGGGGAAGGCGACGGTGCTGGCGTTTCCCGTGATCATGACGAGCGAAATCGACGGGACGGTTTATCTCATCGAAAACGATGAAAAACGCAGTATCGGCGATGTGTTTCTGGAGCTGATCGATGCTCAAGGCAAGGTTGTCGGCGAAGCAAAAAGCGCCTCGGACGGATTTTACATCGTGCCGTCCGTTCCGCCTGGGGATTACCGGCTGCGCGTGTCGCCGAAACAACTGGTGCGGTTGAATCTGACCGATACCGGAACGCGGATCATCACAGTGTCGCCGGACGGCGCATTTTTGAATGGCATTGATTTCTACCTGATCCCGCTTTCGGAGTCCGTATCCGAACCGGTTTCTCCTGCTTCGATCGAGGCCGAACCGGCGACCGCAGCGCCGGCCAGGACTGCGCCTCCCCCTGCGCATGGCGCAGAAAAGCGCTATTACACCGTCAGGGAAGGCGACTGGCTTTGGAAGATCACGAAGATGTTTTACGGCGAGGCCACGGCGGCCAATGCCCATGAAATTGTGCAGGCGAATCGCGACCTCATTCAGGATCACGATGGTCTCCGCCCGGGGCAAAGACTGCTTATCCCGGCGGATGCGCCCTTCTTCCCGGCGGGGGAAAATCGCTGATTCTTCCGCGGAAGCAGCGTATTTGCCCAACGCGGCGCGGCCGGGTACGCCGAAATCAAGCCGTGGCGCATGCCGTGCGGCTGAATTCCGGCGGAAACCATCAAGAACGCCCAGTATTGTGGTTCAAAGCACCGGAAGAGGAACCTTGAAGATGCCCGATTCCAATCAGAATGACGCAGGATGCCGGAGAAAGCCTGTCGTTGAAAGCCGGAGCCGGTACAAAATTTTTCGGGTCGAGGGCGATCATGCCGATGCCGCGCATGATGCGATTGAGCGCAAGCGTCTCGAGCAAGCGCTTGAGGAAAGCGAACAGCGCTACCGCAGGCTGGTGGAACTCTCCCGCGAGGCGATTCTTGTCCATAGCGAAGGCACGCTTGTGTTCGTGAGCGAGAAAGCGGCGATGTTGCTCGGTGCAAGCACGCCGGAACAGCTGCTTGGAAAACCCTTTCTGGATTTCGTCCAACCGAAAGATCGGGACGCCCTCAGCCAGCACATCGGCACGCTTGCCGGGCCGGGCCGGAGCGCACCGTTCCTCAGGCGCAAACTGATCCGGATCGACGGGACGACGCTCCATGCCGAGGTCGCGGCAAACGCCTGCGGCTACCGCGGCAAACCCGCGGTTCAACTGCTGGTGGAATCCCGGCTGAGCCACCTCGCGCAATACGATGTGCTGACGGAACTGCCCAATCGCAGCCAGTTCCGCGACCGCCTGGGCGGGGCGATGGCGCGGGGAAGCCGCAACAAACAGTGGGTAGGGGTCATGCTTCTCGGTCTGGATCGTTTCCGGACGGTGAACGCAACGCTGGGGCAGGAGGCCGGCGACCTTGCGCTCAGGCAGGTCGCCGAGCGCCTCAGGCGTAGCGTGCGCAAGAGCGACACGGTTGCCCGGCTGGGCGGGGACGAGTTTGCCGTGATCCTCGAAGGGCTGGCCGGAAGAGAGGGGGCGGCCATCCTGGCGTTTCGGATCCTGGAGGCGCTGTCGCTGCCATTGGAGATTAACGGCAAGCGGGTCCGGGTGACGGCCAGTATCGGCATCGCCGCCTTTCCGCTCGATGGCGACGACATCGATGCATTGCTGCGAAACGCCGAGGTGGCGATGCACTGCGCAAAGAGGCACGGGCGCAATACTTACCGGCTCTACACCCCCGAACTGGATACCCAGAGCCGACGCGACGCGCTGGGACGCGCCGGGATCGAACAGCGGCTGGCAAGCCTGACGCCGCGCGAACGCGAAGTACTGGATATGCTGGTCTCGGGCAAGGCCAACAAGATGATCGCCTATCTGCTCGGCGCCAGCCCGCGAACCATCGAACAGCATCGCGCCCGGGTCATGGGCAAGATGCAGGCCGACTCCCTGCCCGGGCTGGTGCGCATGGTTCTCGACCTGCGCGGCTGACCCGGTCAGACCGGCTGTAGGTACATTTACGGATAGGCCGTGTTCCGGAAAAGCCGTTATAAACCATATCGAAGTTTACGGATAACCGCAGCGCAACACCGGATCGTGTTTCCGCCCGGCGGTCTGCCGTAATACAACGGTACATTGGGTCCATCTGTTCGATTTTTCATAAGGAACACATCATGAACATCAACTTCAAGCAACGCGCACTTAAACTCGCCCTGGTCTCGGCTTTCGCCCTCGGCGGCGCCGCTTTGGGCGTCAACGGCCATGCTGCATCCGCCACGGGCAACGCCACGGCGACCGTGATCACGCCCATCGCCATCGCCAACACCGCGGATCTGGCGTTCGGCAAATTCGCGGCCAGCACCGGCGGCACCGTGGTGATGAGTCCCGCGGGAACCCGCACCGCAACGGGCGCCGTGGTCCTGTCGACCGTGACCCCCGGCGCCGCTGCGAGCTTTGACGTCACCGGCGATAACAACGCCACCTACGCGATCACGCTGCCGGCGACCGCCTCGATCGCATCCGGCGCCAACACAATGACCGTGGACACCTTTACCAGCACCCCCTCGGCCACCGGCACGCTCTCGGCAACGGGCGCGGAAACCGTCACGGTGGGGGGGACCCTGACCGTCGCCAGCGCGCAGGTGGCGGGCGCTTACACCGGCACCTTCGACGTGACGGTCGAGTACAACTGAGAACCCGCGGCCATCTGAGCCGTCCGGCGAACGGCGCGCGAAGCCGCGCGGCCCATCGCGGCGGGCCTTCCCGCCGTGATGGGCTGTGCTATTTTGCAAGCGGGTCGTTTAGTGCGAAGAACGGGAGAGTGCTTGTGAAGAACCCATGGCGGCGCCTCCTGGCGCTGGCGGTGTGCGCGGCTTGGGCGGCGCACACCGCGGTGGCGCAGACCCCGGTTGCGATCGGCAATACGCAGGCGCTCGCTTTCGGCAGGTTCGCGGCGGGGAGCGGCGGCACGATCACGGTCGGCCCGAGCGGCGCCCGCAGTGCGGGCGGCGGCGTGGTACTGGTATCGTCAGGCGCCGGGGCCGCCGCGCAGTTCGGCGTTTCCGGCGACGCGAATGCGACCTACGCCATCAGCCTGCCTGCCGATGGGACGGTCTCGCTTGCCAGTGGCGCCAACAGCATGGCAGTCAATACATTCACCAGCAGTCCCAGTCCAACCGGCACGCTTGGTGCAGGGGGAACGCAAACGCTATTGGTCGGCGCGACCCTCACTGTCGGCGGCAACCAGCCGGTCGGCAGTTATTCGGGGGCCTTCGACGTGACCGTCAACTACAATTGACCCGCCCCCGTCCGGCCCGAGCGTTGAGCCCTGGTCGAGGCTCGACTACCATCATAAGTCTGGAAAACTTCAGGGATATACGTTCGATGACACCCACTCTATCCATGCTTTGCCGCGGAGGGCGCTGCTGCTTGATGCGGCGGTTTGTGCCGAACCGCACGACGATCAGGCAAGGCCTGCTCGCATTCATCGGATTGGCCGGCTTGCTCGCGCAACCGTTTGCCGCCGCCGATTTGATGCTGCATCCCACGCGTCTCGTATTCGAGAAAAACCAGCGCGCCGCCCAGCTCGATCTGATCAACAACGGCCAGGAAACTGCGACCTACCGCATCAGCCTGGCGAACCGGCGCATGAGCGAGACCGGCGAATTTTCCGGCGTCGACACGCCCGCGCCGAACGAACAATTCGCCGACGGAATGCTGCGCTATTCGCCGCGCCAGGTGACGCTTGCGCCCGGAGCGGGACAAGTGGTGCGCATCATGTTGCGAAAGCCGGCCGGCCTGGCGCCGGGCGAATACCGCTCTCATCTGATGTTCGAGCGGGTGGCCGAAGCCCGGGCGCAAACCAGCATCGAGGAGCGCAGCCGCGATCCGGAATCCACGCTTGAGATCAGGCTGACCCCGCTGATCGGCGTTTCCATCCCGGTCATTGTTCGCCATGGAGAGACTTCCGCGGTGGCTACGATCTCGAATGTCGAACTGCAACATCCCGCCGACGGCCAGCCCGCCATGGTGGCGTTCGAGCTGCGACGCAGCGGCAACCGTTCCGTTTACGGCGACCTGGCCGTTACGTTCACGCCCGGCAACGGCGCCGAACAACGCATAGCCAGCGCCGGTGGCGTTGCCGTGTATACGCCCAACCCGTTGCGCCGAATCAAAATGCAGTTGCAATCCGGGGTGGCGCCCGCGCATGGCAGCTTGCGCGTCGTGTATCGGGAGCGGCCCGAAGAGGGGGGGAAGTTGCTCGCGGAAGCCGTGATTCAAATCCCATGAACCGAGAAGTCGGCTCGCGGCTCGCCTGAATTGCAACGGTCCGGTTAATTGTCCATTTCAAGGTTTAAACCACCGGCTTTAGCCGGTCAGCTTTAGCTGCGAGAATAAGCTGCACGAAAGGGAGGTGCGGCATGGAATACAGGTATGGAAGTCATACGGTGTTTCAGATTGAG